>NZ_JADBQK010000009.1:0-124308 GCF_014895885.1 Enterobacter cloacae complex sp. P17RS
TCTCGCATCCCAGGGCATAAGCGACTCCATAAACGGGTTCTTATGCCTCAGTTGTAAGTGTCTACCATGTCCCCGAACAAGTGTTCACTATGTCCCCGGACCGTACACCCCAGGGGAGAGGGTGTAATTGTTCCCTCTCCCTGTGGGAGAGGGTTAGGGTGAGGGCATCAGGCAGCGCAGTCGTTGCCTGATAGCCATTAACACCTCCTCCTCGTTTGTCCTGATTTCGTTATTCCAGAACCGTAGTATTTCCCAGCCGTTCGCATTCAAAAATTCAGTACGACGTGAATCATAGGTTTCGTTATTCTGATGTTGGCCACCGTCCAGCTCGATAATCAGCTTTGCCTTAAAACAGGCAAAATCCACGATATATGCACCAATCGGCATCTGGCGGCGAAACTTATAGCCAAAGAAGCGGCGTCCCCTGAGTAAATACCAGAGACGTAACTCTTCGGGCGTCATTTGTTTACGGAGTTGTTTTGATTTTTCCATCCCCATACTCTGCCAGCCTTTCCCTTAGCCGGCAGAACGGGATGCGAAATCCTGAATCAGCCTTCAGGAATCTTCAGCGAGGAACAGCTCAAGAAGGGAGTTTAAGAACAGCTTGCCGTGCTCGGTGATCTGCCAGCATTCCGCACTCTCGGTGAGATACCCCTTTGCCAGCGCTTCGTCAATCTGCGGACGAATCACCGATTCCGCCAGGCCGGTGTACAGCGAAAACTCCGCGCGCGGCGCGGCTTCCAGCAGGCGGAAACGGTTCATAAAGAACTCAAACGGCTTATCCGCCGCCTCAACGTCGTGCTGACGCTCAAGGTAGCGTCCTTCCATAAATCCGCGCGGGTGGCGGGTTTTGGCGGTGCGAAGGATGCGACCATCCGGGAAGGTCACCTTGCCGTGGGCGCCGCAGCCAATCCCCAGATAATCACCAAAACGCCAGTAGTTCAGGTTGTGCTGACACTGGAAGCCCGGCTTCGCGTAGGCGGACGTTTCATACTGCTGATACCCGGCAGCGGTCAAAAGCTTGTGGCCCTGCTCGAAGATATCCCACAGCGCGTCGTCATCCGGCAGCACCGGCGGGCGGGAGCCGAACAGCGTGTTTGGCTCGATGGTGAGCTGATACCACGACAAATGCGGCGGGTTCAGTTCAATTGCCTGGCGCAGATCGTCCAGCGCCTCTTCCAGCGACTGATCCGGCAGACCATGCATCAAATCGAGGTTAAAGCTGCGCAGCCCAAGCCCCGTTGCCAGGTTCGCCGCGCGCTTCGCCTCTTCCGGGCCGTGAATGCGACCCAGACGCTTCAGCTTCGGCTCGCTAAAGCTCTGCACGCCGATGGAGATGCGGTTCACGCCCGCGCGCTGATACTCGACAAAACGGTCGGTCTCAACGGTGCCGGGGTTGGCTTCCATCGTAATTTCCGCATCCGCCGCCAGGTTCAGGCGCGCACGCACGCCGTCCAGCAGCGTCTGCATTGCCGGGCCTGACAGCAGGCTCGGCGTACCGCCACCAATGAAAATGGTCTTAACTTCACGTCCCTGTGCGTACGGCACATCGGCGTCCAGGTCGGCCAGCAGATGCGCGACGTAGTCATCGTGCGGCACTTCGCCCTTCAGCGCGTGCGAATTGAAATCGCAGTACGGGCATTTCTGCACGCACCACGGGATATGAATATAAAGACTCAGAGGCGGCAAATTAGCCATTATGCAGTGCTTCCAGTAACAGTTTCAGCGCGCGTCCACGGTGGGAAATCGCACTTTTCTCTTCGCGGGTCAGTTCCGCAGCGGTTTTGCCCTCGGTCGGGACAAAGAAAATCGGGTCGTAGCCAAAGCCGCCGTTGCCCGCCGCTTCACGGGTAATCACGCCCGGCCAGCTGCCGTGACAGACAATCGGCGTCGGGTCTTCTGCATGACGCATGTAGACCAGCACGCAGTGGAACTGCGCGGTACGCTGTTCGTCGGGAACGTCCTTCAGGGCCACGAGCAGCTTTTCCAGATTCTGCTGGTCGGTGGCGTCCACCCCGGAATAGCGCGCGGAGTAAATCCCCGGCGCACCGCCGAGAAAATCCACGGCCAGACCGGAGTCGTCGGCAATCGCGGGCAGGCCGGTTACCTGCGCCGCATGGCGCGCTTTCAGAATGGCGTTTTCGATAAACGTCAGGCCCGTCTCTTCGGCGGACTCCACGCCCAACTCGGTCTGAGCCACCACGTCCAGCCCAAAATCATTTAATAGCGAGGCCAGCTCGCGCACTTTACCGGCGTTACCGGTCGCGAGAACAACTTTCTGCATGGTTTAGTCCTGTTCTGTCAGAGCCGCGACTTCCGTCGGGATAGATTGCGGATTAAGGATTTTTACCTGTTTATGCCGCCCAAGTTCACCTTTTTCAATGATGACCTGGCTTTTGGCGACGCGAAACTGTTTTGCCAGATATTTGGTCAGATGCGCGTTCGCCTGGCCATCGACCGGTGGGGCGGTGATGGCGACCTTTAGCTCGTCGCCATGCAGCCCAACAATACTGTCACGGCTGGCTTTCGGCTGAATATACAGCCGTAAAACCAGCCCGTCGGTGCAGGTGCTTACTGCACTCATAGCGCCATCCACAGCCCCGGCAGCAGCATATCGCCCGTAGACTGGAGCAGTTCGGCGATCCCCATGTTGATCACATAGAGCAGCAGCACCAGGATCATCGGGGAGAAGTCGATGCCGCCCATGGACGGGAGCAGGTTACGGATCGGACGCAGCAGCGGCTCGGCCAGCTGAATCAAGGCGTACTCTACCGGGCTACGTCCCTGGCTTACCCAGCTCATGATCGCCATCACCAGCAGTACCCAGAAGATCAGCAAACCGACGGTTTTGATCAGAATCAGAACGGCGGCAATCCAGATAATCGGCTGGAAGGTAATGACCATAAACAGCACGATGGCTTTGAGCACGCTCAGAATAAACGCCACCAGCAGCGAAGCGCTGTCGATGGGGCCCATGGCCGGGATAATACGGCGCAGCGGTCCGACAACAGGTTGCGTGATTTTCACGACAAACTGGGAGAACGGATTGTAAAAGTCACAGCGGGCCCACTGCATCCAGACGCGCAGCAAAAGCGCCATCGTGTACAGCTCAATGACCGTTGAGAGCAGGAAAGTCAACGTCTTCATGGCGTTCCTCAGGTTTCCTTATTATTTGGTGTAGTCGCGCGCACCGAAAATGGCTGTGCCGATGCGCACCATAGTGCTGCCTGCCGCGATGGCGGCTTCCATATCATCCGACATGCCCAGTGAAAGCGTGTCTACCGTTTCATAGCGCGCTTTAAGCGCCTCAAATGCTACAGCCATTTGCTGTGCCACGGCAAACTGCCTTTCATAACTTGACTCAGGTGCCGGAATGGCCATCAGCCCGCGCAGGGTTAAGCGCGGCAGGGCGGCCACCTCTGCGGCCAGCGCATCCAGCTCGCTCAGCGCAATGCCGGACTTGCTGTTTTCATCACTGATGTTGATTTGAATCAGCACGTTAAGCGCAGGCATCTCCGCCGGGCGCTGGTCGCTCAGACGGGAAGCAATACGCAGACGGTCGATGGTATGGCACCAGTCAAAGTGCTCTGCTACCAGACGGCTTTTGTTCGACTGCAGGGGACCAATAAAGTGCCATTGCAGATCGGACGTCTCCTGCTCCTGGAAGTAGCGAATTTTATCCACTCCTTCCTGCACGTAGTTTTCGCCAAACGCCCGGTGACCTGCAGCAATCGCTTCTGCGATGGCGCTCGCAGGCTTGGTTTTGCTGACTGCAAGCAACGTAATTTCTTCTGAAGCACGGCCGCAACGCGTTGCAGCGGCTGAGATTTTGTCCCGGACCTGTGCCAGGTTATGCGCAATGTCGTTCATTTTCCGAGGAGTAGTCTATGGATGTGGAAGAAATTGTGGCCCTTAGTGTAAAGCATAACGTCTCCGATCTACACCTGTGCAGTGATTCACCACCGCGCTGGCGCAGATTGGGCCGCCTTGAGCCGGCCCCGTTTCCGCCGCCGGATGTCGGGGCGTTGCTAAAGGCGTGGCTCAACGACGAACAGCAGGGCGCATGGTGGGCAAACGGGCAGGTCGATTTTGCCGTGACGGTCGCAGGAGACCAGCGTCTGCGCGGCAGTGCGTTTAAGCAGATGAAGGGCATCTCCGTTACCCTGCGGCTGTTACCGCGTTCCTGTCCGCAGCTCCCTTCGCTTGGGGTGCCGCGCGCTATTCCCGAACTGTTGTCCAGCGACAACGGGTTGATTCTGGTAACGGGAGCGACCGGCAGCGGTAAATCCACCACGCTGGCCGCAATGGTCGACTTCCTCAACCGCCATACTGACGGCCATATCCTCACGCTTGAAGATCCGGTGGAGTTTATGTACCAGAGTGAACGTTGCCTGATTCAGCAGCGGGAGATAGGCCAGCACAGCCCGTCATTTGCAGAAGCGCTGCGCAGTGCGTTACGCGAGGACCCGGACGTTATTTTGCTGGGGGAGTTGCGCGACAGCGAAACGATCCGCCTGGCGCTTACGGCGGCGGAGACCGGGCATCTGGTGCTGGCGACGCTGCACACGCGCGGGGCAGCACAGGCGATTGAACGGCTGATCGATACGTTCCCGGCGCAGGAGAAAGATCCGGTGCGTAACCAGCTGGCTGGCAGCCTGCGGGCAGTGCTGGCGCAAAAGCTGCTTCCCGATCTTCAGGGCGGGCGCGTCGCGCTGTACGAGCTGCTGGTAAACACCGCGGCGGCGGCGAATCTGATTCGTGAGGGGAAGACGTGGCAGTTGCCCGGCATCATTCAAACCGGCCAGCAGGCGGGAATGCAGAACTTTGACCAGAGCCTGGCGGAGAGACGGGCACAGGGGCGGCTGTAGGCCCCTGCGTTAAAAGCCCTGTTCGAAGTAGCTTTCGAGGATGATAACGGCTGAAGCGGAGTCTACGCTGCCTTTGTTGAGCGCCCGGAAGCCACCGTGTTCAAACAGGCCTGCACGCGCTTCGACGGTGCTGAGACGCTCGTCGTGAAGCTTCACGGAGACGCCAAAGCGGCCATGGATTTTATTGGCGAATTTACGCGCGCGGGCGGTAAGCGGTTGCTCGGTGCCGTCCATGTTCAGCGGCAGGCCGACAATCACGTCGTCCGGCTGCCACTCTTTGAGCAGGCGCTCAATAAGGTTCCAGTCCGGCGTGCCGTCGTTAGCTTTCAGCGCCGTGAGCGGGCGGGCGGTGCCGGTGATCCGTTGACCCACGGCGACGCCGATGCTTTTGGTGCCGAAGTCGAAGGCGAGAAGGGTGCCGCTCATTACGCGTGCCCCGCTACGCCAGGCATGGTCAGAATATCAATGCCAATCAGCTTTGCCGCGTCACGCCAGCGATCGGCAATAGGGGTTTTAAACAGAATATTCATGTCCGCAGGTGCGGTAAGCCAGGCGTTATCGAGGATCTCTTGCTCAAGCTGGCCTTTCTCCCACGACGAATAGCCCAGCGCCACCAGCACTTCGGAAGGCTGCTCAGCGGTGCCCAGCGTTTCAAGCACGTCGCGCGAGGTGGTGATCACGGTGTTATCGGAGATGCGAATGCTGGAAGAGAATACCGGCGGGGTATGCAGGATAAAGCCGCGATCTTCGGCAAGAGGTCCACCCAGCATCACCGGTTTATCAAGCCGGATTTCCGGCAGGCGCGCTTCAGCCGAGATTTTCAGCTTGTCCAGAATCCCTTCAACCTGCAGGTTTTCCAGCGGTTTGTTGATGATAATACCCATCGCGCCGTCTTCATTGTATTCACAAATATAAACCACGGCGCGGCGAAAAATCGGATCCTGGAGAGCAGGCATGGCAATAAGAAAGTGATGCTGTAAATTCATTGTCAGAGGTACTGTTTCCTGGTTTAAAAAGCGACAGCGCCCAGTATGGGGATAAACCCAGGCGCTGTCACAGTTTATTTCTGTAAACGTTTTTCGATAGCGTCCATCAGCATTCCGGTGATCGAGATCGGGAACTCCGCTTCGATTTCGCGAATGCAGGTTGGGCTGGTGACGTTAACTTCAGTCAGGCGATCGCCGATGATATCCAGGCCAACGAAGATCAGGCCTTTGGCTTTCAGCGTTGGGCCAACGCGGCGGGCAATTTCCCAGTCGCTTTCGGTTAGCGGGCGCGGCTCGCCGCGGCCACCTGCCGCCAGGTTACCGCGGGTTTCGCCACCCTGTGGGATACGCGCCAGGCAGTAAGGCACCGGCTCACCGTCCACGACCAGCACGCGCTTATCGCCATCTTTGATCGCTGGAATATAGTTTTGCGCCATGCAGTAACGCGTGCCCAGCTCGGTCAGCGTTTCGGCAATCACGCCAATGTTCGGGTCGCCGTTCTTCACGCGGAAAATAGACGCGCCGCCCATGCCGTCCAGCGGCTTCATGATGATGTCGCCGTGCTTCTGCCAGAATTCTTTCAGCTGCGCTTTGCTGCGGGTGACCAGCGTTTCCGGCGTCAGGTCAGAGAACCAGGCGGTGTAAAGCTTCTCGTTGCAGTCGCGCAGGCTCTGCGGCTTGTTGACGATCAGCGTCCCTTTCTCTTCGGCACGCTCAAGGATGTAGGTGCTATAGATGTATTCGGTGTCAAACGGCGGATCTTTACGCATCAGGATGACGTTGAGGTCGGCCAGGGCAATGTCCTGCTCGGTGCCGAATTCGTACCATTTGTCGTAGTTCTGCTCGACGTTAACGATGCGGGTGCGTGCGCGGGCTTCACCGTTGATCAGATAAAGATCGTTCATCTCCATATAGTGGAGCTCATAGCCACGACGCTGCGCTTCCAGCAGCATGGCGAAGCTGGAGTCTTTCTTGATGTTAATGTTTGCGATGGGATCCATCACGATGCCGAGCTTTATCATGTTCTTCTCCGTTAATACTTCAACCCAGATCGCCAAACCGTACCTGTAGCGCGGTTATGGCCGTGAGTGCCGTTGTCTCAGTGCGCAGAACGCGAGGTCCCAACAGAATATCAGTAAACTGGTAGCGCGCCGTCATCGCAATTTCGTCCGCCGACAGGCCGCCTTCGGGACCAATCAGCAGGCGTACGCGCTCAACGGGCAGCGGCAGCGTATTGATGCTGGCGCTGGCGCGCGGATGAAGATTGAGCTTCAGCCCGCTATCCTCTTCTGCACACCAGTCCTCCAGATCCATCGCCGGGCGGATCTCCGGAATACGGTTGCGGCCGCTCTGTTCGCAGGCCGCAATGGCGATTTTCTGCCACTGCTGGATCTTTTTGTTCAGACGTTCCGCATCCAGTTTAACGCCACAGCGCTCGGAAAAAAGTGGCGTAATGAGGCTTACACCCAGCTCAATGGATTTTTGAATGGTGAACTCCATCTTTTCTCCGCGCGACATCACCTGCCCAAGGTGGATGTGCAGCGGCGATTCACGGTCGTCCACTTCGCCGCGCAAGAC
Source organism: Enterobacter cloacae complex sp. P17RS (assembly GCF_014895885.1). Lineage (NCBI taxonomy): Bacteria > Pseudomonadati > Pseudomonadota > Gammaproteobacteria > Enterobacterales > Enterobacteriaceae > Enterobacter > Enterobacter cloacae complex sp. P17RS. The sequence goes on from NZ_JADBQK010000009.1 coordinate 7,433, forward strand.
ATTCACATGCACGCTTTTTTTATCCGCCCGCGTGATTTCCGCGTCGAAAACCTGATTAGAGCCGTCGAACAACTGTATTGCCTGGCCAGCCCCCATGCGCAGCACGCGGCCAACGTGGTTAGCGGCGTCGTCAGACAGGGCGATTTCGCGGCCTGCGGTAATCAGTTCAGGGTGGTAAATGCGGGGAATGCGCATAGTCAAAAATTCCATATGTCATGCGGTATAAGCGAATTGCCGTAGTGTAGGTTAGCTCTTTTGCGCCTGGCAAGCCCGCTGGACGTAAGGGTTATGATTCCCCTGGACTCTGGCGATACGTTCGTCGCGCTGGCATTCCCATTCCGTCACCGGATACTGCTTATCCCAGGCATTGAACAGCTGCGTCTGCTGGCGTGAAAGGTTGAGGTCATAACGGTCACGCATGTAGAAGTAGGTGCGGGCGATGCTGCCGCGCGCGCGGGCAGGGGGCTCGGCGACTTTCTCTTTGAAATCTACCTTCATACCGCACTGGCCGTACTGGCCTTCGCCACCGTTCCACTGGCTGTACATGAAATTGCCGCGGTCGCCGTTCACTTCACCTACCGCAGGCTGCAGGTTATGCATGTCGCTTTCCATCTGGCGATAAACCGGATCTTTGGCGCAGTTTTTACGACCGCCGTCCTGCCAGCACTGGCGCTGGTGACCAAACTGCCAGGCCGGAACGACATGCTCCCACTCGATGCGGCTGGCGCGGTTTTCGTTTTTACGCACCTTATAGCCGCAGGATTCGAGGTCAACGACCCCTTTTTTGCCCTGCCAGTTAATTTTGCAGCCGCAGTAGAAATCGCCCGGCACATCGGCGTTCACCTTAACGCCTGCTGCCTTGGCCTGGGAAAAACTGTTGATACCGTCGGCCAGGGCCTGACCGGAAAGCGCCGTCGCCAGAAAAGCGACCGCGACAGAAACATTACGGGACATCTTACACTCCGTGTCAAAACGAGCCCGCAACGTAACGAATGTTGTTCCTGTATGCAATCAGTCAGATCAGGAAAGTTCCTGAAAGTTCAGGTGATTACTCTGCAATCAGCGGTTCGCCGCATTTGACGCAGCGGTAGGTCGCCTCGCCGCGCACCACGCGGTTATGGCGGCGGACGGTAAGCTGGTGCTGCTGGCACTGGCAGCGGTAGGGGAAGGTATTGCGGCGTACCGATTCCAGCTCGAACTGATGGGTACGGCGCGCCGGAACGCCGAGCACCGCCTCCATCATCCATTTCCACTCTTTTCCATGCGGCGCGACGCGGCCAAAATGCTTCCATACCAGAAGGTGCGCCAGCTCGTGCGGTACCACTTCTTCAATAAACGCCTGCTGGTTTTCCATCATCAGCACCGGGTTCAGGCGGATCTCGTACGATTCCAGCCAGGCGGTGCCGGCTGCGGTGCCGCGCTGCTGATAGACCAGCTTCGGTTCAGGGTAATTGCGGCCGAGTTTCAGATTCGCCTGGGCAAGTTTTTCCCGCAGGCTGCGCATAACGGCTTGCTGAATGGCGATGGGGAGACGGGGAGCTTTCATAGGGGCAGAGCATAAAGCGGGAAGCGGGGAGGCGCAAGAGGCGCCTCCCGCAAGAGGATTAGTCGTGGGCGCCGATTTCGCGCAGCGGACGACCTTTCATCAGGTTACGTTCAATATGTTCCAGAGAAACATGTTTGGTTTCTGGAACCAGCCAGATGGTCAGCACAATAAAGAAGATATTCAGACCGGCGTAGACCCAGAAGGTGTTGGCATTGCCCAGGGTGTTGAGCATGGTCAGGAACGTTGCGCCGACGATCATGTTGGCAATCCAGTTGGTTGCGGTAGAGCAGGTGATACCAAAATCACGCCCTTTCAGCGGCTGGATTTCAGAGCACAGTACCCAAATCAGCGGACCGGCGCTCATCGCAAACCCGACGATAAACATCAGCAGCATGCCCACCGCGAAGTACTGGGCGGTTGGGGAGTGAATGCCCACATGCATCATGGTGCCGAGGACGCCCATGCCCGTCGCCATCACCAGGAAGCCCAGGGTCAGGGTTGGCTTACGACCCCAGCGGTCCACCAGGCCGATGGCGATAAAGGTCGCCAGCACGTTGGTCAGGCCCACGATGACGGTCCCCCACATCTGCTCGGTGGTGTTGGTGTAACCCGCCAGTTCAAAGATTTTTGGCGCGTAGTACATGATGACGTTCATCCCGGTGAACTGCTGCATCACCTGCAGCAGCACGCCGAGGAACACCGCCCGACGGAAGTTGCTGTTCTCTTTAAACAGCGCCCAGCCGGACTGTTTTACCTTCAGGCTTTCGCGGATCTCTTCCAGTTCGTTTTTCGCTTCCGCGCTGGTATCGCGCAGGCGGAGCAGCACGCGTTCGGCATCAACGAAGCGGCGCTTGGCGGCAAACCAGCGCGGGCTGTCCGGCAGGAAGAAGACGCCAATCAGCAGCAGAATGGCCGGGATGATGATCACGCCGAGCATCCAGCGCCATGCGCCGCTGTAGCTGAACGCGGTATCGGACAGGTAAGCGCCGAGAATACCGATGGTGATCATCAGCTGGTACATGGAAATCATACTGCCGCGGATTTTCTCCGGCGCAATTTCGGAGAGGTAGAGCGGGGCGGTGTAAGACGCCACGCCCACCGCAAGGCCCAGCAGCACGCGGGAAAGAATAAGCACTTCAACGTTAGGGGCGGCAGCGGAGAAGAGCGAACCGGCGACGAAGAGAATCGCACCGATCATCAGGCTCTTTTTGCGTCCGAGCTTGAAGGAGAGCCAGCCGCTGCCGACGGCCCCAACGGCCGCACCGAACATCATGGAGCTAACCACCCATTCCTGGGTATGCGCGTTAATCTGGAATTCGTCTGCGATGAAGGGAAGAGCGCCGGCAATGACGCCGATATCCAGGCCAAAGAGTAATCCTGCCAGGGCGGCGAGGAAGCAGACGAAGAAAGTCATCGCCTTGTTGGACGTACGCCCCTGTTTTTTATTGTCAGGCATTATGCCCTCCAGTTGGGTTATCAGTTTTATTGATGATAAGGGTAGGTGAGCGACCCGTAAAAATATGTGAGATTAATCACAATGGTGTAATCGGTTACACTAACGTGCAACCGTAAAAATTATTAAAGCTTTGAAAATATAGAGGTAAACGAGGTGATGCGCATCGCGTTTGTTTGAATTTCAGACTTAACTGAAAGGAAATGTAACAGCAGAAGAAAGGCGAACATGCAAAGAGATTATTCTGAAAGCGGAGTGGTGCCGGTGCGGTGTAATCGCTTTCAGTTGTGCGGCTTTAGCCGCCACCCGACATAAAAAAAGCCAGCACAAAGGCTGGCCTGTTTAATACTCTCGGCTGTCGATTACTTCAGACCGGCAGCCTCACGCAGCAGAGCGGCTTTGTCGGTTTTTTCCCATGGGAAATGTTCACGACCAAAGTGACCGTATGCAGCGGTTTCCTGGTAGATTGGGTGCAGCAGATCCAGCATCTGAATCAGGCCGTATGGACGCAGGTCGAAGAACTCGCGCACCAGCAGGGTCAGCTGTTCTGAAGGCACTTTTTCAGTACCGAAGGTTTCCACCATGATGGAGGTTGGCTCAGCCACGCCGATAGCGTAGGAAACCTGAATCTCACAGCGGTCGGCCAGGCCGGCAGCAACGATGTTTTTCGCCACATAACGTGCAGCGTACGCGGCAGAACGGTCAACTTTAGACGGATCTTTACCGGAGAACGCGCCGCCACCGTGACGCGCCATGCCGCCGTAGGTATCAACGATGATTTTACGACCGGTCAGGCCGCAGTCGCCCATTGGGCCGCCGATAACAAAGCGTCCGGTTGGGTTGATGAAGAATTTGGTTGCTGAGCTCAGCCATTCGGTCGGCAGAACCGGCTTGATGATCTCTTCCATCACTGCTTCCTGCAGGGATTTCTGATCGATCTCTTCGGCATGCTGGGTAGACAGCACCACCGCGTCAATACCGACGATTTTGCCGTCGTCGTACTGGAAGGTGACCTGGCTTTTCGCATCCGGGCGCAGCCACGGCAGGGTGCCGTTTTTACGCACTTCAGCCTGACGCTGCACCAGACGGTGTGCGTAGGTCACAGGTGCTGGCATCAGCACGTCGGTTTCGTTGGTTGCATAACCGAACATCAGGCCCTGGTCGCCCGCGCCCTGTTCCAGCGGATCGGCACGGTCAACGCCCTGGTTAATGTCCGGAGACTGCTTGCCAATCGCGCTCAGTACCGCGCAGGAGTTGGCATCAAAGCCCATATCAGAATGCACATAGCCGATCTCACGCACCGTGTTACGGGTGATCTCTTCGATATCAACCCATGCGCTGGTGGTGATCTCACCGCCAACCAGAACCATGCCGGTTTTGACATAGGTTTCACACGCTACGCGCGCTTTAGGATCCTGCGCCAGGATCGCATCCAGCACCGCATCGGAGATTTGGTCAGCAATTTTATCAGGATGTCCTTCTGATACGGACTCGGACGTAAACAGGTGTTTTGCCATGTTTTATTTCACCTAAGAGGAATTTGGTTAGCTCAAGCTGCTGTGTGGAATAGCCAAAGGAGATAATTCTACCAAGGCCTGCAGGTTTTTGACACTGGCAGTATGAGTGTTAATCAGTATAGATGGATTAACATCTGGATGGCTATTTTAGGTCACTTCTTCGCCCGATTTCCAGTTTTTTTTGATTCATCTCTCACTGCGTTGAAATGGCTGCTGGAAATTTTTCCTGACGCTGCTGGCAACACGCGTATTTTTGTTTTGCTTTTTAGCCCCCTTCTCGGTATAAAACGCGGCGCGCGGCTCATATAAAATCAGCGCTCGATGAATACATCGTGTCGCCACTTCCAGCCGGGTTAAGCAGTGAACTTTTAGCTTTGGCTTGGGGTCCGTTTCATCAGAGGCGGCCGTGGAGGTGATACGAGATAATGAACCATCGTTTTCCGCTAATTCAGCGCTGCCGTTCTGGCGCGCCATTGATTCCCGCAACCCGCATTTCTAGTCTGCAAACCTGCCGATGTTATACCCATCTCGGCGCTTCTCAGGATTCAAGGGCCGGTTACGCTCTGTGAAAACTGAACAAGGGCGCTCTTGTTAATACAAGAGTTTTCTCGTGGTTTCGCCGAACCTTGTCATACAGAGTTCGGATACGTGTTTTACAATGATATGAATAAGAAACCGGTCGCACGGTCTGGATTTCAGCATACTCTGCTGGGAAACGGAGCCGTTTATGGGTTGTTATCGCCGTATAACGCTGCGATAGTAGTCAACTGTTTTACACTTAATACAAAGAGTTGAGGTTCGCTATGTCTGACGACATGTCTTCTTTTTCGCCTTCGTCAGCGGGCGAACAGGGTGTACTACGTTCTATGCAGGAGGTTGCGATGAGCTCCCAGGAAGCCAGCAAGATGCTGCGCACTTACAATATTGCCTGGTGGGGCAATAACTACTACGACGTCAACGAGCTGGGCCACATCAGCGTCTGCCCGGACCCGGACGTCCCTGAAGCGCGCGTGGATCTCGCTAAGCTGGTGAAAGCCCGTGAAGCGCAGGGCCAGCGTTTGCCTGCACTGTTCTGCTTCCCGCAGATCCTGCAACATCGCCTGCGTTCCATTAACGCCGCGTTCAAGCGCGCGCGTGAATCCTACGGCTATAAAGGCGACTACTTCCTGGTTTACCCGATCAAGGTGAACCAGCACCGCCGCGTAATCGAATCCCTGATCCACTCCGGCGAACCGCTGGGACTGGAAGCAGGCTCCAAAGCGGAGCTGATGGCGGTTCTGGCGCACGCGGGCATGACCCGGTCGGTGATCGTCTGTAACGGCTATAAAGACCGCGAATACATTCGTCTGGCGCTGATTGGCGAGAAGATGGGCCACAAGGTCTATCTGGTTATCGAGAAGATGACCGAAATTGCCATCGTGCTGGAAGAAGCCGAGCGTTTGAACGTCATTCCGCGCCTTGGCGTACGTGCGCGTCTGGCGTCGCAGGGTTCCGGTAAATGGCAGTCTTCCGGCGGTGAAAAATCCAAGTTCGGCCTCGCGGCGAACCAGGTGCTGCAGCTGGTGGAAATCCTGCGCGAGCGCGGTCGTCTGGACAGCATTCAGCTGCTGCACTTCCACCTCGGCTCGCAGATGGCCAATATTCGCGACATCGCCACCGGCGTGCGTGAATCCGCGCGTTTCTACGTTGAGCTGCACAAGCTTGGCGTGAATATACAGTGCTTCGACGTGGGCGGTGGCCTGGGCGTGGACTACGAAGGAACCCGCTCGCAGTCCGACTGCTCGGTGAACTACGGCCTGAACGAATATGCCAACAACATCATCTGGGCGATTGGCGATGCCTGTGAAGAGCACGGCCTGCCGCACCCGACGGTGATTACCGAATCTGGCCGCGCGGTTACCGCGCACCATACGGTGCTGGTGTCTAATATCATTGGCGTTGAGCGCAGCGAAATCACCGAAGCGACGCCTCCGCAAGATGATGCCCCACGTTCCCTGCAAAGCATGTGGGAAACCTGGCAGGAGATGCACGAGCCGGGCACGCGCCGTTCCCTGCGCGAATGGCTGCACGACAGCCAGATGGATCTGCACGATATCCACGTCGGCTACTCGTCAGGCACCTTCAGCCTGCAGGAGCGCGCGTGGGCGGAGCAGCTCTATCTGAATATGTGCCATGAAGTGCAGAAACAGCTCGACCCGAGCAACCGCGCGCATCGTCCGATTATCGACGAGTTGCAGGAGCGTATGGCGGACAAAATGTACGTCAACTTCTCCCTGTTCCAGTCGATGCCGGATGCCTGGGGTATCGACCAGCTGTTCCCGGTTCTGCCGCTGGAAGGGCTGAACCACGCCCCGGAACGTCGCGCAGTGCTGCTGGACATCACCTGTGACTCTGACGGCGCGATTGACCACTACGTTGACGGTGACGGTATCGCAACGACGATGCCAATGCCGGAGTACGATCCGGAGAACCCGCCAATGCTGGGCTTCTTTATGGTGGGTGCGTATCAGGAGATCCTCGGCAACATGCACAACCTGTTCGGCGATACCGAAGCGGTTGACGTGTTTGTCTTCCCTGACGGCAGCGTCGAGGTTGAGCTGTCCGATGAAGGGGACACCGTGGCGGACATGCTGGAATACGTGCAGCTGGATCCGAAAAAACTGCTCACCCAGTTCCGCGACCAGGTGAAAAACACCGGTCTGGACGATGCCTTGCAGCAGCAGTTCCTGGAAGAGTTTGAAGCGGGTCTGTACGGGTACACCTACCTGGAAGACGAGTAGTAAAACCTCCCTCTCCCGGTGGGAGAGGGTTGGGGTGAGGGCATCAGACCGCACAATGCCCTATACTCACTTGAACCCGTATGAATTACCGGCGATAATTCGCCCCAATATGCGATTTACGAATCAATCCCTTCCTCGTCGGGTTTAACGACGCGGAGGGGATTTTTTTTCATCTGTTTTTAATGTATCGACGTTAAAAGAGGTCAGGACATGAGCACTTTAGGTCATCAGTACGATAACTCTCTGGTATCTAACGCGTTTGGTTTTTTACGCCTTCCAATGAACTTCCAGCCGTACGACAGCGATGCGGACTGGGTGATCACCGGCGTACCGTTCGACATGGCAACCTCCGGTCGTGCGGGTGGTCGTCACGGCCCGGCGGCAATCCGTCAGGTTTCCACCAACCTGGCCTGGGAGCACAACCGCTTCCCGTGGAACTTCGACATGCGCGAGCGCCTGAACGTGGTGGACTGCGGTGACCTGGTGTACGCCTTCGGCGACGCGCGCGAAATGAGCGAAAAATTGCAGGCGCACGCAGAGAAGCTGCTGGCGGCCGGCAAGCGCATGCTCTCCTTCGGCGGTGACCACTTTGTCACTCTGCCGCTGCTGCGCGCTCACGCGAAGCACTTCGGTAAAATGGCGCTGGTGCACTTCGATGCGCATACCGATACCTACGCGAACGGCTGCGAGTTCGACCACGGCACCATGTTCTACACCGCGCCGAAAGAAGGCCTGATCGATCCGAACCACTCCGTGCAGATCGGCATCCGTACCGAGTTCGACAAAGACAACGGTTTCACCGTGCTGGACGCCGGCCAGGTGAACGATCGCGGCGTGGACGATATTCTGGCTCAGGTTAAGCAGATCGTCGGCGATATGCCTGTATACCTGACCTTCGATATCGACTGCCTGGATCCGGCATTTGCACCGGGTACTGGTACGCCGGTGATTGGCGGCCTGACGTCAGACCGCGCCATCAAGCTGGTACGTGGCCTGAAGGATCTGAACATCGTTGGGATGGACGTGGTAGAAGTGGCGCCAGCCTATGACCAGTCCGAAATCACCGCGCTTGCCGCGGCGACCCTGGCGCTGGAAATGCTCTACATCCAGGCCGCGAAAAAAGGCGAATAAGCCTTACGCGCTGATTGCTGCTGCGCGACGCATGCGCAGCAGCAACATTCCCCCGGCAAGCAGGTTGATTACCTGCGAGACGACCAGCACCGAAAAGCCTGAGCTGACCGACCCTACCGACCTCATCACCATCCCCATCAGCAGCGGAATAAACGCCGCGCAGATATTGCCGATCCCGTTGATAATGCCGTAAGCGCTGCCCACCGCTTCCCGCGCGGCGTGATGCTGGATCACCGCCGGAATAGCCGCCCCCTGTAGCCCCCAGAAGATATTCGCCGAGAGCATAAACAGCGCCAGCCAGGCAGGCTGATGGCTGAGCATCAGCGCGACCACGGACAGCGCCGTCAGCGCGCCGCCCACCACAAACAGCATTGGCGCCTGTTCCGGGCGCATTCTGTCGAGCAGCACCCCGCCGAGGAACTTCGAGCCCAGGCTCAGCAGGAAGGGAATGGCCGCAAGCATGCCCGTGGCGTGCAGCGAGAAATGATGCTCGTCGCGCAGCCACGCGGGCAGCCAGGCGCTGCTCCCCCAGAGATAGCTCAGGGTGGCAATCTCCACCAGCAGGATCCACCCGAGCAGCGGCGTTTGCCAGGCCAGCGAAAACGTCTCTGTAAAGCCCGGTTTTTTGATTTTCTCCGCACCCCGCGGCGCGGGCAGGAAGCGCCAGACAAGGCCGCCACCCAGCACCAGATTTAATACCGCCAGGGCATAAAACGATCCGGCCCAGCCGAGATGCGCCATCAGCCACGTTACCAGCGGAAAGCCCACGGCCAGCCCGAGCGAGACGCCCAGCGCGGTCACGGCGTTGGGTTTGCCGATCTCCTGCGCGCTAAAGTGATCGCTGATGAAGCGCGTTTTCAGCGAAAAGAGCGGCCCCTCAGCGATCCCCAGGATCGTGCGCGCGACGAGCATGCCCATCAGCGATCCGAGCAGCGGTGAAATGGCGCATACCGCTGCCCACATCGCTATGCTGATCAATAATCCCTGTCGATAATGGAGTTTGCTTTCAATAACCGGAGTTAATAATAAAGCTGAAAATCCATAACCCAGCAGAAAACAGGTCATAAGCATTCCCTGTAACATTCTGTTTTCATTTAGCTGAAAATGCTGAGCAAATTCCGGGTTTAAAATCATTACAGAAATATTCACCCGGTCAACGTAGGAAATAATAATCAGTAATAACAGTGCCACTGTGCCTTGCCATCTTGCCGTCATAACGCCTGCCTTATGTTTTCGCTTATTTCTATTTTTATGCGCGTGATTGTCACGTGGGTAAAATGGTTCACCTGTGAAACTCATTGTTTATTAAAGAAAAAATAAAACTAAGTTTCACAGGTGAAACACCATAATTTTCCCTTCTTTTATTTTTAAGGAACAAAAAGAAAAGAAGTCAATCACTGTTTATTAAAATTTAAGGCCATCGATAAATCGTATTCTTTCACACCGAAATAATGAAAATTTCATATCGCTGCATTTTTTCGTGATCCTTTGCACACTTAGTTAATTAATTGCCGTTTGATTAACAAATTCGTCACATTACGGCTTGACGAAACATTCATCGCTTTTATATTGACCGTATTAAATAAGAAACAGAGTTTCATATATGAAACAAAAGCCTGGAGGATCGTGATGAGCTGGATAGGCGTATGTGACGCAGAACAAGTACAGGAAGATTTCCCTTTTAGCGGCAACGTCGACGGTAAAGAGATCGGCGTGTATTTGATTGACGGTGAATATTACGCGCTGGAAGACGTATGCCCCCACGCCTATGCCCTGCTGAGCCAGGGCTTCGTGGAGGACGGCAAGGTGGAATGCCCGCTGCACGAGGCGGTATTTGACGTCAAAACCGGTCAGTGCCTGCACGGCCCCGGCGGGCGCAACCTCAACCGCTACCCGGTTCGGGTTTTTGAAAACCAGATTCAGATTACCTTCGTCGAGGAGACCGTGGCATGAGCGACACCCTGAACTACAACCCGGCGCTGCCGGAAAGCCGTCAGTTTGCCCCACCGGCTGAGGGCGGTAACGGTGCGATCCATAAGCCGGGTGATTACCAGAACCTGATCTGGCAGACCCGCAGCCGCGAGCCGGAACGCTGGGAAGTGAACCTCATCGCCACGCTGGAAGATCTCTTCGAGCAGGGGGTTGAAACCTTACCGGAGCTGGTGAACGGGCTGAACGCGGTGCGCATGCACGATCAGCAGGGCGAGCCGTGGAGCGAGGCCAGCTTCCAGGCATTCTTACAGGTTAACGGCTACTGAGGGCAACGCGATGACGACTACCGTACAACACTATCTCGATAAAGGTCTGCGCGGCCTCTGGTATCCGGTGCTGGCGAGCTGGGAGGTGCAGTCTGCACCGGTGGGCATTACCCGCCTGGGCGAACAGATTGTGGTCTGGCGCAACAAAGACGGCCAGGTGCGGGCGCTGGAGGACCGCTGTCCGCACCGCGGCGCACGCCTGTCGATGGGCTGGAACCTTGGCGACCGCATTGCCTGCTGGTATCACGGCGTGGAGGTCGCGGGCAACGGCGAGGTGAAAGACGTGCCCGCCGTGGACAAATGCCCGCTGGTCGGCCAGCAGTGCGTGCGCAGCTACAACGTGCAGGAGGCGCACGGCGCAATCTTCCTGTGGTTTGGCGTCACCGCGGACCAGCAGCCGGACGAGCTGACCTTCCCGGACGAGCTCGCCGATACGGACAGCTTCAGCAACTTCCTCTGCACCGCCGCGTGGAAATGCAATTACCAGTACGCGCTGGAAAACGTGATGGACCCGATGCACGGCACCTATCTGCACTCCTCCTCGCACTCGATGGCTGAAGGGGATCGCAAGGCCGACATGGTGCTCCAGCCGACCAAAACCGGCTTTATTTTTGAGAAGAAAGGGCAGAGCGGCGTCAACTTTGACTGGGTGGAGCTGGGCAACAGCGGCACCTGCTGGATGCGCCTCTCCATTCCGTACAAGAAGCGCTTCGGGCCGGGCGGCCACTTCTTTATCGTCGGCATGGTGGTGCCGGAAGATAACGACAACTGCCGCGTCTTCTTCTGGCGCATTCGCCGGGTGCAGGGCTGGCAGCGCGACATGTGGCGCTTCATGTACCGCAACCGTCTGGAAAAACTGCATTGGGAAGTGCTGGAGCAGGACCGCGTGGTGCTGGAAAGCCTGGCGCCAAACGCCCGCGACCATGAATACCTTTATCAGCACGACGTCGGCCTCTCGCGCCTGCGCCGCATGATGCAAAAGGCCGCCAAAGAGCAACTGGCGATGCGCGAAGAACAGCAGGGAGCCGCCTGATGAACGGGCTGCTGAGCGGCAAACGCATCGTCATAACCGGCGCCGCGCGCGGGCTGGGCTTTCACTTTGCCAAAGCCTGCGCGGAGCAGGGCGCGGCGGTGGTGATGTGCGACATCCTCAAGGGTGAGCTGGCCGAAAGCGCCCACGCCCTGAGCGAGCGGGGCTATGCGATCGAATCGCACGTTATCGATCTGGCCGATCCACAGTCCATTGAGCAGGTGTTCAGCGCGATTGGCGAGCAGGGTCAGATCGATGGCCTGGTGAACAACGCGGCGATGGCGACGGGCGTCGGCGGCAAAAATATGCTCGATTACGATCCGGATCTCTGGGATCGGGTGATGAGCGTCAACGTCAAAGGCACCTGGCTGGTAACGCGCGCCGCGGTGCCGCTGCTGTGCGAGGGGGCGGGCATCGTGAACGTCGCGTCCGACACCGCGCTGTGGGGTGCGCCGCGCCTGATGGCCTACGTCGCCAGTAAGGGCGCCGTGATTGCCATGACCCGCTCAATGGCGCGCGAACTGGGCGAAAAGCGTATACGCATTAATGCCATCGCGCCGGGGTTAACCCGCGTCGAGGCGACCGAATATGTTCCGGCCGAGCGCCATCAGCTCTACGAGAATGGCCGCGCGTTAACCGGCGCGCAGCAGCCGGAAGACGTCACCGGCAGCGTGGTCTGGCTGTTAAGCGATCTGTCGCGGTTTATCACCGGGCAGCTGATCCCGGTCAACGGCGGTTTTGTCTTTAACTAAGGTGTAGCGATTATGGCAAACGATCAGGAAGTGAAGTATCTGGTGCCGGGGCTGGAGCGCGGTTTACAGCTGCTGTTGGCCTTTGGCGAGCAGCATCGCGATCTGACCTTTGCCGAGCTGCACCGGCTGGTGGATATGCCGAAGGCGACCGCCTATCGCGTGGTGCAGACGCTGGAGTACATGGGCTTTCTGGAGCGCAACGCGCGCACCAATACCTTTTCGCTGGGCATGAACGTGCTGCGTCTCGGCTTTGAGTACATCGCCTCGCTGGACGTGGCGCAGGTCGGCCAGCCGGTGATTGAGCAGCTGCGCGACGTGAGCCAGTGCAGCAGCCATCTGGCGATCCGCGACGGGCGCGACATTATCTACATCGCCCGCGTCAGCGCCGCCGGGTCGCGCATCAACCAGGTCAGCATTGGCACCCGCCTGCCGGTGCACTGCACCTCGCTGGGCCGCATGCTGCTGACCGATATTTCCCGCGCCGATTTCGAACAGTTGTTCCCGCACGAGCGCCTGCCGGGCAACACGCCGGGGCAGCTTCACGACCGCGAGGCCCTGTGGCAGATGGTGCAGCAGGACAAAGCCCGCGGGTTTGTCATCGGCGAATCCTTCTTCCGCCACGGCATCTCCTCCATCGTCTACCCGGTGTATGACCGAAGCGGACGCGTGGCGGCGGTGGTCAGCATTCTGGTGCCGTCGGAGGAGATCCCGCAGACCGACCGCGAGCGGCTGCAAAACGAGGTTCGCCTCGCGGCGGATAAAATTTCTGGCTTCTTAGGCTATTTGTCACAGGCCAGCTAAATCAGTGAGTTAACGTCAGGCGCTTGACTGCGTCGGGCATGTTTTACGCCCAATTTGGGCCAGATGAGGCAACGAACGATGAGTGTAACCGGAATTGAAAAGCTGGAATTTGGCGTGGAAGACCTGACGCACTGCGCCAAATTTATGCGTGATTTTGGCCTGACGGGCGATGCCAGCGGCCAGCGTTTTACCACCCTGAGCGGCGCGCGCGTGGAGCTGAACCCCATCGACAGCCCCGACCTGCCGCCGGCGTTTGAAGCGGGCAACACCCTGCGCCGCATGACCTGGGCGGTTGCCGCACAGTCCGATCTCGACGCGCTGCGCCCGAAGCTTGCGCAGCAGCCCGGCTTTCGCGAAGTGGGCGACGCGCTGGAATGCCTCGATCCGAACGGCATGACCCTGCGCGTGCAGGTCAGCCAGCAGACCGACGTGGAGCTGAACGTTGAGCCGATCAACCAGTGGGGCGATGCCCGCCGTATCGACACGCCCAGCCCGGTTTACGATCGCGCGCAGCCGATCAACGTCGGGCACGTGGTGTTCTTCGTGGAGGAGCTGGCGGCGGTGGAGAAATTCTACCGCGAGGTGCTCGGCTTCCAGGTTTCGGACCGCTACATCAACCGCGCCGTGTTCCTGCGCTGCGGGGCGCGCGGCGGACATCACAACCTGTTCCTGCTGCAACTGCCGAACCGCAAGCGCGGCCTCAACCACGTGGCCTTCACCGTGCGCGACATCCACGAGGTGATCGGCGGCGGTATCGCGATGAATAAAAATGAATGGAGCACCTTTATCGGGCCGGGCCGCCATCCGGTGTCGTCGGCCTATTTCTGGTACGTCAATAGCCCGACCGGCGGCGCGTTTGAGTATTACACCAACGACGACTATCTGACCGAAAACTGGCAGCCGCGCGAGCTGGAGCACTCCCTGGTCTCCTTTACCGAATGGGCGGTAGAAGGCGGGATTGACCACGACACCCGCCGTCAGCAGAAAAAGCCGGAGGCGGTATGACGTCGCGCATTGTCATTATCGGCGGCGGTCAGGCGGGCGGCTGGGCGGCGAAAACCCTGCGCGACGAGGGCTTCGACGGCGAGATCTGCGTGGTGGCGGAAGAGGAGTGGGATTTCTACGAACGTCCGCCGCTGTCGAAAGCGTCTCTGCTGGAGCCGGACGCGGCGCTCCCGCGGCTGTTTAGCGAAGAAGCACAGCAGGCGCTGAACCTGACCTGGTACCGCCCGCTGCGTGCTGAATCAGTCGATCGTGAAGAGAAAACCGTGCGTTTAAGCAACGGCGAACGTCTTAGTTACAACATTCTTTTAATGGCCACCGGCGGGCGGGCGCGCCTGCCTTCGCAGGCGTGGGCGGCGCATCCGCAGGTCTACACTCTGCGCCACTGGCAGGATGCGCAGCGCCTGAAGGCGCGTCTGGCGGAAAGTAAAAGACTGGCGATTGTCGGCGGCGGCTGGATCGGCCTTGAGATTGCCGCTTCCGCACGCAAAAGCGGCGTAGCGGTCACGCTGTTCGAGCAGCAGCCCGCGCTGTGCATGCGCTCGGTGAGCGGCGAGGTGTCGCAGCGCTTAGAGGCCATCCACCGCGAGCAGGGGGTGGAGATCCGTACTGGCTGCGGCGCGCTGGAGCTGGAGGACGATAACGGCCTGCCGGTCATCCACTGCGACGGCCAGCGTGAAACCTTTGATGCGGTGGTGGTGGGGATCGGCGTCGATCTCAATCTGGAGCTGGCGCGCGATGCGGGACTTCGCACCGAGCGGGGGATCGTGGTGGACGCCCAGGGACGCACGTCCGATCCGTTCATCTTTGCCGCAGGCGACGTGGCGCAGCACCATCACTACGGCCTGTGCATTCAGTCCTGGGCCTTCGCCCAGAATCAGGCGGTGGCGACGGCGAAAGCGATGCTTAACCCCGATGCGCCAGGCTACGACGACGCGCCGTGGCTGTGGTCGGATCAATATCAGCACAACATCCAGATCCTCGGCATTCCGCAGCCGGGCAGCCGAACGATAGTGCGTGAAGAGGCGCTGTACTTCTCGCTGGACGACAACGGTCGGCTAACGCAGCTGGTGGCGTTCAACGATGCGCGCACCGTCAAGCTGGCGAAGCGCTGGATGGCGGCGGGGCGGGACCTGTCGGACGTACCGCTCGCCGACCCGACTTTTTCACTGATGTCACTGCGATAGCTAACCCGCACCCGTAGGGGGAGACATGACCACATTAGAGACCAACACCGCGCCCGTTGAGGCGAGCGGTGAGGGAACCCGCACGCCTGAAAAAGCGGTACGCTGGGCCATCCCGCTGTCGCTGCTGGCCTGCGTGCTGCTGGCGTTCTTCGACAAAATCAGCATTGCGGCGCTCTTTTCCGACACCCATTTCCAGCAGGCGATGGGCATCGATTTTGACACCACGCGCCTCGGCATTCTGATGAGCGCCTTCCTGCTGAGCTACGGCTTTTCGTCGGTATTTTTGAGCGGTTTAGGCGACAAAATCGCGCCGCTGCGCCTGCTCACCGGGATGATGGCGATCTGGTGCGTGCTGATGGTGGCGATGGGCTTTACCCATAACTACACGCTGATGATCGTCCTGCGTATTCTGCTGGGCGTGGCGGAAGGACCGCTGTTCCCGCTGGCCTTCGCCATTGTACGCCACAACTTCCCGCAGCATTTGCAGGCGCGCGCCACCATGCTGTGGCTGCTGGGCACCCCGGTGGGCGCGGCGATTGGTTTCCCGCTCTCCCTCTGGCTGCTAAACACCTTTGGCTGGCAGAGCACTTTCTTTGTGATGGCCATGCTTACCGTGCCGGTGCTTATCTTTGTGCGCGTTGGCCTGCGCGGGATCCGCCTGGAGGCAAAACCCGGTACCTCGCAGGCATCACAGGACGAGCGGCGCGCCGCACGGCGCGAGCTGTTTGTCAGCCCGCACTTCTGGATCATCTGCATCTTTAACATCGCTTTCCTGACCTACCTGTGGGGCATCAACGGCTGGTTGCCTGGCTACTTAATTAAGGGCAAAGGCATCCACCTGGAGCATGCGGGCTGGCTGTCGTCGATGCCGTTCATCGCCATGCTGGCAGGGGAAGTGATTGGCGCGTGGCTCTCTGACCGGGTCGATAAGCGCGCGGCGGCCTGCTTTATCTCGATGGCGGGGGCGGCGGTAGGCCTGGCGGCGGTGATGCACCTCGACACCCCGCTTGCCATCATCGCGGCGATGAGCTTCAGCACCTTTATGTGGGGCACCGGCGCACCCAACATTTTCGCTCTGCTGGCGAAGGCCACCCATCCCCGGGTGAGCGCCACGGCGGGCGGTATCTTCAACGGGCTGGGAAACTTTGCGGGCGCGCTGTCGCCGGCGGTGATGGGCGCGCTGATCGCTTTCACCCACAGCATGGATTCCGGGCTGATTTTTCTGGCGGTGATGGCGGCGGTGGGCTGCGTCCTGTTACTGCCGCTGCTGAGACGTTACTGAGGAGAGTGTCATGACTGATTCAACCGTAACCAACAAAACAGGCATCAAACCTGACCACCTGACGATGGAAGAGTGGGTCGAGTCGCGCATCGCGCGCTTCGAAGGCCGTAAATACGACTGGAACGCGCTGAAGTTCCAGGCCGATTTTGACCCGAAATACCGCCGGGCGCAGATGCGCTACATCGGCACCGGCGCAACTGGCGTGGCGAACGACACCAATACCGTGCAGGCGGACCATTTTACTTTCTCCACCATGGTGCTGCCGTCGAAGTGCGAAGGGCCGCTGCACCTGCACGACGACGTGGAGGAGGTGTTCTTCATGCTCAAAGGGCAGATCACGCTGATGATCCAGGACGGCGACAACTACACCGAAACCGTGCTGCGCGAGCGTGACCTGATCTCCGTCCCGCCGGGCATCTATCGCGGCCTGTTTAACCACGGGGAAGAAGAGGCGCTGATGTGCGTCATGCTGGGAACCAACAAGCCGGAAATCCCGACCTATCCCTCCGATCATCCGCTCTCAAAAGTGAAGCGGAACTAAGGAGGCGACATGACGGGTTTTCGTGAACAGGGAAGCGGCATCCCGCTGATGCTGCTGCATGGGATCAGCTCTGGCGCTGCGTCCTGGCATAAGCAGATGGCGCTGGAGGGCTTTCGCGTGCTGGCGTGGGACATGCCCGGTTACGGCGAAAGCCCGATGCTGGCGGTTGAGCGGGCGAACGCCGGAGATTACGCCGACGCGCTGGCGGCGATGCTCGACCGCGCAGGCGTCTGGCAGGCGGTACTGGTGGGCCATTCCCTGGGGGCGCTGGTGGCCAGCGCGTTTGCGGCGAAGTTCCCTGAACGCGTCATTCATCTGGTGCTGGCGGACGCCGCGCAGGGCTACGGTAATGCCGCGCCGGCGCAGCGAGAGCAGGTCTGGCGTAATCGCGAGCAGCAGATGGCGCTCGGCGGCGACATCCTCGCGCAGACCCGCGCCGCGAAGCTGCTGCGCCCCGGCGCGCGCGCAGAAGATATCGCCACCGTCGCGGCGGGCATGCGCAGGCTGCGCCCGGAAGGCTACCTCGCTGCCGCGTGGATGCTGGCGCATGACGACATTCACGGCTGGCTTAAGCGTTACGCCGGCAATTTTGAAGTCTGGTGCGGCGAGCAGGACGCGATCACGCAGCCCGAGCTGGTACAGGGGCTGGCGCTGCGCTACGGCATGCCGTTTACCGCGATTCCGCAGGCCGGACACGCGAGCTATCTCGATAACGACGCGTTTTTTAATCAACAGCTTTTACGCATTAACGAAGAGGTGCGCGATGAATGCACACATTGACGGCCGCGTAGCGGTCGTTACCGGCGGTTCGTCCGGCATTGGCTTTGAAACGCTGCGCCTGCTGCTGGGCGAAGGGGCGAGAGTCGCCTTCTGTGGCCGCGACCCGGACCGGCTCGCCAGCGCCCATGCGACGCTGCAAAACGACTATCCTGACGGGGAAATTTTCTCATACCGCTGCGACGTGCTGAACGCCGACGAGGTGCAGGCCTTCGCAGATGCGGTGCAGGCGCGCTTTGGCGCGGCGGATATGCTGATCAACAACGCCGGTCAGGGCTACGTGGCGCACTTCCATGACACCCCGCGCGAGGCGTGGCTGCACGAAGCCGAACTTAAACTGTTTGGCGTCATTAATCCGGTGCAGGCGTTTCAGCCGCTGCTGGAACGGTCCGATATCGCCTCCATCACCTGCGTGAACTCCCTGCTGGCGCTTCAGCCGGAAGAGCACATGATCGCCACGTCGGCAGCCCGCGCCGCGCTGCTGAACATGACGCTGACGCTCTCGAAAGAGCTGGTAGGCAAAGGGATTCGCGTCAATTCCATATTGCTCGGTATGGTCGAGTCCGGCCAGTGGCAGCGCCGCTTTGAAAGCCGGGCGGATAAAAGCCAGAGCTGGCCGGAGTGGACGGCGGAGATCGCGCGCAAGCGCGGCATTCCGATGGCGCGCCTCGGCAAGCCGCAGGAGCCCGCGCAGGCGCTGCTGTTTCTCGCCTCGCCGC
Source organism: Enterobacter cloacae complex sp. P17RS (assembly GCF_014895885.1). Classification (NCBI taxonomy): domain Bacteria; kingdom Pseudomonadati; phylum Pseudomonadota; class Gammaproteobacteria; order Enterobacterales; family Enterobacteriaceae; genus Enterobacter; species Enterobacter cloacae complex sp. P17RS. Next base: position 26,209 of record NZ_JADBQK010000009.1, read on the forward strand.
TGGCCTCGTTTACCACCGGCGCGGCGCTGGACGTTTCCGGCGGCTTTTGCCGCCATCTGTAAGGACGCATCATGAAAAAGGTAATGTTAATTGGTTATGGCGCCATGGCGCAGGCGGTGATTGAGCGTCTGCCCGCCGGCGTGGCTATCGGCTGGATCGTGGCGCGCGCGTCTCACCATGCCGCCATTCGCGACCAGTTTGGCGATGCGGTCGAGGCGCTGACCTCGCCGATGGCGTGCGCACAAACGCCCGATCTGGTGCTGGAGTGCGCCAGCCAGCAGGCGGTTGCGCAGTACGGCGAAGCGATTCTGCGCCGCGGCTGGCATCTGGCGGTCATTTCCACCGGCGCGCTGGCGGACAGCGCGCTGGAGCAGCGCCTGCTCGCGGCGGGCGGAAAACTGACGCTGCTTTCCGGGGCGGTCGCCGGCATCGACGGGCTTGCGGCGGCGAAGGAGGGCGGGCTTGAGCGCGTCACCTATCAGTCGCGTAAAAGCCCGGCCAGCTGGCGCGGCAGCTATGCCGAGCAGCTTATCGATCTTAACGCGGTCTCAGAGGCGAAGGTCTTTTTTGAAGGGAGCGCCCGCGAGGCGGCGCGGCTGTTTCCGGCGAATGCCAACGTGGCGGCGACCGTGGCGCTCGGCGGCGTCGGGATGGATGAAACCCGCGTGCAGCTGATGGTTGACCCGGCAACGAAACGTAACACCCACACGCTGCACGTAGAAGGGCTGTTTGGCGAATTCCATCTGGAGCTGAGCGGGCTGCCGCTGGCGTCTAACCCTAAAACCTCCACCCTGGCGGCACTCAGCGCGGTGCGCGCCTGCCGCGAGCTGGCCCTGAGCTGAGGAGTGACGATGGACGATCTGAAGATTTTTATCGGCGGTCAGTGGCGACGCGGCGGCGGTAACCCGATGCAGAGCCACTTCCCGGCTGACGGGTCGCTCAATGCGACGCTGACCGCGGCAAACCTTGACGATCTGCACGACGCGATCGAGGCCGGCGAGCGCGCGTGGCGCGATCCCGCCTGGCGCAACAGCCTGCCGCACGTGCGGGCGAAGATCTTGCACAAGGTGGCGGATCTGATTGACTCCCGCGCTGACGAGCTGGCGCAGATGCAGAGCCGGGATAACGGCAAGCCGCTGGCGGAGGCGCGCGGGCTGGTGATGAGCGCGGCGGGAACGGCCCGCTACTTCGCCGCCGCCTGCGAGCTGCTGGAAGGGGAGCTGCCCACGCCGCGCCAGCCGGATCTGCTGACGCTAAGCCGCTATGAGCCGCTCGGCGTGGTGGCGGCCATCACGCCGTGGAACTCGCCCATTGCCAGCGAGATGCAGAAGGTCGCCCCGGCCATCGCCGCCGGGAACGCGGTGATCCTCAAGCCTGCCGAAGCCACGCCGCTGATGGCGCTGGAGCTGGCGCGCATTTTTGAACAGGCCGGGCTGCCCGCCGGGCTGCTGAGCGTGCTGCCGGGCAAAGGCTCGGTGATTGGCGACGCGCTGGCGCGCCATCCCCGCGTGCGAAAAATTTCCTTTACCGGCGGCACCGCCACGGGCCGCCATCTGGCGCACGTGGCTGCGGAAAAGCTTATTCCGGCGTCGCTGGAGCTGGGCGGTAAATCCCCGACCATCGTGCTGGAGGATGCCGACGTTGAGCAGGCCGCGCGCGGGATCTGCTACGGCATTTTCAGCTCAGCAGGGCAGGCGTGCATCGCCGGGTCCCGGCTGTTTATCCACGAAAGCCTGTACGCGCCGCTGATGGCGCGGCTGCTGGAATTAACTCGCGGGCTGCGCGTAGGGCACCCCTTCACTGACGGCGTGCACGTTGGGCCGCTGATCAATGAGAAACATCGCCAGAGCGTGCAGGAATACGTCGAGCTGGCGAAGCGCGAGGGGGGCCGGGTGCTGTGCGGCGGGGAGATCCCGGCAGATCCGGCGCTGGCAAACGGCAGCTTCTTCCAGCCGACCATTATCGAAGGGCTGACGAACGGCGCCCGCGCCTGCCAGGAGGAGATCTTCGGCCCGGTGCTGGTGGCGATGCCGTTTCGCGATGAAGCGGCGTTGATCCGCGAGGCGAACGACTCGGTTTACGGCCTGGCGGCAGGGATCTGGACCCGCGACACCGGGCGGGCGCTGCGCCTGAGCGAGCAGCTGGAGGCCGGTACGGTGTGGATCAACACCTACAAAGTTTTTGCGATTTCGACCCCGTTCGGGGGCTTTAAAGAGAGCGGTCTGGGCCGCGAAAAGGGCATTCAGGGGCTGAAAGCCTGGATGCAGCAAAAGAGCATTTATCTGGCGACGGGTAACAGCGTCAACCACTGGTGCGACTGAGAAAGGGTGAGCAATGAGCGAAATGATAACCGTCGGCGACGCCATCGCCAGAACGCTGGAGCAGTATCAGGTTGAGGCCCTCTACGGCGTCATCTCCATTCACAACCTGCCGATCGCGGACGCGGTAGGGCAGCGGGGCAAAATCCGCTTCGTGCCCGCGCGCGGCGAGGCGGGTTCCGTCACCATGGCCGACGCCCACGGGCGGTTTTCCGGCCTCGGCGTGGCGCTGACCAGCACCGGCGCGGGGGCGGGGAACGCGGTAGGCGCGCTGGTGGAGGCGATGAACGCCTGCACGCCGCTGCTGCATTTAACCGGACAGGTTGAAAAGGCCTGGCTGGATGCCGACACCGGGTTTATCCACGAGACCCGCGACCAGCTGACCTTCCTGAAGGCCAGTTCAAAACGGGCGTACCGCATCAGCAATGCCAGCCAGGCGATGGCCATCCTGCATAAAGCGATTCAGGAGGCGCAGACGCCGCCGTGCGGGCCGGTCTCCGTGGAAATCCCGATTGATATTCAGGGGGCTAAAATTCCGCTGTCTCTGGTGACCGCACCGGTGAAACCGGCTTCGGTTGCAGCTGTGGATCCCGCGATGGTGGATGCTTTATGGGCGCAGCTCAGGCAGGCTAAACAGCCGCTGCTGTGGCTGGGCGGCGGGGCGCTGGGAAGCGCTGACGCGGTGAAAAAACTGGCGGATGCGGGCATGACGGTGATCTCCAGCACCCACGCGCGCGGCGTGCTGCCGGACGGCCATCGTGCCAGCCTGCGGGCGTTCCACAACTCGCCGTCGGTTGAGGCGCTGATTGCACAGTGTGATTTTACGCTGGTCGCCGGTTCTCGCCTGCGCAGCAACGAAACCCGCTCCTGGACGCTGGAGTTGCCGTCTCCGCGGGTGCAGATAGATATCGACCCGGCGGCGGCGAGCCGTAACTACCTGATGGATAACACGCTGGTAGCCGACTGTTCAGCGCTGCTTGGCGCGCTGGCTGAAAAAGCGCAGGGCCGCGAGTGGGGCAACGCCCAGTGGGACGCGCAGGTGCAGCTGGTGGTCTCGCAGGCTGAACAGGGCCTGCGCGAGCAGTGCGGCGCCTATGCGAAGCTCAACGACGCCATTGAAAAAGCCCTGCCGCAGGACGGCCTGCTGGTGCGCGATATCACCGTTTCCGGCAGCCTGTGGGGCAGTCGTCTGTTCCGCGCTAACGGTCCGCTGATGAACATTCACTCTCTGGCCGGGGCGATTGGTATGGGGCTGCCGATGGCGATTGGTACCGCGATTGCTAACCCACAGCGTAAGGTGGTGGGGCTGGTGGGCGACGGTGGCCTGAGCTTGAATTTAGGCGAGCTGGCGACGCTTGCGCAGGAGAAAGCTAACGTGACGCTGCTGATCATGAACGACGGGGGCTACGGCGTGATGCGCGGCATTCAGGATAAGTACTTCGGCGGGCGACAGTATTATAACGAACTGCATACGCCGGACTTTACCCTGCTGGCACAGGCAATTGGCCTGCAGGCGTGGAGCGTTGAGCGGGCAGAGGATTTTGAAGCCGTGATGACGGAGGCGCTGGCGATGCCGGGACCGTCGGTAGTGGAAGTGCGGATGGGGCAGATTGGCGCGCTGAAGTTTGCCGGGCCGCCGCAGAAAACGCTTTACTAGCTGTTTTCCCTCTCCCACGGGGAGAGGGAGAAAACAGTAGTCCGGGTAAGGCGAAGCCGCCACCCGGCTTGTTTTATCAGAACACGTTAAACGGGTATTCCACGTAAGCGCGGATCTCGTCCCCGCCCACGTTATAGTCGCTGGCGTTGCTGGAGACGCGCAGCACGGAGTAGCGCAGTTTCAGCTTCAGATCTTTCGCCGGGCCGTCCTGCACCTGGTACTGGATCTGGTTAAACCACTCGTGCTCTTTGCCGTTGCTGGTTTCAGACGTCTTAATGTTGTCGCCGCGCACGTAGGCGGTGGTCCAGCTCAGGCCCGGCAGGCCGAGTCCGCCGAAGTCCAGGCCGTAGGATGCCTGCCATGAGCGCTCGTCTTCACCGTTAAAGTCAGACCAGTAGGAGTTCGCCAGCCAGATGGTGTTGCCGCCGTCACCCACGCCGCCCTTGTCGCGATAGCCGCCGTAGTTATAGCCGGTGCTGCCGCTGCTCTGCTGGTACGCCACTTTGAACGTGTGAATATCCCAGATGTAGCTCGCCGCCAGGCTCCAGATGGTGTTGCTGCGGCCCGTGTCGAGGCTGTCAGCGTAGCCCTGATCCAGACGCGAGTTATAGCCGTTAAAGTCGAGCACCAGCTGCTGCCCGGTGCTGAACGGCTGTTTGTAATTCAGCCCCAGGTACTGTTTGTTCATCACCTCTTCGTTATGAGAGGCGTATAGCGCGCCGCTGAACTGGTCGTTGAACTGGTAGCTTGCGCCACCGAAAGTCAGGCTTTTCAGGCCGCTGTCGTGGCGGTCGTCGCTTTTACGCTGCTCGTCGGTGAAATAACCGGCGTTCACTTCCAGGCCGTCGAGCTCTTTCGAGGTCAGCATGGCACCGGTGTAGCTTTCAAACAGCAGGCGGGAGCTGTCGGCGTTAACGATAGGCAGTTCAGGACGCTGGTTACCGTAGCTCAGCACGGTATTCGAGATCCGCATTTTGGCGGTAGCGCCAAATTTCGCTAAATCGGATTTGGCCCGGCCATCGTCTTCCTGTTTAAAGAAGTCGATACCGCCCGCGCCGCTCTTGCCGCGACCGCCGTCCAGGCGCACGCCGTACTGCGCGATGCCGTCCACGCCAAAGCCCACCAGCCCTTCGGTATAGCCGGATTCAAAGGTGGCGATGATGCCCTGACCCCATTCGGCTTTATCCTGCTGGCCCTGATGGTAGTCACGGCTGATATACGCATTGCGTAAAAACAGGTCTAAATGACTGTCGTCGATAAAACCCTTGCTGTCAGATTGCTGGCTTGCAGCGGCGGGTAATGCGGCGAATAAACTTAAAGCAATTAACGATAATTCTTTTTTCACGGAGGGAACGTCTCTGTCTTAATATATTAAATTGAATTACTGCGCGTTTGATAATTACCGGAAAGATTAACGATTGCAATAAATATGTGACCAGACGTTTCAGCCGGAAAGGGTAGATTTGACGGGGCTTTCAGAGGTGTTACCGATACGTGCGATTTAGTTAGCAATTCATGCGAAATAAAAAGGAGGCAAAATTGCCTCCTTCCAAAATTATTTAATTCCGTCAGCGGCCATTCGGTCGCGAATATGCTGTGCGCGCGCTTCTGAGGCCGGGTGATCGTCAAACATGGAGCTCTGGCGACCCGCTTCCAGTTTTGCCAGCTTTTCGAAGCTGGTGGCTAAACCGGATGGATTAATACCGCGTTTGCGCAACAGATCGTAGGAGTAGTCGTCCGCTTCGGACTCCTGACGCTGCGAGAACTGGGAGTTAACCAGTTTTTCACCTACGTCACCAAGCTGCGACTGGGACAGGCTGCCAACGATGCCGCCCGCAGAGGCCGCCGCCGCGCGAATGGCGTTGGTGCCTAAGGCAACCTGCATCCCTTTCTTCACGTGGCCGAGCGCAACGTGACCCATTTCATGACCGATAACCGCTTCCACTTCGTTGTCGGTCATCATATCCATCAGCCCGCTGTAGACGCGGATACAGCCGTTAGCCATCGCGAAGGCGTTGACGTCTTTCGCCATGTAAACCTTGTAGTTCACCGGCTGGCCGTTGATGTTATCGCCGAGCGCGGAAGCAATCTTATTCAGACGCTGTGTGTAGGTACTGTCAGCCGGCGCAAGCGTGGCTTTTCCGTCCATATCTTTACAGGCCTGATCGCTCAGCGCTTTAACCTGCGCGTCGCTCAGGGAGTAGGCCTGAAAGGCTTCTGCACCTGAGGTCATCAGACCGTTAGAGTCCATATTCTGACAGCCGCTCAGCACGAGCGTTGTACCCAGGGCCAGCACTATTGCACGCATTTTCATGAGGTTGCTTCCGTACTCGTTAAACTGAATAAAATCCGAAAAGTGCCCCCGCAACGAAGCCGGGGCGGGATAAGTATAAGGAATATCTACAGGCGCGGGCGAGCAGATTGCGCAACATGCGAGCATGATCCAGAGATTTCTTAACCTGCAAAAGAATGGTCCATGTACATGCCCTGCGGCTTGGGTTACATTGTTGGCACTTTTTTCCGGCGTAGCCCAAAACGCGCTGTCGTCAAGGGCATGGCCTTTAACAGTCCGATCTGGAGTTAAAATGTCCTCACGTAAAGAGCTTGCTAATGCTATTCGTGCGCTGAGCATGGACGCAGTACAGAAAGCCAAATCCGGCCACCCGGGTGCCCCTATGGGTATGGCTGATATCGCCGAAGTCCTGTGGCGTGATTTCCTTAACCACAACCCGCAGAACCCGGCATGGGCTGACCGCGACCGTTTCGTGCTGTCTAACGGCCACGGCTCTATGCTGATCTACAGCCTGCTGCACCTCACCGGCTACGATCTGCCAATCGAAGAGCTGAAAAACTTCCGTCAGCTGCACTCCAAAACTCCAGGTCACCCGGAAGTGGGCTACACCGCTGGCGTAGAAACCACCACCGGCCCGCTGGGTCAGGGCATTGCTAACGCTGTGGGTATGGCGATTGCCGAGAAGACCCTGGCGGCGCAGTTCAACCGTCCTGGCCATGACATCGTTGACCACTTCACCTACGCTTTCCTGGGCGACGGCTGCATGATGGAAGGCATTTCTCACGAAGTGTGCTCCCTGGCTGGTACCCTGAAGCTGGGCAAACTGGTGGCGTTCTACGACGACAACGGTATCTCCATCGACGGTCACGTTGAAGGCTGGTTCACCGACGACACCGCGGCACGTTTCGAAGCCTACGGCTGGCACGTTGTGCGTGGTGTTGATGGCCACGATGCTGACTCGATTAAACGTGCAGTAGAAGAAGCTCGCGCAGTCACCGACAAACCGTCCCTGCTGATGTGCAAAACCATCATCGGCTTCGGTTCTCCGAACAAAGCGGGCACCCATGACTCCCACGGCGCACCGCTGGGCGACGCGGAAATCGCACTGACCCGTGAAGCACTGGGCTGGAAACACCCTGCCTTCGAAATCCCGTCTGAGATCTATGCTCAGTGGGATGCTAAAGAAGTGGGCCAGGCGAAAGAAGCGGCCTGGAACGAGAAATTCGCTGCCTATGCGAAGGCGTTCCCACAGGAAGCGGCTGAATTCACCCGTCGTATGAAAGGCGATATGCCGTCTGACTTCGACGCGAAAGCCAACGAATTCATCACGAAGCTGCAGGCGAACCCGTCTAAAATCGCCAGCCGTAAAGCATCTCAGAATGCGATTGAAGCGTTCGGTCCGCTGCTTCCAGAATTCCTGGGCGGCTCCGCTGACCTGGCGCCTTCTAACCTGACCCTGTGGTCTGGTTCTAAGCCAATCAACGAAGACATTGCCGGTAACTACATCCATTACGGTGTACGTGAGTTCGGTATGACCGCTATCGCTAACGGTATCGCTCTGCACGGTGGTTTCCTGCCGTACACCTCTACCTTCCTGATGTTCGTGGAATATGCACGTAACGCTGTGCGTATGGCTGCGCTGATGAAACAGCGTCAGGTGATGGTCTACACCCATGACTCCATCGGTCTGGGCGAAGATGGTCCAACTCACCAGCCGGTAGAGCAGGTAGCTTCCCTGCGCGTAACCCCGAACATGAGCACATGGCGTCCATGTGACCAGGTTGAATCTGCGGTGGCGTGGAAATACGGCGTTGAGCGTCAGGACGGCCCGACCGCGCTGATCCTCTCCCGTCAGAACCTGGCGCAGCAGGAGCGTACCCCTGAGCAGCTGGCAAACATTGCCCGCGGTGGCTACGTGCTGAAAGATTGCGCGGGCCAGCCTGAGCTGATCTTCATCGCGACCGGTTCTGAAGTTGAACTGGCTGTAGCAGCATGGGAAAAACTGACTGCCGAAGGCGTGAAGGCGCGCGTGGTCTCCATGCCGTCTACCGATGCGTTCGACAAGCAGGATGCGGCTTACCGTGAATCTGTACTGCCTAAAGCGGTTTCCGCTCGCGTGGCGGTGGAAGCGGGTATTGCTGACTACTGGTTCAAATACGTGGGTCTGAACGGCGCTATCGTCGGTATGACCACCTTCGGTGAGTCTGCTCCGGCAGAACAGCTGTTCGAAGAGTTCGGCTTCACCGTTGAGAACGTGGTCGCTAAGGCGAAAGAACTGCTGTAATCGCCGTTTTGCCCGGTGGCGCTTACGCTGACCGGGCCTACAAATGGCTCAAAAGTAGGCCGGGTAAGCGCTAGCGCTTACCCGGCTTTTTTGCGTCATTATTCCAACGAAAATGTGACGCAAGTCATATAGCTCGCTTATTCATCTGGACAGACATTCCTTTTATTCCCCGATTCGCTTATTCTTGCTGAAGCGTTTCAGTCGATTAAATGTTCGACAATTGACCAATCAATCGCAGTTTGTGATAGCAAAGATTCCCCTTCGGGCGTCGCTGGATTACTCTTTCAGCCACCTCAAACTCAGGGATTGCTTTGCAGGAGATCTATGACCGTACGCGTAGCGATTAATGGCTTCGGTCGCATCGGGCGTAATGTGGTTCGTGCTTTGTATGAATCCGGACGTCGGGCGGAAATCACCGTGGTGGCAATCAATGAACTGGCGGATGCTGCTGGCATGGCGCATTTATTGAAGTATGACACCAGCCACGGACGCTTCGCTTGGGATGTGCGCCAGGAAAGAGATCAGCTTTTTGTGGGTGATGACGCTATTCGTGTGCTGCATGAGAACAGCATTTCCGGGCTACCCTGGCGTGAACTGGGTGTAGATGTCGTGCTTGACTGTACCGGTGTGTATGGCAACCGCGAACACGGCGAAGCGCATCTGACAGCAGGCGCGAAAAAAGTCCTGTTTTCTCATCCCGGAAGTAACGACCTCGACGCGACCGTCGTGTTTGGCGTCAACCAGCATGAGCTGCAAGCCGAGCACCGCATTGTTTCCAACGCCTCCTGCACCACCAACTGCATTATTCCGGTCATCAAACTGTTAGACGATGCGTATGGCATTGAATCCGGCACCGTAACCACGATTCACTCCGCCATGCACGATCAGCAGGTTATCGACGCCTATCACCCGGATTTACGACGCACTCGCGCGGCGAGCCAGTCAATCATCCCGGTGGACACGAAATTGGCTGCAGGGATCACCCGAATTTTCCCGCAGTTTAATGACCGTTTCGAAGCGATTGCCGTGCGTGTTCCGACGATAAACGTCACCGCAATCGATCTTAGCGTGACGGTGAAAAAACCGGTAAAAGCCTGTGAAGTCAACCTGTTGCTGCAAAAAGCGGCACAGGGAGCATTTCATGGTATAGTTGACTATACGGAATTACCGTTGGTCTCAGTAGATTTTAACCACGACCCTCACAGCGCCATCGTGGATGGCACGCAGACGCGAGTCAGTGGTGCGCACCTTATCAAGACGCTGGTCTGGTGTGATAACGAATGGGGCTTTGCTAACCGAATGCTCGACACCACGTTAGCCATGGCCGCAAAAGGTTTCAGGTAGAGCGCACCTTGCGCTTGCAAAACTTTAAGAATCAACGAGAGGATTCACCATGTCTGTAATTAAGATGACCGATCTGGATCTGGCAGGTAAACGCGTTTTCATCCGTGCCGATCTGAACGTACCGGTTAAAGATGGCAAAGTGACCAGCGACGCGCGTATCCGTGCATCTCTGCCAACCATTGAACTGGCTCTGAAGCAGGGCGCTAAAGTGATGGTCACCTCCCACCTGGGCCGTCCAACTGAAGGCGAGTACAACGAAGAGTTCTCTCTGCTGCCGGTTGTTAATTACCTGAAAGACAAACTGTCCAACCCGGTTCGCCTGGTGAAAGATTACCTGGACGGCGTAGACGTTGCCGAAGGTGAGCTGGTTGTTCTGGAAAACGTTCGCTTCAACAAAGGCGAAAAGAAAGACGACGAAACCCTGTCCAAAAAATACGCTGCACTGTGCGACGTATTCGTGATGGATGCATTCGGTACTGCGCACCGTGCGCAGGCATCTACCCACGGTATCGGTAAATTCGCAGACGTCGCGTGTGCGGGTCCTCTGCTGGCTGACGAACTGGAAGCACTGGGTAAAGCACTGAAAGAACCTGCTCGTCCAATGGTCGCTATCGTTGGTGGTTCTAAAGTGTCTACCAAACTGACCGTTCTGGATTCCCTGTCTAAAATCGCTGACCAGCTGATCGTTGGCGGTGGTATTGCGAACACCTTCGTTGCCGCTCAGGGCCACAACGTGGGTAAATCCCTGTACGAAGCAGACCTGGTTGACGAAGCCAAACGCCTGCTGGGTACCTGTGATATCCCGGTTCCAACTGACGTTCGCGTGGCGACCGAGTTCTCCGAAACCGCAACCGCGACCCTGAAATCAGTAAACGACATCAAAGACGAAGAGCAGATTCTGGACCTGGGCGACGTTTCTGCACAGAAACTGGCTGAAATCCTGAAAAACGCAAAAACTATCCTGTGGAACGGTCCTGTTGGCGTGTTCGAATTCCCGAACTTCCGCAAAGGGACTGAAATCGTGGCTAACGCAATCGCAGACAGCGAAGCGTTCTCTATCGCAGGCGGTGGTGACACCCTGGCAGCAATCGACCTGTTCGGTATCGCTGACAAGATCTCCTACATCTCCACTGGTGGCGGCGCATTCCTCGAATTCGTGGAAGGCAAAGTACTGCCAGCAGTAGCAATGCTCGAAGAGCGCGCTAAGAAGTAAGCCATTCAAGGGCAGGGAAACCTGCCCAATTTTCAGCGCGCTTTTAAGAGCTCGCACCTTTTCTAACGGCCGAAGATACAGGACTAAGCAACATGTCTAAAATTTTTGATTTCGTAAAACCTGGCGTTATCACTGGTGATGACGTACAGAAAGTGTTCCAGGTAGCTAAAGAAAACAACTTCGCTCTGCCAGCAGTTAACTGCGTAGGTACCGACTCCATCAACGCCGTACTGGAAACCGCTGCAAAAGTTAAAGCACCGGTTATCGTTCAGTTCTCTAACGGCGGCGCTGCGTTCATCGCAGGTAAAGGCGTGAAAACTGACATTCCTCAGGGTGCTGCTATCCTGGGCGCTATCTCTGGTGCGCACCACGTTCACCAGATGGCTGAACACTACGGTGTTCCAGTTATCCTGCACACTGACCACTGCGCGAAGAAACTGCTGCCGTGGATCGACGGTCTGCTGGACGCGGGTGAAAAACACTTCGCGGCAACCGGTAAGCCACTGTTCTCTTCTCACATGATCGACCTGTCTGAAGAGTCACTGCACGAAAACATCGAGATCTGCTCTAAGTACCTGGCGCGCATGGCCAAAATGGACATGACCCTGGAAATCGAACTGGGTTGCACCGGTGGTGAAGAAGACGGCGTGGACAACAGCCACATGGACGCTTCTGCCCTGTACACCCAGCCAGAAGACGTTGATTACGCTTACACCGAGCTGAGCAAAATCAGCCCACGCTTCACCATTGCAGCGTCCTTCGGTAACGTGCACGGCGTTTATAAGCCAGGTAACGTGGTTCTGACCCCGACCATCCTGCGCGATTCTCAGGAATACGTTTCCAAGAAACACAACCTGCCGCACAACAGCCTGAACTTCGTCTTCCACGGCGGTTCCGGTTCTTCTGCTCAGGAAATCAAAGACTCCGTAAGCTACGGCGTAGTGAAAATGAACATCGATACCGACACCCAGTGGGCAACCTGGGACGGTATCCTGCAGTACTACAAAGCGAACGAAGCTTACCTGCAGGGCCAGCTGGGCAACCCGAAAGGCGAAGACCAGCCGAACAAGAAATACTACGATCCACGCGTATGGCTGCGCGCTGCTCAGACGTCCATGGTGACCCGTCTGGAGCAGGCTTTCAAAGAACTGAACGCAATCGACGTTCTGTAATTTGAGCTGCTGACAGCATCAGAAGGCCCGCAAATGCGGGCCTTTTTTTATGTTTTTTCAATACCCTGTCAGACCTGTTTTTGTGATCTGTTTGGCAAAGCCGGTGCTTTTTGTTTACCCTTTACTGACCTGCCTGTCTCCATGGGGGATGGATTTTGTGTTTTGGTTTAACAAAAGGAAGAATAAATGGAACAACTCGATGTTGTAGACAGCATCAATAACGCCGGCAACTGGCTGGTGCGCAACCAGGCCCTGCTGCTGAGCTATGCCGTGAACATTGTCGCGGCGATTGCCATCATCATCGTCGGGATGATCGTGGCGCGTATCGTGTCGAACGCCGTCAACCGTGTGATGGTCGCGCGACACATTGACGCCACGGTGGCTGACTTCCTCTCCGCACTGGTGCGCTACGGCATCATTGCCTTTACGCTGATTGCCGCGCTGGGACGTGTTGGGGTGCAAACCGCCTCCGTGATTGCCGTTCTTGGTGCCGCCGGTCTGGCCATTGGTCTGGCACTGCAGGGCTCGCTTTCAAACCTGGCGGCGGGCGTACTGCTGGTGACTTTCCGTCCGTTCCGTTCCGGTGAATATGTTGACCTTGGCGGCATCGCCGGTACCGTGTTGCAGGTACAGATTTTCTCTACCACCCTGCGTACCGTCGATGGTCGTATTGTGGTGGTACCGAACGGGAAAATCATTGCGGGCAATATCATTAACTTCTCCCGCGAGCCGGTGCGTCGTAACGAGCTCATCATCAGCGTGGCGTATGATTCCGATATCGATCAGGTGAAGTCGCTGATCGCGAATATCATCGCCTCTGACGACCGCATTCTGAAGGACCGCGAGCAGACGGTTCGCCTGAACGAACTGGGTGCTTCCTCAATTAACTTCGTGGTGCGTATCTGGAGCAAAAGCAGCGATCTGCAAAACGTTTACTGGGATGTGCTGGAGCGCATCAAGCGCGATTTCGACGCCAACGGCATCAGCTTCCCTTACCCGCAGATGGACGTAAACGTCAAAAAAGTCAAAGAAGCAGAATAACGTCACCCGTAGGCCCGGTAAGCGCTCGCGCCACCGGGCTTTACTTTTATAAGCTCCGCTAATACCCAATTAATATTATCCATTTCCTCTAATGTGATTCGCGCAGTATAGTCAGCCTCCAGAACAACACTGCGAGAAAATCGTCATGCTATCTTATTATTTTCAAGGGCTTGCCTTAGGTGCGGCCATGATTTTACCCCTCGGCCCGCAAAACGCCTTCGTGATGAATCAGGGCATTCGTCGCCAGTATCATCTGATGATTGCCCTGCTGTGCGCGGTGAGCGATCTGCTGCTGATTTGCGCCGGCATTTTTGGCGGCAGCGCGCTGCTGATGCAGTCCCCCTGGCTGCTGGCGCTGGTGACCTGGGGCGGCGTGGCGTTTCTGCTGTGGTACGGATTCGGTGCCCTGAAAACGGCGATGAGCAGCAACATTGAGCTGGCAAGCGCCGAAGTGATGAAGCAGGGCCGCTGGAAGATTATCGTCACCATGCTGGCGGTCACCTGGCTAAATCCGCACGTCTACCTCGACACCTTCGTAGTGCTGGGCAGCCTGGGCGGACAGCTGGACGTTGAGCCGAAACGCTGGTTTGCGCTCGGCACGGTTAGCGCCTCTTTCCTCTGGTTCTTCGGTCTCGCCATTCTGGCGGCATGGCTGGCGCCTCGTCTGCGGACTGCCAAAGCCCAGCGCATTATTAATACCCTGGTGGGGCTGGTGATGTGGTTTATTGCTTTTCAGCTGGCAAAAGAGGGCATTCACCACGTCCAGGAATTGTTCAACTAATCCTTGTCTTATGGACAACTGAGCAAGACCCGCTAAGCTTGCTGGCATGAGCCCTGTTGTTAGGGCACTCTTCGCAACATGGAGGAATGACAGTGAAGTTTAAAGTGATGGCCCTCGCGGCATTAGTAAGTTTCGGTGCGGTGTCGGCGCAGGCAAGTGAACTGCCGGATGGCCCGCACATCGTCACGTCAGGCACCGCAAGCGTGGACGCGGTACCGGATGTTGCAACCCTGGCAATTGAAGTGAACGTGGCGGCGAAAGATGCCGCTTCCGCTAAAAAACAGGCAGACGATCGTGTTGCGCAATATCTCTCTTTCCTGGAACAGAACGGTGTTGCTAAAAAAGACATCAGCTCTGCGAACCTGCGTACCCAGCCCGATTACGACTACCAGAACGGCAAAAGTATCCTGAAAGGCTATCGCGCCGTGCGCACTGTGGAAGTGACCGTGCGTCAGCTGGACAAGCTGAACTCTCTGCTGGACGGTGCGCTTAAGGCCGGCCTGAACGAAATCCGTTCCGTGTCGCTGGGCGTTGCGCAACCGGAGAAATACAAAGACGAAGCGCGTAAAGCGGCGATTGATGATGCCATTCATCAGGCGGAACAGCTGGCGTCTGGCTTCAAGAGCAAGCTTGGTCCGGTATACAGCGTGCGTTACCACGTCTCAAACTACCAGCCAAGCCCGATGGTTCGGATGATGAAGGCGGACGCCGCGCCGGTTTCTGCTCAGGAAACCTACGAGCAGCCAACGATTCAGTTCGACGATCAGGTTGATGTGGTGTTCCAGCTGGAACCCGTTGCAGCACAGCCGAAACCTGCACAATAATCAATAGGCCGGGTAAGGCGTAGCCGCCACCCGGCTTTTCATTTTAATCCTGTCTCAACACCTTATGTCCAAACGCCAGCAGCGCATCAGTCACGTTGCGCATCATGCGGCTTTCTGGCGCAAAACGGTGCCAGTACAGCATCCGGCGCTGATACAGCCCCGGCGTCAGGTCAATCAGCTCACCGCTTTTCAACTCTTTCTCAATCTGTAAATGCGGGATCATGCAGCAGGTGGTGCCCTGACGCGCCAGCTGCACAAAGGCTTCGGACGAGTTAACGATATGACACGGCACGCTGCCCGGCGGCAGGTCGAAGTTTTGCTGCAAAAACGCCTGGTGCATATCGTCCAGATGGTCGAACGCCACGGCAGGCGCCTTCAGCAGCGCGGCGCGGGTGACGCCATTCGGGAAGTAGCGCTCCGCAAAGGCTTTTGAACCGACAAACAGGTAGTCGAGCGCGCCCAGCTGATCGACAAGACAGCTTGGCAGGGCCTGAGGCTGGATACTGACCGCCCCAACTACTTCGCCGCGACGCAGGCGCTCCTGGGTGCGGGTTTCATCTTCGACCTGAAGATTCAGGCGGATAGGGGAGTCGGCCAGCACCGGCGCAAGGGCCGGCAGCAGCCAGGTCGCCAGACTGTCGGCGTTCACCGCCAGCGAGAGCAGCAGCGGCGTGGAACCCGTTTGTTCGTCACCCAGCCACTCGTCTTCCAGCAGTTCAACCTGACGCAGCAGGGCGAGAAGCTTTTGCCCTTGCTCCGTTGGGCGCGGCGGTACGGTACGCACCAGCAGCGGCTGCCCGAACATGTTTTCAAGCTGTTTGATACGCTGTGATACGGCGGACTGGGTGATGCACAGCTTTTGCGCTGCGCGCTCAAAGCCGCGTTCACGAATAACTGCATCAAGTGCCTGTAGTGTTCTGTAGTCCGGACGTTTCATTGCTCTGGCTGACTCCTTAATTTTGCTTAATCTGCACTATGACACAATTTTCCCTTCCTGGCAGACGAAATCCATTCGACGTGTTCTATAATGCGCCCTGAGTTTTCACACCACAGGCAAAACGATCATGACGCAGGATGAACTGAAAAAAGCAGTAGGATGGGCCGCTCTCCAGTACGTACAGCCAGGGACCATTGTCGGTGTTGGTACGGGGTCAACGGCGGCGCACTTTATCGATGCACTGGGCACGATGAAGGGGCAGATCGAGGGCGCGGTTTCCAGCTCCGATGCGTCCACGGAAAAGCTGAAAAGCCTCGGCATTACCGTTTTCGATCTCAACGAAGTGGATCGTCTGGGCATTTACGTTGATGGCGCGGATGAAATCAACGGCCATATGCAGATGATCAAAGGCGGCGGCGCGGCGCTGACCCGTGAAAAGATCATCGCCTCCGTGGCGGACAAGTTCATCTGCATCGCGGATGCCTCCAAGCAGGTCGACATTCTGGGTAATTTCCCGCTGCCGGTTGAAGTGATCCCGATGGCGCGCAGTGCGGTTGCCCGTCAGCTGGTGAAGCTGGGCGGCCGTCCGGAATACCGTCAGGGCGTGGTCACCGACAACGGTAACGTCATCCTCGATGTTCACGGTCTGGAGATTCTCGACGCGATTGCGCTGGAAAACGCCATCAACGGCATTCCAGGCGTCGTCACCGTAGGGTTATTTGCCAACCGCGGCGCGGATGTGGCGCTGATCGGTACGGCTGACGGTGTGAAAACCATCGTAAAATGATCTGATGGGGGGAGTGCTCCCCCCGCTAAAAAATTTTTGAAAAGCTAAATTTGGTGACTTGTGTCACGCTTTTCCGCCTCTTTTGCCGATCCTGCCACGTTTGTAAATTTCCTCAGCATTTTACTCTGTCATTTTGCCCTGTATGACTTTTCTTCAGAGTGCCGACGCAAACGTTCATATTGCTGCAATAGTTTTTTTTGATATGTTGGCTACAGCGGATTTCAATCCAGCACAACATCAGTTCAGATAAAAACAGGGTCGGGGAAATGGCAAAGGTATCACTGGAGAAAGACAAGATTAAATTCCTGCTGGTCGAGGGCGTGCATCAGAAAGCGCTTGATAGCCTTCGTGCGGCGGGTTACACCAACATCGAATTTCACAAAGGCGCGCTGGACACGGAAGAGCTGAAAGCCGCCATCCGTGATGCCCACTTCATTGGCCTGCGATCCCGTACCCATCTGACTGAAGACGTGATTGCCGCGGCAGAAAAGCTGGTTGCTATTGGCTGTTTCTGCATCGGCACCAACCAGGTCGACCTGAACGCTGCCGCAAAACGCGGTATCCCGGTCTTTAACGCCCCATTCTCTAACACCCGTTCCGTGGCGGAGCTGGTGATTGGCGAGCTGCTGCTGCTGCTGCGCGGTATCCCGGAAGCTAACGCCAAAGCGCACCGTGGCGTGTGGAACAAACTGGCCGCGGGCTCATACGAAGCCCGTGGTAAAAAGTTGGGTATCATCGGCTACGGCCACATCGGTACCCAACTGGGGATCCTGGCGGAATCGCTGGGGATGCACGTCTACTTCTACGATATCGAAAGCAAGCTGCCGCTGGGTAACGCGACGCAGGTACAGCATCTTTCTGACCTGCTGAACATGAGCGATGTGGTCAGTCTGCACGTGCCGGAAAACGCCTCCACCAAAAACATGATGGGCGCGGAAGAGCTGGCGCTGATGAAGCCGGGATCTCTGCTGATCAACGCCGCGCGTGGTACGGTGGTCGATATCCCTGCGCTGTGCGATGCGCTGAAGCGTAAGCATCTGGCGGGGGCGGCCATCGACGTGTTCCCGACGGAACCGGCCACCAACAGCGATCCGTTTAACTCTCCGCTGTGCGAATTCGACAACGTGATCCTGACGCCGCACATCGGCGGTTCTACTCAGGAAGCGCAGGAGAATATCGGTCTGGAAGTGGCGGGTAAGCTGAGCAAATATTCCGACAACGGTTCAACGCTTTCTGCGGTGAACTTCCCGGAAGTGTCTCTGCCGCTGCACGGCGGTCGTCGTCTGCTGCACATCCACGAAAACCGTCCTGGCGTGCTGACCGCCATCAACCAGATTTTTGCCGAGCAGAGCGTTAACATTGCCGCCCAGTATCTGCAAACCAACTCGCAGATGGGTTATGTGGTTATCGATATTGAAGCCGATGAAGATGTTGCTGAGAAAGCGCTGCAGAGCATGAAGGCCATACCGGGAACGATTCGCGCGCGTCTGTTGTACTGATGGTGCGGTCTGTGGTGTCGGGTGGCGGCTACGCCTTACCCGACCTACGTTGAGCTTTTGTAGGCCGGGTAAGCGCAAGCGCCACCCGGCTTTATGCTACCAAAGCCACGTTTTACCTGGCGTTACCACCGCCGGCAGCGGCACATCCCATTTCTCCACCGGCAACGCCTCCACGCACTGACAATCATGCGCGTAGCCTACCGGCTGCAGCCTGTACTGCTGCCAGTTTTGCAGCGTTCGGTCATAGAACCCCCCGCCCATGCCTAATCGCTGGCCTTGCTCATCAAACGCCACCAGCGGCGTAATCAGCACGTCCAGCTCGGACAGCGGTAATACGTCGCGCACGTCGAGTTTCGGCTCGGTAATTTTCAGACGATTCACCACCAGCTCGCTGTGCGGATGGTAGTGCAGAAACAGCAGATTGCCCCGGCTGAACGGATGCAGTACCGGCAGGTAAACTTTTTTCCCGGCGCGCCAGAGCTGGTCGATAAGCGGCTGGGTGTCCAGCTCGCCGTCAAACGAGAGAAACAGCGCGACGGTGTTTGCCATCACCACGGGCGGATAGGCCATCATGCGGGCAGCGGCCTGCTGCGCAAAGTGTGCTTGTTGTTCGGACGTCAGGGCGCGACGACGCTGGCGAATGAGCTGACGGATGGCCTGGCGTGAAGCAGAAACTTCAGGGAATTGAGTCATGGTAGTCGGTAGAAGAAGAGAGAGGGAATCTCCGAGATGCCGCCGCAGGCTGTAACCCTTGAACCCTTGGTTCAAGGTGAATGTGTCGTCATAGTTTTAAGGCTTCTCGGACGAACCGAGCATGCTCACCAACCATGGAGCGCCACATTCTTGTGGTATGAAATATCGGCTCAGGGGACTGGCCCGCTTGCAAACATCTCAGAGAAATTTTGTCTTCACAGTTACTCTACCATAGTCAACTGCGAAGTGTTATTCAAACTTTGGTCCCGGTCTTTCGGGATTGCGACCTTGATCAAGCAACGCCTGTTCAATGGTCTGCTGGAGCATTTTAATGCGCTGCTCCATGCTAGCCGCGTAATCGCGGGTCTTCGCTTTTTCCTGAGTCAGTTCATAGCTGATGTTCAACGCGGCGATGAAAACCAGCTGCTCAGTATTTGTGACTCTAGTGCGTTCTTTTAGATCTTGCAACCGCTGATTCAAATCGTCCGCAGCCTGATTCAAAGCATCCCTTTGTTCAGGCGGACAATTCACTCGCAGTGAACGGCCAAAAATCTGGAGATCGACGGGTTGTGCAGACATGCCACCTTCCTGCTGATTGACTGCGCTGCCTTCGCTTACTGCCCCGGGGGCTGCGAAGGGGCGACACTATAGCTACCCTGATGTGAAGATACAAGCCCTTTTCTGGTATCACCAGGGTCCAAAGTGGTAGCATATCATGAATATCCTCCCTTTGATGACGAATGCGTATGTCTATACAGAACGAAATGCCTGGTTACAAGGATTTAAACCAGTTACTGAACCAGCAGGGAGTCGGTCTTACCCCTGCCGAAATGCACGGTCTGATCAGCGGCATACTGTGCGGCGGAAACAGCGACAGCTCATGGCAGCCGCTGATCCACGACCTCACCAACGAAGGGCTGGCGTTTGGCCACGAACTGGCGGAAGCGCTGCGAAAAATGCACGCGGCAACCAGCGATTCGCTGGAAGACGATGGCTTCCTTTTTCAGCTTTATCTGCCTGAAGGCGACGATGTCAGCGTCTTTGATCGCGCCGATGCGCTCGCGGGGTGGGTAAACCACTATCTGCTTGGCCTGGGCGTCACCCAGCCTAAGCTTGATAAAGTTACCGGCGAAGCGGGTGAAGCGATTGACGATCTGCGCAACATCGCCCAGCTTGGCTACGATGAAGAGGAAGATCAGGAAGAGCTGGAAATGTCTCTCGAAGAGATCATCGAGTACGTGCGCGTGGCGGCGCTGCTGTGCCACGACAACTTTACGCGCTCGCAGCCGACCGCGCCGGAAGTTCGCAAGCCAACCTTACATTAAGAAAAATAACGCACAGGAGGGTGTCATGGTTATCTCGCAACAAGAGTATTTGCGCCGTCGTCAGGCGCTGCTGGCAAACATGCAGCCGGGAAGCGCGGCGCTGATTTTTGCCGCGCCGGAAGTGACGCGCAGCGCCGACAGCGAATACCCCTATCGCCAGAGCAGCGATTTCTGGTACTTCACCGGCTTCAACGAGCCGGAAGCGGTGCTGGTGCTGATTAAGAGCAATGACACCCACAACCACAGCGTGATTTTCAACCGCGTACGAGACTTAACCGCTGAGATTTGGTTTGGCCGCCGCTTAGGGCAAGAGGCCGCCCCGGAAAAGCTGGGCGTTGACCGCGCGCTGGCGTTTAGCGAAATCAACCAGCAGCTCTATCAGCTGCTTAATGGCCTCGACGTGCTCTACCACGCGCAGGGCGAATACGCCTACGCCGATGAGATTGTTTTCAACGCGTTGGAAAAACTGCGTAAAGGCTCGCGGCAGAACCTGTCCGCGCCCGCCACCCTCACGGACTGGCGTCCGGTGGTGCACGAGATGCGTCTTTTCAAATCTGAAGAAGAGCTGAACGTGCTGCGCCGTGCGGGCGAAATCAGCGCCCTGGCGCACACCCGCGCGATGGAAAAATGTCGTCCCGGAATGTTTGAATACCAGCTGGAAGGCGAAATTCACCACGAATTTAACCGCCACGGCGCGCGTTATCCCTCCTACAACACCATCGTTGGCGGCGGGGAAAACGGCTGCATTCTGCACTACACCGAAAACGAAAGCGCGCTGCGCGACGGCGATCTGGTGCTGATTGACGCCGGTTGCGAATATCAGGGCTACGCGGGCGACATCACGCGTACCTTCCCGGTGAACGGCAAGTTTTCGCCAGCGCAGCGGGCGATTTATGACATCGTTCTCGAATCACTCGAGACGGCGCTGACGCTGTATCGCCCGGGCACCTCCATTCAGGAAGTGACCGGTGAGGTGGTGCGTATCATGATTACCGGGCTGGTTAAGCTTGGGATCCTCAAAGGGGATGTCGATACCCTGATTACCGAGAATGCTCACCGCCCGTACTTTATGCACGGCCTGAGCCACTGGCTGGGGCTGGACGTGCACGACGTGGGCGCGTACGGCCCTGAACGTTCGCGCGTGCTTGAACCGGGCATGGTGCTCACCGTCGAGCCGGGCCTGTACATCGCGCCGGATGCCGACGTGCCAGAGGAATACCGCGGAATTGGCATTCGTATTGAAGACGACATCGTCATCACCGAAACCGGCAACGAAAACCTGACCGCGAGCGTGGTGAAAAAAGCGGACGATATCGAGGCGCTGATGGCAGCGGCGCGCGTATGAGCGTGATTATCGTTGGCGGCGGCATGACTGGCGCCACGCTGGCGTTAGCCATCTCGCATTTGACGAAGGGGCAGCTTCCGGTACATCTGGTTGAAGCCGTCGCGCCGCAGGCGAAGAATCACCCTGGGTTTGATTCCCGCGCCATTGCCCTGGCGCAGGGCACCTGCCAGCAGCTATCCCGCATTGGCATCTGGCAGGCCATCGCCGACTGCGCTACCGCCATTAATACCGTGCACGTGAGCGATCGCGGTCATGCCGGGTTTGTGATGCTGGATGCCCATGATTACCGTATTGATGCGCTGGGTCAGGTCGTTGAACTGCACGATATTGGCCTGCGCCTGTTCCGCCTGTTGCATGACGCGCCGGGCGTCACGCTGCACTGCCCGGCACGCGTTGCCAGCTTCACCCGCAGTGAAGATGCGGTCAGCGTAACGCTGGACAATGGCACCGTGCTCGACGGACAGCTTCTGGTGGCGGCTGACGGGTCGCGCTCGGCGCTCGGCACCCAGTGCGGCGTAGCGTGGCGGCAGCAGCCTTACGGGCAGGTCGCAGTCATCGCGAACGTCTCGACCGCAGCAGAACACAACGGCCGGGCGTTTGAGCGCTTCACCCAGCACGGCCCGCTGGCGATGCTGCCGATGACGGGCGGGCGCTGCTCGCTGGTCTGGTGCCACCCGCAGGAAAAGGCCGAAGAGGTTAAATCCTGGTCCGACGAACGTTTTTGTACCGAGCTGCAGAAAGCCTTTGGCTGGCGGCTGGGGCGTATTACCCATGCCGGGAAACGTGCGGTCTATCCGCTGTCGTTAACCACGGCATCACAGTCTGTTTCTCACCGCGTGGCGCTGGTCGGCAACGCGGCGCAAACCCTCCACCCCATCGCCGGGCAGGGCTTTAACCTCGGCCTGCGGGATGTGATGAGCCTGGCCGAAACGCTTTCGCAGGCGTGGAGCGAACAAAAAGACTGTGGCGCTTACCCGGTGCTAAGCCATTACCAGACGCGACGTCAGGCTGATAAAGAGGCGACAATTGGCGTCACCGACGGCTTAGTCCATCTCTTTGCCAATCGCTGGGCGCCGCTGGTTGTTGGTCGCAACCTCGGGCTGATGGCGATGGAACTGTTCATTCCGGCACGTGACGTGCTGGCGCAGCGGACCCTGGGTTGGGTCGCGCGTTAAGGAGTTATCACTGTGCAAAATGTTGATGTTGCCATCGTTGGCGGCGGAATGGTTGGGCTGGCGCTGGCCTGTGGATTACAGGGCAGCGGCCTGCGCGTGGCCGTGCTGGAGCAAAAGCAGCCCCAGCCTGTCCCATCAGATGCCCCGCCGGAACTCCGCGTGTCGGCGATTAACGCGGCCAGCGAAAAGCTTTTGACGCGTCTCGGCGTCTGGTCAGATATCGTCGCCCAGCGCGCCAGCTGCTATCACGGCATGGAAGTGTGGGACAAGGACAGCTTTGGCCATATTGCCTTTGATGATGAAAGCATGGGCTATAGCCATCTGGGGCACATCGTTGAAAACGCGGTGATCCACCACGCGCTGTGGCAGAAAGCAGAGCAGTGCAGCGACGTGACGCTGGTTGCGCCTGCGCAGATCCATCAGGTGGCATGGGGCGAAAACGAGGCGTTTATCACCCTGCAAAGCGGCGACATGCTGACCGCGCGTCTGGTGGTCGGTGCCGACGGCGCTAACTCCTGGCTGCGCAGCAAGGCCGATATCCCGCTGACGTACTGGGATTACCGCCATCATGCGATGGTGGCAACGATCCGTACTGAAGAGCCGCACGGCGGCGTTGCGCGGCAGATTTTCCACAACGACGGCATACTGGCGTTTCTGCCGCTTGCCGATCCGCACCAGTGCTCGATTGTCTGGTCCCTGGTGCCGGAGAAAGCGCAGCAGATGCAGGATGCGACGCCGGAGGCCTTTAACCAGGCGCTGTGCGTGGCGTTTGATAACCGCCTTGGCCTGTGCACGCTTGAAAGCGAGCGGCTGGTTTTCCCGTTAACCGGCCGCTACGCGCGTCAGTTTGCCGCGCACCGTCTGGCGCTGGTGGGGGATGCGGCCCATACCATTCATCCGCTGGCCGGGCAGGGCGTTAACCTCGGCTTTATGGACGCGGCGGAACTGGTGGAAGAACTGCGTCGCCTGCACCGTGAAGGTAAAGATATCGGCCAGCATCTGTATCTGCGTCGCTACGAGCGCAGCCGCAAGCACAGTGCGGCGATGATGCTGGCAGGAATGCAGGGCTTCCGCGAGCTGTTTGCCGGGGCAAATCCGGCGAAAAAACTGCTGCGCGATATCGGCCTCAAGCTGGCCGACACCCTTCCCGGCGTCAAACCTCAACTTCTTCGTCAGGCAATGGGTCTTAACGATCTTCCCGACTGGTTACGCTAATCTCGATCCCCGTCACACTTTATTTTCCCGGCCTCTGCGCCGGGGAAATCCCCTCGTTTGAAATATTCTAATTCCACGCCATTTTTCGCATTAGTTATTCTCATGTCGTGATTTTTACGTGACGGAAATTCGGCCCGTTTTTCCGCACGAAATATCACCATGTGCTAAATCCTGTTAGTTCATTGTTAATTTTGTGCGGGGTTAATCGCATTTTTCCAGTGAATAACTCTGTAGGCTTTTCAGCGTTTTTTGGTCATAAGCTAATGTGATGACCCGTTTTAACTTATGGTTAACCGCCGGTTTCGGTGGTAAGTTCAGGTAAAAGAGAACGTTTGCGTCGGCATTCGGGAACGAGGCCGATACCGGGTTTCACGGTGAATTTTTCAACGAGGACAAGATGGCTCAACAGACTCCTTTGTACGAACAGCACGTGTTATGCGGCGCCCGCATGGTGGACTTCCATGGCTGGATGATGCCGCTGCACTACGGCTCGCAGATTGATGAGCACCACGCGGTGCGCACCGATGCCGGTATGTTCGACGTGTCCCACATGACGATTGTCGATCTGCACGGTAGCCGCACCCGGGAGTTTTTGCGTTATCTGCTGGCAAACGACGTCGCCAAACTGAAGACGCCGGGTAAAGCGCTCTATACCGGCATGCTCAATGCCTCGGGCGGCGTGATTGACGACCTTATCGTCTACTACTTCACCGAAGATTTCTTCCGCCTCGTTGTAAACTCCGCCACCCGCGAAAAAGACCTCTCCTGGATCACCCAACACGCCGAACCTTATGCCGTCGACATCACCGTCCGTGACGATCTTTCGCTGATCGCCGTGCAGGGGCCGAACGCGCAGGCAAAAGCCGCCTCTCTCTTTAACGACGAGCAGCGCACCGCCACCGAAGGCATGAAGCCGTTCTTCGGCGTGCAGGCGGGGGATCTGTTTATCGCCACCACCGGCTATACCGGTGAAGCGGGCTACGAAATTGCGATGCCGAACGAGAAAGCTGCCGATTTCTGGCGTGCGCTGGTAGAAGCGGGCGTGAAGCCTGCGGGTCTGGGCGCGCGCGATACGCTGCGTCTGGAAGCGGGCATGAACCTCTACGGTCAGGAAATGGATGAAGGCGTCTCTCCGCTGGCGGCCAACATGGGCTGGACCATCGCGTGGGAACCGGCTGACCGTGATTTTATTGGCCGTGAAGCGCTGGAGATGCAGCGCGAGAAGGGCACCGAACAGCTGGTGGGACTGGTGATGAAGGAAAAAGGCGTGCTGCGCGGCGAGCTGCCGGTGCGCTTTACCGATGCTGACGGCAATCATCGCGAAGGCGTGATCACCAGCGGTACCTTCTCCCCGACGCTGGGCTACAGTATTGCACTGGCACGCGTGCCGGCAGGCATTGGCGACACGGCGGTAGTGCAAATCCGCAACCGCGAAATGCCGGTCCACGTGACCAAACCGATTTTTGTTCGCGCCGGTAAGCCGGTCGCCTAACTATTTTTATCAGGAGAACTTCAATGAGCAATGTGCCAGCAGAACTGAAATACAGCAAAGAACACGAGTGGCTGCGCAAAGAGGCGGACGGCACTTACACCGTAGGGATCACCGAGCACGCGCAGGAGCTGCTGGGCGACATGGTGTTTGTTGACCTGCCTGACGTGGGCACGACTGTTAGCGCGGGCGACGACTGCGCCGTGGCGGAGTCCGTAAAAGCGGCGTCTGACATCTACGCACCGGTAAGCGGTGAGATTGTTGCGGTCAACGACGCGCTGAGCGATTCGCCAGAGCTGGTCAACAGCGAGCCTTATGAAGGCGGCTGGATCTTCAAGATCAAAGCCAGCGACGAATCGCAAGTTGCCGCGCTGCTGGATGCAACCGCGTACGAAGCACTACTGGAAGACGAATAACGTTGTGCCGGATGGCGCTGCGCTTATCCGCCTTACAGGGCCCGGTAAGCGGTAGCGCCACCGGGCAACAGCGTTACAGATAACTACGATTCACTGCACGTATCAGGAACCATCGCTCATGACACAGACTTTAAGCCAGCTTGAAAACCGTGGCGCCTTCATTGAACGTCACATTGGGCCGGATGCTCAGCAACAGCAGGAGATGCTGAAGACGGTTGGCGCGGATTCATTAGACGCACTGATCGGCCAGATTGTGCCAAAAGACATCCAGCTTGCCACGCCGCCTCAGGTAGGGGAAGCCACCACGGAGTTCGCCGCGCTGGCGGAGCTGAAGGCTATTGCAGGCCTCAACAAGCGCTATAAGTCTTACATTGGCATGGGCTACACCAACGTGCAGTTACCGCCGGTTATCCTGCGCAACATGCTGGAAAACCCGGGCTGGTACACCGCTTACACCCCTTATCAGCCAGAAGTCTCCCAGGGGCGTCTGGAAGCGCTGCTGAACTTCCAGCAGGTGACGCTGGATCTGACCGGTATGGATATCGCTTCCGCCTCTCTGCTGGATGAAGCGACCGCCGCTGCCGAAGCGATGGCGATGGCAAAACGCGTAAGCAAGCTGAAAAATGCTAACCGCTTCTTCGTGGCGGCGGACGTGCATCCCCAGACGCTGGACGTGGTGCGCACCCGTGCAGAAACCTTCGGTTTTGAGGTGATCGTCGACGACGCCGACAAAGTGCTGGATCACCAGGACGTCTTCGGCGTGCTGCTGCAGCAGGTGGGTACCACCGGCGAAGTTCACGACTACGGCGCGCTGATTGCCGAGCTGAAATCCCGCAAAGTGGTTGTCAGCGTTGCCGCCGATTTTATGGCGCTGGTGCTGCTGACGGCGCCGGGCAAACAGGGCGCGGATATTGTATTCGGCTCCGCGCAGCGCTTCGGCGTGCCGATGGGCTACGGCGGCCCGCACGCGGCGTTCTTCGGCGCGAAAGATGAATTCAAACGCTCCATGCCAGGCCGTATCATTGGCGTGTCAAAAGATGCTGCCGGTAATACCGCGCTGCGCATGGCGATGCAGACCCGCGAGCAGCATATCCGCCGCGAGAAAGCGAACTCCAACATCTGTACTTCCCAGGTACTGCTGGCAAACATCGCCAGCCTGTATGCGGTATTCCACGGTCCGGCTGGCCTGAAGCGCATTGCCAGCCGCATTCACCGCCTGGCCGATATTCTGGCCTGCGGCCTGCAGCAGAAGGGCCTCAAGCTGCGCCACGCGCACTACTTCGACACCCTGTGCGTGGAAGTGGCAGACAAAGCCGCCGTGCTGGCGCGCGCGAATGCAGCAGAAATCAACCTGCGCAGCGACATCCACAACGCGGTCGGCATTACGCTGGATGAAAGCACCACTCGCGACGATATCCTGAACCTGTTCAGCGTGTTGCTGGGCGACGCTCACGGTCTGGACGTTGATACGCTCGACAAAGAGGTCGCGCTCGACAGCCGCTCCATTCAGGAAAGCATGCTGCGCAATGACGCGATCCTGACTCACCCGGTGTTCAATCGCTATCACAGCGAAACCGAGATGATGCGCTATATGCACTCTCTGGAGCGCAAGGATTTGGCGCTGAACCAGGCGATGATCCCGCTGGGCTCCTGCACCATGAAGCTGAACGCCGCGGCAGAGATGATCCCGATTACCTGGCCTGAATTCTCCGAACTGCACCCGTTCTGCCCGCCAGAACAGGCGGAAGGCTATCACATGATGATCAACCAGCTTTCAGACTGGCTGGTGAAGCTGACCGGTTACGACGCGCTCTGCATGCAGCCGAACTCCGGCGCGCAGGGTGAATACGCGGGCCTGCTGGCGATCCGTCACTATCACGAAAGCCGTAACGAAGGTCACCGCGATATCTGCCTGATCCCAAGCTCCGCCCACGGCACCAACCCGGCCTCAGCCCAGATGGCGGGCATGGAAGTGGTGGTGGTCGCGTGCGATAAGAACGGCAACATCGATTTGGCCGACCTGCGTGCGAAAGCCGAGCAGGCGGGCGACAAGCTCTCCTGCATCATGGTGACCTACCCGTCCACCCACGGCGTGTACGAAGAGACCATCCGTGAAGTGTGCGAAGTGGTGCACCAGTTTGGCGGTCAGGTATACCTCGACGGCGCGAACATGAACGCTCAGGTGGGCATTACCTCTCCGGGCTTTATCGGCGCGGACGTGTCGCACCTGAACCTGCATAAAACCTTCTGCATTCCGCACGGTGGTGGCGGCCCGGGCATGGGACCAATCGGCGTGAAAGCGCACCTGGCGCCGTTTGTGCCGGGCCACAGCGTGGTGCAGATTGAAGGCATGCTGACCCGTCAGGGCGCGGTCTCTGCGGCACCGTTCGGTAGCGCATCAATCCTGCCAATCAGCTGGATGTACATCCGCATGATGGGCGCGGAAGGGCTGAAGCAGGCGAGCCAGGTGGCTATTCTGAACGCCAACTACATTGCGACTCGCCTGAAGTCTGCCTTCCCGGTGCTCTATACCGGCCGCGACGGTCGCGTGGCGCACGAGTGCATTCTGGATATTCGTCCGCTGAAAGAGCAGACCGGCATCAGCGAGCTGGATATCGCCAAGCGTCTGATCGACTACGGCTTCCACGCGCCAACCATGTCGTTCCCGGTTGCGGGGACGCTGATGGTGGAGCCGACCGAGTCTGAAAGCAAAGCCGAGCTGGACCGCTTTATCGACGCGATGCTGGCCATCCGCATGGAGATCGACCGCGTGCAGGACGGCGAATGGACGCTGGAAGATAACCCGCTGGTCAACGCCCCGCATACCCAGCACGAGATGGTGGCAGAGTGGAACCACGGTTACTCCCGCGAGCTGGCCGTCTTCCCGGCTGGCGTGGCAAACAAATACTGGCCGACCGTGAAGCGTCTTGATGACGTTTACGGCGACCGTAATCTGTTCTGCTCCTGCGTGCCGATGAGCGAATACCAGTAATTATTTGCCATACTGTAGGCCGGGTAAGCGTAAGCGCCACCCGGCTTTTTTTTATCTGGAGGTTGTGAATGGCAATTGCACTGGTCACCGGCGCGAGCCGGGGCATTGGGAAAGCCACCGCGCTGCAGCTGGCGCGTGAAGGCTACACCGTGGCGGTGAACTATCACCACAACATTAAAGCCGCGACGGACGTTATCAATCAGATCGTTGAGGCCGGCGGTAAAGCGTTTGCCGTGCGTGCGGACATCAGCGATGAAGCTCAGGTGCTGGCGATGTTTGACAGCATCGA
Source organism: Enterobacter cloacae complex sp. P17RS (assembly GCF_014895885.1). NCBI lineage: Bacteria > Pseudomonadati > Pseudomonadota > Gammaproteobacteria > Enterobacterales > Enterobacteriaceae > Enterobacter > Enterobacter cloacae complex sp. P17RS. The sequence goes on from NZ_JADBQK010000009.1 coordinate 55,298, forward strand.
TCGTGAAGGTGAGCCGCTTCGCGCGCTGGTCAATAATGCAGGCATTCTCTTTGAGCAATCCACCATTGAGAATCTGTCCGCAGAGCGCATTAACCGCGTGCTGGCGACCAACGTCACGGGCTACTTCCTCTGCTGTCGTGAAGCGGTGAAACGCATGTCCATCAAGCATGGCGGCAAGGGCGGGGCGATTGTGAATGTCTCTTCCGCCGCGTCTCGTCTGGGCGCGCCGGGTGAGTATGTCGATTACGCTGCTTCCAAAGGCGCGGTAGATTCGCTGACAACCGGGCTATCGCTGGAAGTGGCGGCGCAGGGTATTCGCGTGAACTGCGTGCGGCCTGGGCTGATTTATACCGATATCCATGCTTCCGGCGGAGAGCCGGGGCGAGTGGATCGCGTGAAATCGTTACTGCCGATGCAGCGCGGCGGCCAGCCGGAAGAGGTCGCGCAGGCGATTGTCTGGCTGCTGAGCGAGAAGGCGTCTTACGTGACGGGCAGTTTTATTGAGCTGGCTGGTGGGAAGTAACCCTCTCCCAAAAGGGAGAGGGAACGGCACCCGGCGTTAAAGTTTCTCGCCGTTGCTGGCAATCACGCCTTTATACCACTCGAAGCTCTTCTTACGGGAGCGAGACATGTCGCCCGTGCCGTCGTCGTGCTTGTTGACGTAGATAAAGCCGTAGCGCTTGCTGTACTGACCGGTGGTGAATGACACGCAGTCGATGCAGCCCCACGGCGTATAGCCCATCAGATCCACGCCATCGTGCGTGACGGCTTTGATCATCTCCTCCACGTGGGCACGCAGGTAGTCGATGCGATAGTCATCGATGATGCTGCCGTCTTCTTCCACCTTGTCGTAGGCACCGAACCCGTTCTCAACGATAAACAGCGGTTTCTGATAACGCTCGTACAGTTCGCACAGGGAATAGCGCAGGCCCACCGGGTCAATCTGCCAGCCCCAGTCGGACGCCTTCACGTGCGGGTTCGGCACGCTGCCTTCAAAGCCGGAAATGGCGTCACCTGTGCCGCCTTCCGCCTTCACCGCGTTGGTCATGTAGTAGCTGAAGCCTAAGTAGTCGCAGGTACCTTCACGCAGGATCTGCTCGTCGCCCGCCTCCATTTTGATGGAAAAGCCGCGGCGCTCCCACTCGTTCAGCACGTAGGACGGGTAGTAACCACGCAACTGGACGTCGGTAAAGACATAGCGCTCGCGCATGGATTCCTGAGCGAACATCACGTCTTCCGGCTTGCAGGAGAACGGATAGAGCGCCACCATCGCCAGCATGCAGCCAACTTTCATCTCCGGGTTGATGCGGCGCGCGGCTTTCACCGCCAGGGCGCTGGCCACAAACTGGTGGTGCAGCACCTGGTACATGGTCTCTTCCGGGTTGTCATGTTCGGTGTAGACCACGCCCGAGCAGCAGTAGCCGAACAGCGGGGCGCGCCAGTTGCGCTGGTTGTTGATTTCGTTGAAGGTCATCCAGTATTTGACCTTGTGCTTGTAGCGCTCAAACACCACTTCCGCGAAGCGCACGAAGAAATCGACCACTTTGCGGTTGGTCCAGCTACCATACTCCTGCACCAGGTGGAGCGGCATTTCGAAGTGGGAGAGGGTGATCACCGGTTCGATGTTGTACTTCAGCAGCTCATCGAACATGTCGTCGTAAAACTTCAGCCCTTCTTCGTTTGGCTGCGTTTCGTCACCTTTCGGGAAGATGCGCGTCCAGGCGATAGAGGTACGGAAACACTTGAAGCCCATCTCGGCAAATAGCTTGATGTCTTCTTTATAGTGGCCGTGGAAGTCGATGGCTTCGTGGTTTGGGTAGTATTTACCCGGCACCACCTCCTGCGTGATTTCGCGGGGCACGCCGTGTGCGCCGCCGGTCAGCACGTCGCAAATGCTTGGCCCTTTGCCGCCTTTGTTCCAGCCGCCTTCAACCTGATGAGCGGCAACAGCGCCGCCCCATAAAAAATCTTTCGGTAAGGTTATTTTTTTCATCGCTGCTATTCTCATTAAATGGCTTATTGGCATTGAGTCTAGCAAAGCGAAATTGAATGTCACGATATAACAATTTGCGAAAATTGTGATTTGTCACATCGAAAAAACAGGGTGTTTTATTCCGTCAGTTTTTTCGCCAGCTTGCGTCCGAGAGATTCCAGAATATAAATGACGGGAATTTGCGTGGTGATATCGTAGACGCCGCCAATTCGCGTCTGGGGAACGTGCCAGGAGAGATTAAAGTCCGCCAGTTTTGCCAGGCGCGAGTGCTCGTGGCTGGTGATAGAGAGCACCTTGCAGTGATGCAGGCTGAACTGGCTGGCGAAGCGCAGGATCTCCTCGGTTTCGCCCGAGACGGAGAGCACAATCGCCAGCGCATTTTTCGCCATATCATTGGTGACCGGGAAATAAGGGTCATCAATATGATTACTGAATTTACCAATATTTGAAAAGAAGCGTGCGCCATATTTGGCCAAAGAGCCTGACGTGCCCGCCCCGACAAATATAATTCGCTCGGAAGACAAAATGATTTTTACCGCGTCATTTAATAGCGCGTCGAACTCTTCATTATTCACGCTTTTAAAGAAGCTGATAATTTCGCTGGCGCCGAAATTCGCCTGCTGGGGCTCGTTCTGCTCAAGATAGAGCTTAAAGCGCACGCGAAATTCAGAATACCCTTCGCAGTTGAGCTTGCGGCAAAAGCGCAGGATAGTGGTGGTTGAGACGCCGGCCGCATCCGCCAGCTCGCGGATGGTCATGTACATCACTTTGTCCCGGTTTTTGATGACATAGTTGTAGACCATCATTTCCAGGTTATTGAGACTGGCAATGGCGGAGTGGGTGAACATACTCACAGTGGCAAAACTCTCATTCAGACCTCATTTATCCATCATATCATGCAGCCAGACGGCAGGAGCCAATTTTATGCCATTGATTAGTAACGCTTAAATTTTTATGTGAACAAATGTCAGGTGAATTGTTCGCTTATGTTTTTGATTTTTATTATAAAAATTTACCTTAAAATTATTTTAGCTAACAGGTGTTCACTGGAATCATTCTCAGTTAGCATAGTCATGCGATGAATAATCATCTTTAGTTTTCCCGGAGTTTAGTATGGCGAGCAGACCATTAATCGCACAGGGATATTCGCTGGCTGAGGAAGTAGCCAACAGCATCAGCCACGGCATTGGCCTGGTGTTTGGGATTGTCGGTTTAGTGTTATTGCTGGTACAGGCGGTGGATACCAATGCCAGCGCGATGGCCATTACCAGCTATAGCCTGTATGGCGGAAGTATGATCCTGCTGTTCCTGGCCTCGACGCTCTATCACGCGATTCCGCATCAGCGGGCCAAAATATGGCTTAAGAAATTTGACCACTGCGCTATCTATCTGCTGATTGCGGGTACCTATACGCCTTTCCTGCTGGTGGGGCTAAACTCACCGCTGTCGCGCGGCCTGATGATTGTTATCTGGAGCCTGGCGCTGCTGGGGATCCTGTTTAAGCTGACCATTGCGCACCGGTTTAAAGTGTTGTCGCTGGTCACCTATCTGACGATGGGCTGGCTGTCGCTGATTGTGGTGTATCAGCTGGCGATTAAGCTGGCGGTCGGCGGGGTAACGCTGCTGGCGGTGGGCGGTGTGGTCTACTCGCTGGGCGTTATTTTCTACGTCTGCAAGCGCATCCCATACAACCATGCCATCTGGCACGGCTTTGTGCTGGGCGGCAGCGTGTGCCACTTTTTGGCGATTTATTTGTACGTGGGGCAGGTTTAGTTTGTTGTCGGGTGGCGGCTTCGCCTTACCCGACCTGGATTTGCACCCGTAGGCCCGGTAAGCGCAGCGCCACCGGGCGATACAGCATCACTCTTCCAGTGAATACGGTAGCGGCTCAATACTCAACGTATTCGCGTCGTCGCGCACGCGGAACACGCTGTCCGCTTCCATGTCGTTGTTCATTACAGCCTGTACCAAAAGACGGCCATCGTCCAGTTGGACTGCGGCTAACACGGTACCGGTGCGGCGCCAGTTGTCGCCCATCTTCAGTTCTAAATCTTCACCTGCTTCCGGTACGCGGCTGGCATGGCCTGCCAGTGTCCACAACGCGCGTTTGTTTGCCCCACGGAATTTTGCACGCGCGACCATTTCCTGACCGGTGTAGCAGCCTTTTTTAAAGCTGATGCCCCCCAGCGCCTGCAGGTTAGTTGCCTGAGGAATAAACTGCGCGCTGTTGGCTGCGTCAATTACAGGCAGACCCGCTTCGATGTTCAGCGCCAGCCACTGCTGGCTGTTGTTGAGCTGCGCTTCGCCGCGCAGCGCCTCGGTCACGCGTTCGGCTGTTGCGGCATCCGTAACTAACAGGAAGCGCTCTGCCGGGTGTTCAAACCACAGGATGGAAGTCGCGCCCTCGCTGACCACCTGTTTTTCTGCATCCGGCAGTTCAGCAAACAGGTTTTTCAGCGCCGCACGCGCCTGGAAGCCCGCCACGCCCAGCAGAACATGTTCGTCGTCCGGGGCGATGGTGACTTTGGAAAAGACCGCGTATTTTTTCAGTTCTTTGAGCTGCGCATCGCGCAGGCTGCGGCGCTCAATAAAGGCAAAACCGTCCTGACGGCGGAAGAGACGCAGGTTGCTCCACATTTTGCCCTTAGGATCGCAGTGCGCGGCCAGCAGATGCTGGTGTTCAGTCAACTGCGCAACATCCGCAGTCACCTGACCCTGCAAGTATTTTTCGGCGTCGGCGCCGGAGAGGGTTGCCAGCGCCCAGTCATCAAGAGAAATAAGCGTCAGCGGCAGACGCGCAGAGGCGGCGGGCTGGCGCGGAGAAAATGGTGTAAAGGCCATAACGGTATCCTGAATTGCTTAACGCTTTGATAATGCCTAATGGTAAAAGAGCCTGCAGGCATTGCAAGCGCTTTCAGCAGACCATTTGTGCCATAAACGGGTTATGCGTAGCGCTACGCAAAATAGTGTAATCCGCTGTCTATGTAGGGATTATTCTGGAAGCCAGCTCGTCAAACGCAATATTCCAGTAATGAAACGGTCAAAAACACGTTACACTAGCTGGTGTCCCCGTAGAGAAATTAAGAATAGAAAACGGGGTACCGACTGTGCCAAACGTAATGCAGGAAACTGAACATGGATATTAACAACAAGGCCCGTATTCACTGGGCATGCCGTCGCGGAATGCGTGAACTTGATATTTCCATCATGCCTTTCTTCGAATATGAGTACGACAGCTTAAGCGATGATGATAAGCGTCTGTTTGTTCGCCTGCTTGAGTCTGACGATCCGGATTTATTCAACTGGCTGATGAACCACGGCAAACCCGCCGACACCGAGTTGCAACGGATGGTGCAATTAATTCAAACACGGAATCGGGAACGTGGTCCTGTGGCAATCTGATCTTCGCGTCTCGTGGCGCTCGCAGTGGATGTCTTTATTGCTCCACGGGCTGGTTGCGGCCATCGTTTTACTCATGCCGTGGCCGCTCAGCTATACGCCGCTGTGGCTGCTATTACTTTCGTTTGTTGTTTTTGACAGCGTACGCAGCCAGCGTCGCATTAACGCGCGTCAGGGCGAGATTAAGCTGCTGATGGATTCCCGCCTGCGCTGGCAGGGAAAAGAGTGGGATATTCTCGGTGTGCCCTGGATGCTTAACGCCGGGATGATGCTACGGTTACGCAAAGTGGGGGGCGGACGTTGCCAGCACCTGTGGCTGGCGGCGGACAGTATGGACGCATCAGAATGGCGGGATCTGCGCCGGATGTTGCTGCAACAGCCGACGCAGGAGTAACGCGCGTTAGCTGAATTTTTCTGCCATTTCGCCGAGGATCTGCTCGCACCAGGCCTGCAGGCGCTCGTCGCTGAGATCGTACTGATTGGTTTCATCCAGCGCGAGCCCGACAAACAGCTCGCCATCGGCAATAATCGGCTTTTTACTGGTGAATTCATACCCTTCGGTTGGCCAGTAGCCGATAAACGCCGCCCCTTTTGGTGCCAGCTTATCGTGCAGCATGCCGAGTGCGTCCAGGAACCATTCGCCGTAGCCTAACTGGTCACCCATGCCGTACATCGCAATAATTTTACCGTCGAAATTGACAGAATCGAGCTGATCCCAGATGGCTTCCCAGTCTTCCTGTATCTCACCAAAGTCCCAGGTTGGGATGCCCAGAATCAGCACATCGTACTGCTCCATCAAGGCGACCGAGTCATCTTTCAGGTTATGCAACGTCACCAGTTCCGGGCCAATGATGTCGCGAATTTTCTCCGCCGCCATTTCGGTGTAGCAGGTGCTGGAACCATAGAACAGACCAATATTCATCGCGTAACTATCTCAATTCTTGCTATGACTTTGCGCGTAGTGTACCAGAAACCGGTCGCAATCAGGCATAATGGCCTGACTGCAAAATCAAAGGGGCTGATGTGGAAAAGGATCTCGCACTCGTTGAACAGTTTCTCGACGCGCTGTGGCTGGAGAAAAATCTGGCCGAGAATACCCTCAGTGCCTACCGGCGCGATCTCACCATGCTGGTGGAGTGGCTGGCGCGTCGGGAGCTATCGCTTGCGAGCGCGCAAAGCGACGACCTGCAGGCGCTGCTCGCTGAACGCGTAGAAGGGGGGTACAAAGCCACCAGCTCTGCACGCTTGCTCAGCGCCATGCGTCGGCTTTTCCAGCATCTTTATCGGGAGAAGATTCGCGAAGACGATCCCAGCGCGCTGCTGGCGTCCCCGAAACTCCCGCAGCGGCTGCCGAAAGATCTCAGCGAAGCACAAGTTGAGAGATTATTACAGTCACCGGCTGTTGACCTGCCGCTGGAGTTACGCGATAAAGCCATGCTTGAGCTATTGTATGCTACCGGCTTGCGCGTTTCGGAACTGGTTGGCCTGACGATGAGCGACATCAGCATGCGTCAGGGCGTAGTGCGCGTCATCGGTAAAGGAAACAAGGAAAGGCTGGTTCCGCTGGGAGAAGAGGCGGTTTACTGGCTGGAGACGTATCTTGAGCATGGTCGCCCCTGGCTGCTCAATGGCGCGTCTATCGACGTCCTGTTTCCGAGCCAGCGCGCGCAGCAAATGACGCGACAAACGTTCTGGCATCGCATTAAGCATTACGCCACACTGGCGGGTATCGACAGTGAAAAGCTTTCGCCGCACGTATTGCGTCACGCCTTCGCGACGCATCTGTTAAACCACGGCGCAGATTTACGCGTGGTGCAGATGCTGCTGGGACACAGCGATCTTTCAACGACGCAAATTTACACCCATGTCGCGACGGAACGCCTGCGGCAGCTACACCAACAGCACCACCCTCGTGCGTGAGTGCCGACAAATTGTAACAGGATCAATTATGAAAAAGTCTTTCGCGCTGTTCACCCTGCTGGCAGCCTCATTTACCGGCTTCGCCCATGCGGATGACGCCGCCATCAAACAGTCTCTGGCTAAGCTTGGCGTCACCAGCAGCGACATCCAGCCTGCGCCGGTTGCCGGTATGAAAACCGTACTGACCAACAGCGGCGTGCTGTACGTCACCGAAGATGGCAAACACTTTATTCAGGGACCGCTGTACGACGTGAGCGGTGCGCAGCCGGTGAACGTTACCAACCAGCTGCTGATGAAAAACCTGAACGCGCTCGAAAAAGAGATGATCGTCTATAAAGCGGCGCAGGAAAAACATGTGATTACCGTCTTCACCGACATCACCTGTGGCTACTGCCACAAGTTGCATGAACAGATGAAAGACTATAACGCGCTGGGCATTACCGTGCGTTACCTGGCCTTCCCGCGCGCAGGCGTACAGAGCAAGCCAGAGCAGGACATGAAAGCGATCTGGTGTGCCAAAGACCGCAACAAAGCGTTTGATGACGCGATGAACGGTAAAGACGTTAAGCCTGCCTCCTGCGACATCGACATTGCTAACCACTACGCGCTGGGCGTGCAGTTTGGCGTGAGCGGTACGCCAGCGATTGTCCTGAGTAATGGCTATGTTGTTCCGGGCTATCAGGGACCGAAAGAGATGAAAGAGTTCCTCGACGCGCACCAGAAACAGTTTGGTGGTAAATAATTCGCGTGAAAGCCCCCATCAAATTGCGCCGCCGCGAGGCGGTTGAACACGTTGATTTACCGGACGATCTCCCGCCGCTGCTAAAGCGCCTCTACGCCAGCCGCGGCGTGCGTCGCGCAGAGGATCTTGAGCGCAGCGTGAAAGGGATGCTGCCCTGGCAGCAGCTGAACGGTATCGAGAAAGCTACCGAAATGCTCTACAACGCGCTTCGTGAGGGAACGCGCATTGTGGTGGTAGGGGATTTCGACGCCGACGGCGCAACCAGCACCGCCCTGAGCGTGCTCAGCCTGCGCGCGCTGGGCTGCGATAATGTCACCTATCTGGTGCCGAACCGCTTTGAAGACGGCTATGGCCTCAGCCCGGAGGTGGTCGATCAGGCCCATGCCCGCGGTGCGCAGATGATCATGACCGTAGACAACGGGATCTCCTCCCATGCGGGCGTCGATCATGCTCACGCTTTGGGGATCCCGGTGCTGGTCACCGATCATCACCTGCCCGGCGATACGCTCCCCGCAGCAGAAGCGATTATTAACCCCAACCTGCGCGACTGCGATTTCCCGTCGAAATCCCTCGCCGGCGTGGGCGTGGCGTTTTATCTAATGCTGGCGTTGCGTACTCTCTTACGCGATAAGGGCTGGTTCGAATCCCGCGGCATTGCCGTTCCAAACCTGGCCGAATACCTCGACCTGGTGGCGCTGGGCACCGTGGCGGACGTGGTACCTCTTGATGCCAATAACCGCATTTTGACCTGGCAGGGCTTAAGCCGTATTCGCGCGGGCAAGTGCCGTCCCGGAATTAAGGCGCTGCTGGAGATTGCCAACCGCGATCCGCTTAAGCTAGCGGCAAGCGACCTGGGCTTTGCCCTCGGGCCGCGTCTGAACGCTGCCGGAAGGCTGGACGATATGTCCGTCGGCGTGGCGCTGCTGCTGTGCGACAACATCGGTGAAGCGCGCGTGCTGGCCAACGAGCTGGACGCCCTGAACCAGACCCGTAAAGAGATTGAGCAGGGGATGCAGGCCGAAGCGCTGACCCTGTGCGAAAAACTTGAGCGCAGCGGCGATACGCTGCCGGGCGGGCTGGCAATGTACCACCCCGAGTGGCATCAGGGCGTGGTCGGCATTCTGGCGTCGCGCATTAAAGAGCGCTTCCACCGCCCGGTGATTGCGTTTGCGCCTGCGGGTGACGGCACGCTGAAAGGCTCTGGCCGTTCGATTCAGGGGCTGCACATGCGCGATGCGCTGGAGCGTCTGGATACGCTTTACCCGGGTCTGATGATCAAGTTCGGCGGCCACGCGATGGCGGCAGGCTTGTCGCTGGAAGAGGCAAAGTTCGACGAGTTCCAGCGCCTGTTTGGCGAGCTGGTCACCGAGTGGATTGACCCGGCGCTGCTGCAGGGCGAAGTGGTCTCTGACGGTGAGCTGTCTGTCTCCGAAATGACGATGGAGGTCGCGCAGATGCTGCGCGATGCCGGTCCATGGGGGCAGATGTTCCCGGAACCGCTGTTCGACGGGCGATTCCGTCTGCTGCAGCAGCGTATCGTCGGTGAACGCCACCTGAAAGTGATGGTCGAGCCCGTGGGCGGCGGACCGCTGCTGGACGGCATCGCCTTCAACGTTGACACCTCCATCTGGCCGGACAACGGCGTGCGCGAGGTCGAGCTGGCGTACAAACTGGATATCAACGAGTTTCGCGGTAACCGCACCCTTCAGATCATCATCGACAATATCTGGCCAATTTAGCGGCAGTAATCTCTATAAAAAAGGGCGTGGATTCGGTACAATCCCGCTCTTATCACCGCATTTTGACAAGTCCATAAAAGAAAACAGACCATGTTTGAAATTAATCCGGTAAAAAACCGTATTCAGGACCTCACGGAGCGCTCTGACGTTCTTAGGGGGTATCTTTGACTACGATGCCAAGAAAGAGCGTCTTGAAGAAGTAAACGCCGAGCTGGAACAGCCGGACGTCTGGAACGAACCTGAACGCGCACAGGCGCTGGGTAAAGAGCGTTCCTCTCTCGAAGCTATCGTAGATACGTTGGATCAAATGGCCCAGGGGCTGGAAGATGTTTCCGGTTTGCTGGAGCTGGCCGTCGAAGCCGACGACGAAGAAACCTTTAACGAAGCCGTGGCAGAACTCGACGGGCTGGAAGAGAAGCTGGCACAGCTGGAATTCCGTCGCATGTTCTCCGGCGAATACGACAGCGCTGACTGCTATCTCGATATTCAGGCAGGTTCTGGCGGTACCGAAGCGCAGGACTGGGCCAGCATGCTGACGCGTATGTATCTGCGTTGGGCGGAAGCGCGCGGCTTCAAAACCGAAATTATCGAAGAGTCTGAAGGTGAAGTGGCCGGTATTAAATCCGTCACTATCAAGATCATTGGCGACTACGCCTACGGCTGGCTGCGTACCGAAACCGGCGTTCACCGCCTGGTGCGTAAGAGTCCGTTTGACTCCGGTGGCCGTCGTCATACCTCCTTCAGCTCTGCGTTTGTTTACCCGGAAGTTGACGAAGATATCGATATCGAAATTAACCCGGCGGACCTGCGCATTGACGTTTACCGCGCGTCCGGCGCGGGCGGTCAACACGTTAACCGTACGGAATCTGCGGTGCGTATTACCCACATTCCAACCGGGCTGGTAACACAGTGCCAGAACGACCGTTCCCAGCATAAGAACAAAGACCAGGCCATGAAGCAGATGAAAGCGAAGCTTTATGAGCTGGAGATGCAGAAGAAAAATGCTGAGAAACAGGCGATGGAAGACAACAAGTCCGACATCGGTTGGGGCAGCCAGATCCGTTCTTACGTCCTTGATGACTCCCGCATCAAAGACCTGCGTACCGGGGTTGAAACCCGCAACACGCAGGCGGTGCTGGACGGCAGCCTGGACCAATTTATCGAAGCAAGTTTGAAAGCAGGGTTATGAGGAACCAACATGTCTGAACAACAAGCACAGGGCGCTGACGCGGTAGTCGATCTTAACAACGAACTGAAAACCCGCCGCGAGAAGCTGGCAGCGCTGCGCGAGCAGGGCGTGCCGTTCCCGAACGATTTTCGTCGTGATCACACCTCAGACCAACTGCACGCTGACTTCGACGGTAAAGAGAACGAAGAGCTGGAAGCGCTGAACATCGAAGTGGCCGTTGCAGGCCGTATGATGACCCGTCGCATCATGGGTAAAGCCTCCTTCGTGACCTTGCAGGACGTGGGTGGTCGTATTCAGCTGTACGTTTCCCGCGACGACCTGCCGGAAGGCATCTACAACGAGCAGTTTAAGAAGTGGGACCTGGGCGATATCCTGGGCGCGAAAGGTAAACTGTTTAAAACCAAAACCGGTGAACTGTCTATCCACTGCACCGAGCTGCGTCTGCTGACCAAAGCCCTGCGCCCGCTGCCGGACAAGTTCCACGGCCTGCAGGATCAGGAAGCGCGCTACCGTCAGCGTTACCTGGATCTCATCTCTAACGATGAATCCCGCAAGACCTTCAAAATTCGCTCCCAGATCATGGCCGGTATTCGCCAGTTCATGGTCAACCGCGACTTTATGGAAGTGGAAACCCCGATGATGCAGGTGATCCCTGGCGGCGCGTCTGCGCGTCCGTTCATCACCCATCACAACGCCCTGGACCTGGACATGTACCTGCGTATCGCGCCGGAACTGTACCTGAAGCGTCTGGTGGTCGGTGGTTTCGACCGCGTGTTTGAAATCAACCGTAACTTCCGTAACGAAGGTATCTCCGTTCGCCATAACCCAGAGTTCACCATGATGGAACTCTATATGGCGTACGCGGACTACAAAGACCTGATCGAGCTGACCGAATCCCTGTTCCGTACCCTGGCGCAGGACATTCTGGGCACCACGCAGGTTCCTTACGGTGAAGAAGTCTTCGACTTCGGCAAGCCGTTCGAAAAACTGACCATGCGCGAAGCGATCAAGAAATACCGTCCGGAAACCAACATGGCGGATCTGGATAACTTCGACTCTGCGAAGGCCATCGCTGAAAGCATCGGCATCAAGGTTGAGAAGAGCTGGGGTCTGGGCCGCATCGTGACCGAGATCTTCGAAGAAGTGGCCGAAGCGCACCTGATTCAGCCGACCTTCATTACCGAATACCCGGCGGAAGTCTCTCCGCTGGCGCGTCGTAATGACGAGAACCCGGAAATCACCGACCGTTTCGAATTCTTCATCGGCGGCCGTGAAATCGGCAACGGCTTTAGCGAGCTGAACGATGCGGAAGACCAGGCGCAGCGTTTCCAGGATCAGGTTGACGCGAAAGCAGCAGGCGATGACGAAGCGATGTTCTTCGACGAAGACTATGTGACCGCGCTGGAGCACGGCCTGCCGCCAACTGCAGGTCTGGGTATTGGTATCGACCGTATGGTGATGCTGTTCACCAACAGCCACACCATTCGTGACGTGATCCTGTTCCCGGCAATGCGCCCGGTGAAATAAGGCGTTACGTTGCTAAAAAAGCCCCGAAAGGGGCTTTTTTATTGCGCCGCGAACGCTCTCAGCGCGTCTCGCGCGACCGTTGCTTCCTGCACCATCCACGGGCTAAAGCTCCATGGGGCGGCGTCCAGCGCGCGGAATAACGACTCCAGCGTCACCCATTCAAATGCCATCACTTCATCATGGTTAATTCGCAGTTCGCTGGTGACGCGGGCAGCGAAGACCGGGCAAATCTCGTTTTCCACGATCCCGGAAGGATCCGTTTCGCGGTAGCGGAATTCTGAGGCAACAGGCGTAATCGCAGTAATTTCTGCGCCAATCTCATCGCGGCAGCGACGGATAATTGCCTCTTCCGTCCGTTCACCAGATTGAGGGTGACCGCAGACGGAGTTCGTCCAGACGCCCGGCCAGGCTTTTTTACTTAGTGCGCGTCGGGTTACCAGACACTCGCCTTCGGCGTTAAACAGCCAGGATGAGAACGCCAGATGCAGCGGGGTTTGGGCAGTATGCGCGGCGTATTTTTCCTGAGTGCCAATCACCATTCCCTGGTCATTAACCAAAATAACGTGTTCTTGAATACTCATTCATGCTCCAGTGCCAACGATGCGGATGGTTCTGCACCATCAACAGGGAGCATTATACGGCAATCTTATACGAACGGTTTGTTTCCAGGAGCGGAAAAGGGCTGACCCATATCTCTCCGGGCTGGTATCATAGTGCGCCATTCACGCTGACCGAGGATCTGTTTTGTTTGCAGGAAGCCTGACGAGAAACCCCATCATCGCCATCTTTTGCCTGACGCTGACGCTATTCCTGGCTGGCTGTTCAGGAAGCAAATCGTCGGATATGGGTAGCTATTCCGGTGCGGTCTATACCGTTAAGCGCGGGGATACGCTGTACCGGATTTCGCGCGCAACGGGGACCAGCGTGAAGGATCTGGCGCGCCTGAATAACATCTCTCCGCCGTACACCATCGAAGTCGGGCAAAAGCTCAAGGTGAACGGCAGTTCGTCCTCGGGCAAAAAATCCTCATCGAAAGGCAAAACCGCCAAAGTGACGCCGTCCTATCAGGTACCGCAATCGTCATGGCCGCCGGTTGGACAGCGCTGCTGGATTTGGCCTGCCAGCGGTAAAGTGGTCGCCCCTTACTCACTCTCTGAAGGTGGCAACAAGGGTATTGATATCGCCGCTGCGCGCGGTACGCCGGTTTATGCCTCCGGGGCAGGGAAGGTGGTTTATGTGGGTAACCAGCTTCGCGGCTACGGTAACCTCATCATGATTAAGCATGGCGAAGATTACATCACCGCCTACGCGCATAACGACACGATGCTGGTCAACAACGGCCAGAACGTGAAGGCGGGGCAGAAGATAGCCACCATGGGCAGCACCGGTACCGATTCGGTGAAGCTGCACTTCCAGATCCGCTATAAGGCGACGGCCATCGATCCGCAGCGTTACCTTCCTGCGCCCGGCAGCAAACCGAAGTGCTAAGTGATTATTTAATCGCCGGTTAGTTGTGAAGAGGCTTGTATGAAGGTGCGTAAGGTCTATAATGCCTTACGCACCTCAAAGCGGGCGTAGTTCAATGGTAGAACGAGAGCTTCCCAAGCTCTATACGAGGGTTCGATTCCCTTCGCCCGCTCCAGATCTCCTGATAAAGCAATAAGTTATAACTTATCAGTTAGTTACGTAGCCCTGCTTTAGCAGGTACAACTTAAACTACCCATTGTTCTACGCCCGTACCTGTCGCATGATTGGTCTGTGGTACAAGGGAGCATATCTTCACGCTGGCGGTGGTTCCTGGTTCTTAACGCGACAGCACAACAACGAACAAAAAGCCGCATACCTGGCATAACTCCCGAACAGATTGATCATACGCATTTAAGCCCGATGTGTGGCCCTATGAGCCACGTGAACAGGTGAATAGTAATGCCCCGGTAGCTACAGATCCGGCTCTGCCAGCGCTTCGCTCACGCTCCGAAAGGTACACGAGCACCCTGATAAGGTGTGATCCCTCTGAACACTGATGTTTTCGCCTAACGGCTCCGCTTGACTCCTTACCACTAACGGGGCTTTATGGTTGCTATTGTCTGAAGTCTAAGCTATTCAATGGGTTTGGTATCCAGTGCTTGTTATGCCAAACTTTTATTGTGGTATGTATTTTGTGTCACCTTGATGGAAGGTGGTTTTTCAAGGTATGTTGCCAGCCTTCACTCGTTTTGTTTTTTTGCTTTTTTTTACTTTCTGTTTAATCTCCTTTAGTAAAGGTTCTGTATGTAGCTTGGAAAGTTCGCTGAAGATCCTGTCCTTCAGTGAAGCAGAAATTTGTGTCATTTGATAATTTCTTCCAGCCAGTGTCACATAGTTCTTATATACTCGGCACACAGCCCCATTGAACATGAATTCAATTATTGGCATATTTTCCTCTACGTTATTTCTGTTAAAAATCTTTGTTTGAAATTGCATCTTTCCACGCTGCGGGGATTTGCTCCCATCTCTGACGATACCGAGCTTTGACAAGTGGTGAGGGATGGTCTGATTCTGAAACATCATAACCACGAGCCTTTAGTCCTTTTTTCGCTTTCTGGGCCTGTTTCCCTACCAAAATTATGGTTTTCAGGTTGGGTAGTAATGGTAGTAGCTCATCTAGAATTTCAATGCCTTTACGGACATGTAGAGCCTGGTATGCTCTTGAGTTATCCCAAGCAGGAATGGTATTCCAAAGCAGCGTTCGTTTTCTATCCAAGCCTATACTTTGCATAAAGCAAAAAATTGCTTTGGCCGTGTCATCGTTATTATCACGTGAAATAAAACCAGAACCACCGTTTCTAAAGTCAGTTTGGGGGCCTGGTTTCTCGAAAAGGAAAATAAATTCGGCATTGATCCCACCATCTAAAGGATCAAAGTCAGGGATGAATACATTGTCACCAAGTCTTTCACGTAGGCTTTCGACATACGCTGTTAACGGCTGTATATGAGGAGCTGTGAGTAGGCTCTGTCTGTGGCATATGTTTGATTCATATTTGAGTGATTTTGGTTCCGTTGGAAGAACTGACTCCACAAACATTTTCAACCCCCATGGATACTTCGACTCTTTCTTGAGTCAGTTTACATCTTCCTGCTTAAAATATCCCCGGTTCTATTGGTGATCTGTTGAGTGGAACAATTAGCACCATAATAATTTCACGGGATCTCTGGCGAATATCATAGCGCTGCCAGTGAGTTACACAGGTTTGCTTGTGTTGCAATTTGCCTCGCAATTTTACAACAGGCGAAACACTGTCTTCCTGTAGTAAAAAGCCTTAATTTAAGGTAATACAGTATTGTAGTTTAATATATTATGGCATTTTATAACATCATGGAAAGGGGGATAAGATGGCGAACATAGGTTTCATCAGGGTAACAGCCTGATAAATTAATTTATGCGTAATATACTTTACTCATATTAATTACCGGAATGTATGGGCTCGAATGAGAATGGTCAGAATTTATATACAATGCGAAACCCGGAACGGCCTATTTCCTTTTTAAGTTTCGTAATTATTTAGAAATAATAAGTGTTTATTGCTGTGTTAAGAATAATCATTAATGAAATGATGCGTAAAAAGGCAAGGTTATTCAGGTTTTAATGGTCTTTTCTCCGTGGTTTTTCATGGGTTTTAAAGCAAGCACCAATAAATATCAGTTATATATCACTAATGTTCTGAGGGGAAATCCAAAAATAAACAAAATTTCTTTTTACTCATCCTTTTCCATCTGATATCACTTCTCCCTCATACTTGTCTGAGCCATGACCGCTGTAGTCTATAATGGCTATTACCCAACGCTAAAAGGTGGTGTCATGAATATTTTACCTCCCGTTCGGCCTGAACAATCTATTGAACGTCTTACTGCCATCCTTGAGCCGATCGCGGAAAAAGTGAAGCTCGTGCCGCGTAAACGGATCACCTGGAAACACAAAGGCCACCAGCAAATGTATCTTTTTCAGGAGGGTGAGCTTTCTTTGCTGCGGGCATCTGATGGTCTGCTCCTGGTGACCGTTTTTGAGCCTCATCTGTTCGGCATTGCCGAGATGATTCAGCCGACACAGGGGCATATTTTACGTGCAGAAAGAGAGTCTATCATTTTACGTGCTGATGCAGATGAAGCAGCTACGCTATTTCGTCAACAGGGCGTCTGGGAAGATGTTGCGGCCTTGCTGTCGTATCATACGGCGTATCTCATTTATCGTGATGCGCAGGTCGTGCAGCAACGTACCTATTCCGTGATTCGCAGTTATTTGCAGGAAATGGTATTATTGCCCGAAGAGGCGCGTATGCGAATCAGCATTCTGGAATATATTCAGGATCGTACGCTTCTTTCACGCAGCAGTATTCTCAACGTATTATCAGCCCTTAAGCAAGGTCAATATATCGCATTTAAGCGCGGCGGGTATTTAATGGAATTGGGAGATTTACCGGAGTCGTTCTAAATTTAAAATTAAACAGAAAAGTATTTCACGTTGTTCTCGTTTGTCGATATCGTTTGCTCACTGAAACTATTCAACGGAGTAAACGGGATTTGTATGAAGAAGACACTTTTTGCATTAATTATTGCTAACGCATTCACTGCCACAACTGCATTTGCAGCTGCGGATACAGGTACATGGTACAGCGGGGCTAAATTCGGCTGGTCACACTATTTTGACGCCAGCACCGGTTCAAAAGCGAGCGATAATAACAGTGGCTCCAGCCAGTATAATATCGATCATAATAACGTCGGTGGCGGGGTTTACGCTGGCTATCAGATGACACCCTGGCTGGCAGTAGAAGGTGGTTACGATTATTTAGGAAATATGCAGATTAAAGGCAATCATAGTGCGGGCGCACAAATGAAAAGCCAGGGGCTGCAGATGTCCTTAAAAGCCAGCTATGCCGTGACCGACAGCTGGGATATCTATGGGCGCGCCGGTGCGATGGCATATCGGGCAGAATCTGATGTAAGTGGTCACAATCGTTTCGATACAGGCGTTCGCCCGCTTGCCGCGGTGGGGACGGAGTATGCGTTCAACAAAAATTTGGCTGGTCGCCTCGAATATCAATGGGTAAGCAATGTGGGTAATGCCAACCAGATTGGCGTCAGCAGCGACGTAAGCTCCGTAACAGCAGGCCTGACATGGCGATTTGGACAGCACGATTGATCGTTGTTAGCCTCTCAATGATAAAAGCCCGACTGCTTAGCAGTTGGGCTTTTTGGTATTTAAGTAACTAAAGGATCAAGAGCAAGTTTAATCTTTTGCAGGCCAGTAACGTTTTTGTCTTTCAGGTATTGCTGATTAATCATTTCAAGCTGTTCTAGTTTTGTCAGCGAGGCGTAGACTGGCTGAACGGGACTATCTTTGGTAAAAATATCCTTCGCGGTAGCGTGCTGTAAATACTTTGATTTCAGTTGTGCCGATAATCTGTCTATCTGTACTTTATTCTCCTGATAAAGCGCTGCAATATGCGAGGCCGGAATGGAAGGCGGTTTATCTCCCGGTAGAACTAGCGGAACCTGCAGATGATGTATCTGTTCAACCTTATCCGGATGAGATGCGCTGCAGGCGGTAACTAAATTGAGGCTGAACAGCGCCAGTAATAATGACCGTGTCTTCATTGGACAACTCAGGGTTAATAAGCGGAACGGACATTATCGTAAACAACAGGAAGATCTTCAGAGTAAACTTGTTTAATTTTAAATAACTTAGCGGGTATGTTTAACAACGGCGTAGACATAAACGGTTGTTCACGCTGTTAAAGTAAAACAGGCTGCAGTACGCAGCCTTTTTTATCAGTTTTTCGGGAACACCCAAACATGCTTCTCCGGCAGTGAAAGATGGCAGTGCTGCGGATCCCGAACCTCATGCCCGTACGCGCGAATGACAAAATCATCTCCCGGCGTGCGGAACAGGTACTCCCAGCGGTCGCCAAGATACATGCTGGTGAGCAGCGGCAGCTCAAGCTGATTTTCCCCTGGCCCCTCAACCACCGCCACGCGCTCGACCCGGATCACCGCCGTAGCGTCATTACCGCTCTGTACCCCTTCGCCCGCCTGGCCCCACAGCACCCAGCCTTTCCCTTCGATACGCGCTCTGCCGTCGCGCACTTCGGTGACCTTGCCGTGCAGGCGGTTGTTGCTGCCCATAAACTCTGCGGTAAACAGCGTTTTCGGCGAGCCGTACATCTCCTGCGGCGTGCCCTGTTGCTCAATTTTGCCGTTGTTAAGCAGCAGGATGCGGTCGGATATGGACATCGCTTCGTTCTGGTCGTGCGTCACCATCAGCGCGGATAACCCGAGCTTGATAATCAGCTCGCGCAGGAACACGCGGGCCTCTTCGCGCAGCTTGGCGTCGAGGTTGGAAAGCGGCTCGTCCAGCAAAATCACCGGTGGGTTGTACACCAGCGCCCGGCCAATCGCCACGCGCTGCTGTTGCCCGCCGGAGAGCTGGTGCGGGTGACGTTTGCCAAGATGGCCCAGACCCAGCTGGTCCAGTACGTCCTGTACGCGCTGCTGGATCTCTTTGGCCGGAACTTTACGCAGCTTGAGCGGATAGGCCACGTTCTCAAACACGGTTTTGTGCGGCCACAGGGCATAGGACTGGAACACCAGCCCCAGGTTACGCTCTTCTGCCGGGATCTCACTGCGCGGCGTGCCGTCGTAAACTTTATTGTTGCCAATGACAATCGACCCCTGCGTCGGTTTTTCCAGACCCGCGACGGCACGCAGCAGGGTGGTTTTACCACTGCCGGAGGGGCCTAACAGTGAGACCACTTCGCCGCGCTTCAGGTTCATGGAGACACCTTTTAAAACAGGATTGTCGCCGTAGGTTAAGTGCAGATCGTCAACCGCTAATTCAATCATGTATTTTCACTCCGAAACGAAGGGCAATGCCCAGACCTACCACGACCAGCAGGATGTTAATGAAAGAGAGCGCCGCCACGATATCAATGGCACCCGCGGCCCAGAGGGAAACCAGCATTGAACCGATGGTCTCCGTGCCGGGGGAAAGCAGATACACACCCGTTGAGTATTCGCGCTCAAAGATCAGAAACATCAGCAGCCACGAACCAATAAGACCGTAGCGGGAGAGGGGAATGGTCACATGACGGGTGATCTGCCCGCGCGTCGCCCCGGTGCTGCGCGCGGCTTCTTCAAGCTCTGGCCCCACCTGCAGCAGCGTGGAAGAGATAAGCCTCAGCCCGTAAGCCATCCACACCACGGTATAGGCCAGCCAGACGCTGAAAATGGTGCTGCGCAGCGAACGCAGCCAGACGATGACGTTCTCGCGCATCCAGTCGGTCCATGCGAACCCGGAAAGCCAGCCGGATTTCAGCGAGTTGTCCAGCCACATCGGCAGGAACAGGAACACCCACAGGAACGCCAGACCGGCAAGCAGGCCAGGCACGGCGCGCGGCACCAGCACGCTGTAGTCCAGGAAGCGCGTGGTGTTATCCGGTTTACGGTGCATCGCAATCCCGACGAACAGGTAGCACGCCACGGCCAGCGCGCCGCCAATCACCCCAATTGCCATGGAGTTGACGATGGCGCGCAGCAGGTTGGGCTGTGCCCAGATGGTGCGGAAAGTGCTCAGCGAAAGCTCATCCCACAGCGAAACGCCCACACCCCAGTTGGAGATAAACGCGCGCAGCACCACGCCGAGCAGCGGCACGCCGATGGTGACGGTGAGCCAGAAGGCAACCACCGCCCCGGCAACCCAGCGCCATTTGCCCAGCGGTAACGCGCGAGCCTGTGAGGCTTTCCCTTTCATAGTGACGAAGCGGTTGGCGGTGCGCATCAGACGACGCTGGAGCATCACCAGCGGGATGGTGATGCAAATCAGCACCACGGCAACCGCCGCCATCAGGTGATATGATGGTGTGCCGAGCTTGTTTGTCAGCTGGTACAGGTAGGTTGCCAGCACCATATTGCCTTCCGGATCGCCGAGCACCAGCATCAGGCCAAACACTTCCAGCCCGAGGAAGAACAGCAGCACGATGGCGTACAGGATCGACGGGCGCACCATCGGCAGGCTGACGGAGGTCATCACCTGCAGCGGAGAGGCACCCGCAATGCGCGCGGCTTCTTCCACATCAGAGCCGACGCTGCGCAGCGCGGATGAAATATAGAGATAGGCATGCGGCACGTGCGTCAGGCCAGCAATGACCACGATGCTCGACATATCGTAGATGTTCCACGGCACAAAGCCGATCAGCGCCTGCGCCCACAGGGACAGAAAGCCCACGGGACCGGCAGCCACCACATAGCCAAAGCCGAGCACCATCGGCGATACGAAAATGGGTACCAGGATCAGCGGTTCAATCAGGCGGCGGCCGGGCAGGTCGGTGCGAACCATCAGAAACGCCAGCACGCCACCCAGCGGAATGGCGATGATGACCAGCCCGAAGGCGAGAATAAAGCCGCTTCTCAGGGCCTTATAGAAATCAGGGTCGGTGAAGATAAAGCCAAATGATTCAAGGCTCCACTCTTTTGCCGGAGAAAAGAACGGAGCGGACAGGAAGCTCTGTATCACGATAAATGACAGCGGCGTGTAGATAACCAGAGCGGTTATCAGCACGACGATGCCGCGCGGCAGGCTTTGCCACTTTCTGCGTAATGTATTCATGGGGTATCCCTGGTGTTGCAGCCCAATAAAACGAACTCAGTCGACAGGGAGCGCGACGGCGTGCGCCGCGCCCGAACGCTTATTTGGCGGCGGCTGCACGCCACTCTTTGATGTACTCCAGGCGTTTTTTCGGCTGCAGGTACTCCAGCAGCGTTTCATCAACCGGGATCGGCTTCAGCGCGTTACCGAGGATTTTGGTCAGGCCGTCAATATCATTTTTGCCTTCGATATCGTTACGGATGGAGGGAATATCCGCCTGACTGGCCAGAATGCTTTGCCCTTTTTCAGACAGCACATAGTCCAGCCACAGTTTTGCCGCATTGCTGTTTTGCGCCTGCTGGCTGATGAACGACACGCGCGAGAGCACCAGCGTGTAATCTTTCGGGTACGAAATGCCGAGAGAAGGATCGTTCTTCGCACGGGCTTCAGCATAGGATCCGAGGATGTTAAAGCCGATCAGGTTTTCACCGGAGGAAACCCTCTCCATCATGGTGCCCGTTGATGACTGCACCGCTAAGCCGCCTTTGGCGACGTCGGCCAGGGTTTTAAAGTAGTTTGGATCGGCCTTGTGATCCTGCACGGAAAGCATAAAGCCAAGACCCGATTTTTCGATGTCGTAGGTGGTGACTTTGCTCTTGAATTTGTCCGTCTGGCTGGCAATCAGCTTCGCCAGCGCGGCGTGAGAATCCGGCACGTCGCCAGCCGGGATCAGGCGCTTGTTGTAGATAAAGACCACTGGCTCATAGGTGGTGCCGTATGCCTTATCTTTCCAGACTGCCCATTTCGGCAGCTGACTTTGCTCCGGCGATTTGTACTCCATGGCGTAGTCGGTGGCGAGTTTCAGCCCGGTGTCCATTGAGGAGCTCCAGACCACGTCGCCGCTACCGCCACCGGAGGCCTGTTCGCTGATAAAACGGTTGTACAGCTCGGTGCTGTTCATGTCGTTGTATTCAACTTTGATGCCAGGGTAGGTTTTTTCGAAGCCCGCAATCAGCGGCCCGGCGGCTTTGGTGTCGGTGGTGGAGTAAATCACCACCTTGCCCTCTTTGGTGGCGGCATCGACAACTTTTTGATACTCAGCAGGATAGCCCTGCGGCAGGGCAGAGAGTGCAGAAGCAGAGAACAGGACAGTAGCGGTAAGCAGAGAAATTCGGAACGTGTTCGACATTATAGTTAACCTTTTAGTTACATTTGAGGAACTAATTGTCAACATAGCGTAAAGCGCGCCTCCGACAATAGGGAGGCGCGGGCAATGATTCCGAAGTGTGACTGTCACCATCGTTTCAGCAATTAACACCATAAAATCCGCGAACGTTTGCCTGCGAACGGTTTCGGATTACGGTTTATCGTCGGCTTTGCGGTATAGCCGCCGTGGATGACCAATATTGCCATACAGCATTTCGACGATGATTAACCCGCTCTCCACGCAGTATTCCAGGTAGCGACGCCCCGTGGTTTTGCTGATCCCCACGTTTTCCACCACCTCTTCAACCGACATCGCGCTGTCGGGATGTTCGGCGAACAGGCGTTTAATCCTTTCCAGCGTTTGGGGTTCAATGCCCTTTGTCGACGGCGTAATGGAGGCTTCCGCGGCAGGCAGATTAAACAGACGATCCAGCGCGTGCTGGTCGACCACCTTCACCTGCTGCACGGTGTGGACGAAGCGCATAAACCGCTCCAGCGAGGCGTGCAGGCGCTGGAAAAAGACGGGCTTGATCAGGTAGTCAAACGCGCCGCTGCGCATGGCATGGCTGCAGGTCTGCATATCGCTGGCGGCGGTGATGAAGATCACCGAGCATTCATAGCTTTTCAGCAGCGGGTTATCGATGAGCTCCACGCCTTTACCGTCCGGGAGATAGTTGTCCAGCAGGATAAGCCGCGGCTGATGCTGACGAATCAGGCGGCATGCCTGCTCAATCGACGCGGCGATGCCCACCACGCGCAAGTGAAAATTCTGCTCGATATACTCGCGATGCAGTTCCGCCAGGTGCGGTTCATCTTCAACGATCACAACGTCAAGTGGTTGGGTCATGCTGTTGTCCATTGGGAATAAACACAGAAAAAATGGTGCCCTGCGGCGTGTTGTCGGCGATCTCTATACTGCCGCCCGCTTTCCTGATATAGCCTGCCACCAGAAACAGGCCAATACCGTGCTCGGTACCCACAATGTCGTTTTCACTTTCCGGTTTGCTGCTGAACCCCTGGCGGAAAATGTGTGGCTTCACCGCCTCATCCACACCGCAGCCTTTGTCTGCCACCTCGATCAACAACTCCTGGTTGCGGTCAGAAATGTAGAGTTCCACCGGCGCGGGGACCGGTGCCTTAAGGGTCGCGTCCACCGCGTTATCCAGCAGGTTACCAATAATGGACATCAGCTCCGTTTCGTTGAGCGTGCCGGGCATGCGGGTGAGCTGGCAGGCGGGATCAAAAAGCAGTTCAACGCCTTTTTCGCGTGCGCTGACGTATTTTCCTAACAGCAGCCCGCACAGGGCCGGAGAGACAAAATGGGCGGAGACAAAATCCAGCACGCGCTGCGCGCCTTCTGACTGCACCTGGATGTAACGGATCGCCTCGTCATAATGTTTCATCTGCAGCAGCCCCACCAGCGTGGCGGTCCAGTTCAGCTGCTCGTGGCGCATAATGCGCAGGTTGTCCGCATAGCGCTTGATCTGGCTCAGTTGGCTGCTGAGGGTGTTAATGTCGTTTTTGTCGCGAAAGCTGTACACCCAGCCGCTTTCAACGCCGGGTTCGACCTCAATCGCCACGCGGTTAACAATCACCTCTCGCTGGTTAAGCACTGCGATTTGGTCGTGGCGACCAGCGCTTACCGAGGCGTAGCGCTGGGATAAAAAGCCCGGCGACGTCTGCAGAACGTCTTCCAGCGGTTTGCCGATAAGTTCTTTCTCACTTTGATGAATATCGAGCATCTCCCTGGCTGCCCGGTTAATTAAAATCAGCCGCTTCTCTTCATTGATGGCAAATACCCCCTCGTACATGGCTTCTAATAGCGCGCGTTGCTGCAAAACCAGCTGGGCGATATCTTTCGGCTCAAGGCGGAACATCTGCTTTTTAAGATTGCGGGTAAACAGCCAGGAGAAAATAAACAGCAACAGCAGAAGGGCAATACCGTACAGTCCAGCCTGCCAGAGAATGCGGGCGTTAATATTGGCGATATACGAGGTCAGATAGCCGACCGAGACGATGCCAATGACCTGATGCTGCGCATTAAAGATTGGCGCTTTGCTGCGCAGCGACACCCCAATCCCGCCCTGACGCACGGAAATAATGGTTTTGCCTTTTAACACCTCCGCATTATCCCCTCCAATCATCGGTAAATTAATGCGCTCCGGTGATTCCGAATGATAAAGGTGCTGTTCCCGGGTATCGCCAATCACAATATAGCTGGCATCGCTTTCGGCACGCAGCGGCTGTATTAAGCGGGCGATACCGGGGATATCTCTGGCTGCCACCATTTCCGCCAGACCCGGTATCAGGGCGATTTCACTGGCCTGAACCCGGGCGCGCTGGCCCAAATCGTGGTGTAGCTGTCGGTCAATAAAATGAAACAGGATCGTTCCCAGCAGAACTAACAGCAGGCAGGAGAAGCACACCAGCGCTAAAAACAGCTTTACCTGAAAAGAGAGTCTGCGTTTCATTCAACCTGTGCTAGCCCTATGAAAGTGAGAGATTTGCGGAGCCTGACATGTGCCAATAGCGGACGCAATCTGGCGAGAAAAGAGTTGTGACCTGGCTTTTCGTTTTCGGCGTTATAGCCATCAGGATCCCGTAAGGCTATGCTTCATTCAGCAAGATAATAATTACAGAGGCAATGTCATGGATAAAGAACTACTGGATGCGGGGTACCGGGCCTATACCGGCGAGAAAATTGACGTTTACTTTAATACCGGGATCTGCAAACACTCAGGTAACTGCGTGCGTGGGAGCGCAAAGCTGTTTAATCTGAAACGTAAGCCGTGGATCATTCCCGATGAAGTGGACGTTGAAACGGTTGTACGCGTGATTGATACCTGCCCGAGCGGTGCGCTGAAGTATCGCCAAAAATAAGCGAGGAACCATGGATATTCTGGAAGGCCATAACAAGTTTTACGTGAATGATGAGAACGGCAACCAGGTCGCAGAGATTGTCTTCGTGCCGACCGGCGAGCACCTGAGCATTATCGAGCATACTGATGTGGATGAGAGCCTGAAAGGGCAGGGCGTTGGTAAACAGCTGGTGGCGAAAGTGGTGGAGAAGATGCGCGGTGAGAACCGCAAAATTATTCCGCTGTGCCCGTTTGCGAAGCATGAGTTTGATAAGACGCGGGAATATGACGATATTCGGGCGTAAATAACGCGCCCGGCAGCACGCCGGGCACGAGTACGTCTAGCCAACAAACATCACCGACACGCACAGCACGCCGACGATCAGCGTCAGCAGGCTGCCAATTGAGCGGTACGGTTTCAGGGAAGGGATCAGATACGTCGACAGCGTCGGCATGATAAACAGGATCATGGCGATAAGCGGGCCGCTGATGGCGTAAATCATTGAGATGGCGTTCGGGTTAATGCAGCAGACCGCAAAGGTGATTAACGACACTCCCATAATGGAAATCGCGCGGTTAAAGGCGCGGCTCTTTTTAATCCCCACCTGATTAAGCGACGACTTCACGATCTCCGTCGCCCCTTCAATCACCCCAAAATAGGTGCCGAGGAACGATTTCGACATCGCTACGATCGCCACGATAATCCCGGAAATGCCGAGCCAGGCTGGGGAAGACGGCATCATCGACAGCGCTGACAGAATCGTCACCCCCTGCTCTTTGGCGGCCATAATATAGGACGGTGGGATAGAGAGCAGGCAGCTGAAGACAAAGAACAGCACGCTCAGGCAGATAATCAGGTACGCCACCTTCATGATCTTCTTGCATTTATCCATGGCACCGTCGGCAAATTTCTCGCGACGGTCAACGGCAAACGTTGAGATAATCGGGGTATGGCTAAAGGCAAACACCATCACCGGAATTGAAATCCATACCTGATGCAGCGTTTGGCGATCGAAAGCCATCTGGCTGGTGAGCAACGAGGGCTGCCAGCTTCCGGTGAGATAGATCGAGACAAACAGGAAATAGGCAATCAGCGGAAACACCAGGAAGCCCATCACTTTTATCGTGATATGCCGTCCCATCAGGAAAATCAGATTCAATACCAGCACCACCCCCAGGCTGACCAGCACGCGAACGGCGGTATCCACCGTCAGGTGTTTTGCCAGCTGCTCGGTTAACGAGTTGGTAATGGCCACCGCATAAATCTGCACCACCACAAAAAAGGCGATGAAATAGAGCGTGGTGATCAGATTACCAATCTTCTTACCATAGTAGTGGGAGACGGCGCCAGTGATCCCTTCATTACCTTTTGTGTTTGACGAGAGAATAAATTGCGCCAGCGCCCGGTGCGGCCAGTAGGTTAACGGATAGGCCACGAGGGCGGTGATAAACAGGACAATAGCGCCTGCGGAGCCCAGCTGAATGGGCAAGAACAGCGTTCCTGCACCCACGGCCGTGCCATAGAGAGCGAAACTCCAGAGAGTCTCATCTTTTGACCAAATTTTCGACATTAGAGCAACGTTTCAACTAACAAACCATCAGAATGGCGTGCAATTTACCATAGTTATGCCTGAAGAGCGCAGTTGCTTCGACGGAGTTTGGCCGGAACAGGCGTCCGGCCAGCGGGGGTTTAGCCTGCCAGAGCGCGTCGTTGCTGGCGACGCTTAAGGAATTTCTCACGCAGGTTATCGTATGCCCAGTTATAGAACATGGTGTATGGCAGGAAGAACAGGAAGAAACCAATTTCTAACGTGAATGCCTCAAGCAGGGTCACGCCCAGCACGGCGGCGACAATCGACACGCCGATTACAATAAACCCGCATTCGAACCCCAGGGCGTGCAGCGCGCGCACTTTTGCCGTACGTTTTACGCGCTGGACAGGCCAGAAACGGTCGAAGCCGAAGTTATAGATAATGTTCCAGAGCATGGCGGTGGTAGCCAGGATAATGGTTAACCCACCCATCTCCACCACCGAGCGCTGCATCAGCCATGCCGCCGTGGGGGCGAGAATTGCCGTGGCAATCCCTTCGAAACAGACAGCATGAAAGATCCGCTCCGGCAGCTTACGTTGGAGTGCATCCTGATGTTGCATAGTGTAGACCTCATTAATTCACCGGTATGGGCGTTGATGCAGCCTATTTTTATCGCTAAAGCTGATATATTAAAGATAGTATCCATCGATAAAGTAGATAGTTTATGCGCTATTCACCTGAAGCTCTTACCGCATTTGTTGAGACCGTTGCGGCAGGCTCTTTCTCTGCTGCCGCGCGCAGGCTGCGTAAAAGTCAGTCGACGATCAGCACCTCCATTGCCAACCTTGAAGCCGATCTGGGTTTCGAACTGTTTGACCGCTCGGCGCGCCAGCCGGTGTTAACGGTCCAGGGAGAACAGGTGCTGGGCTATGTGCAGGCCATTCTCGCCGCCAGCACGCGGCTGGATGAGCTGGCGGTGTCGTTAACGGCACAAACGGAGGCGCGTCTGACGTTTGTCCTCTCCGATACCCTCAACCCCGACGTGCTTGAAGATCTGATGAAGCAGTTTGACGCTCGCTTTCCCCACACGGAATTCGAATGCCTGATTGGCGAGGAAGAGGACGTGATCGATCTGCTGCAAAAGGAGCGCGCGCAGGTGGGGCTGACGGAAGCGCGAGACGGTTATCCTACGGATATTGGTGCTACCCGGCTGCCGGTGCAGACCCGAATGGCGATATATGCCGCGACCACGCATCCGCTCGCCGGACAACACGAGGTGCAGAGCGACGAGCTGCACGGCTGGCGGGAGCTGAGGCTCAGCACCTACCTTGAGCGCGAGGCTGAGATCGCGCGCGGGCCCGTCTGGTCAGCGCCGAACTACCTGTTACTGCTGAGTATGGCCGTCCAGGGGTTCGGCTGGTGCGTGCTGCCGTGCGCGCTGGTGGATGAATTCGCCGCCGCGAAGTCGCTGGTACAGCTCAATGTTCCCGGCTGGCCACGGGCGATCGGCATCGATCTGCTGTGGAATAAACGATCCCCTCCCGGCGTGGCCGGAAGCTGGCTGCGGCAGTATCTGCAGGATGCACGCTAATCCTTGTGATTAAACTCACTATTTTTAAACAATTAAGATAATTGCCAGTAACAATCCTCTACTATCGTCATGTCATTTAACACAGAGGTCGTGATGAAAGATGTCGTAATAGTGGGTGCGTTGCGTACGGCTATCGGCTGTTTTCAGGGAGCGCTTGCGCGTCACTCGGCGGTTGACCTGGGCAGCGTGGTCGTTAAAGCGCTGGTGGAACGTAGCGGGATCGCAGCCCATGAAGTTGATGAGGTGATCCTGGGGCAGGTTCTCACGGCCGGTGCCGGGCAAAACCCTGCGCGACAGGCGGCGCTGAAGGGTGGGCTGCCCAACACCGTCTCCGCCATTACCATCAACGACGTCTGTGGTTCAGGGTTAAAAGCGCTGCATCTCGCCACCCAGG
The DNA here is from genome assembly GCF_014895885.1 of Enterobacter cloacae complex sp. P17RS. Lineage (NCBI taxonomy): Bacteria > Pseudomonadati > Pseudomonadota > Gammaproteobacteria > Enterobacterales > Enterobacteriaceae > Enterobacter > Enterobacter cloacae complex sp. P17RS. The sequence continues at coordinate 84,005 of NZ_JADBQK010000009.1, forward strand.
CCATTCAGTGCGGTGAAGCGGATGTGGTTATAGCTGGCGGACAAGAGAACATGAGCCGCGCGCCGCACGTTCTCACCGATAGCCGAACCGGCGCGCAGCTGGGCAACAGCCAGCTGCTCGACAGCCTCGTGCATGACGGGCTGTGGGATGCGTTCAACGACTATCATATGGGCGTGACGGCAGAAAACCTGGCGCGCGAGTACGGCATTAGCCGCGAATTGCAGGACGCCTATGCGCTCAGTTCGCAGCAAAAAGCGCGTGCCGCGATTGATTCCGGTCGCTTTCGCGACGAGATTGTCCCGGTCAGCACGCAGCGTCAGAACGGCGAGGCGATCGTCGTCGATACCGATGAACAGCCGCGCACGGATGCCAGCGCGGAAGGCCTGGCGAGACTGAACCCCGCGTTTGAAACGCAGGGCTCGGTCACCGCGGGCAATGCCTCGTCCATTAACGACGGTGCCGCCGCCGTGATGATGATGAGCGAAAGCAAAGCCCTTGAGCTCGATCTCCCCGTGCTGGCCCGCATTAAGGCGTTTGCCAGCGTGGGCGTGGATCCTGCGTTGATGGGGATTGCGCCGGTCTACGCTACCCGTCGCTGCCTGGAGCGCGCAGGGTGGCAGCTTTCGGATGTCGAACTGATCGAAGTGAACGAAGCCTTTGCCGCGCAGGCGATCTCGGTCGGCAAAATGCTGGAGTGGGATCCGTTGCGGGTCAACGTGAACGGCGGTGCAATTGCGCTGGGTCATCCCATCGGCGCGTCCGGCTGCCGAATCCTGGTTTCGCTGGTCCACGAAATGAAAAAGCGAAACGCGCGCAAAGGGATCGCTACCCTCTGTATAGGCGGCGGACAGGGCGTGGCGCTCGCCATCGAACGTTAATTTCTCCCCACTTAAAAAACCTCCTTCGGGAGGTTTTTTTTTATCGTGTTCTTCTCTTCATGGGAAGTAATCGTGATCCGCGCGTCATTTCTGTTATAAACAAAAATAAAAAATGAAACGTTGTTTTAATTGCAATTGAAAACCCTATTTTATGCCGCTAGTATGTGTTCATCATAAAACGAAACGTCGTTTCGTTTAATTTCTGCCTTCGGGCATGACCACATCTGGAGGTTACCGTGGACGTCAGACAAAGCATCCACAGCGCGCACGCCAAAACGCTGGATACTCAGGGACTGCGCAGCGAGTTTTTAATTGAGCAGGTGTTCGAAGCCGATAAGTACACTATGGTCTATAGCCACATTGACCGCATTATCGTGGGCGGCATTATGCCGGTGGCGAAAACCGTCTCCGTGGGCGGTGAAGTAGGCAAGCAGCTGGGCGTAAGCTACTTCCTGGAGCGTCGTGAACTGGGCGTGATTAATATTGGCGGGCCGGGCACGATTACCGTGGACGGCCAGTGCTACGAGATTGGCCACCGCGACGGCCTGTACGTCGGCAAAGGGGCGAAAGAGGTGGTCTTTGCCAGCATCGACGGCAGTAAACCCGCGAAGTTTTACTACAACTGCGCCCCGGCGCACACCACTTATCCAACCAAAAAAGTAACGCCCGCAGACGTTGCGCCCGTGACGCTGGGCGACAACCTCACCAGCAACCGCCGCACCATCAATAAATACTTCGTGCCGGATGTGCTGGAAACCTGCCAGCTCAGCATGGGTCTGACCGAACTGGCCCCGGGTAACCTGTGGAACACCATGCCGTGCCATACCCACGAACGCCGCATGGAAGTCTACTTCTACTTCAATATGGATGAAGACGCCTGCGTGTTCCACATGATGGGACAGCCCCAGGAAACTCGTCATATCGTCATGCATAACGAGCAGGCGGTGATTTCACCCAGCTGGTCTATTCACTCCGGCGTGGGGACGAAAGCCTATACCTTCATCTGGGGGATGGTTGGAGAAAACCAGGTCTTCGATGACATGGACCACGTTGCGGTTAAGGATCTGCGCTAGTCGCGGGCAGTTAAGCATACATCTGCCTGTTGATGACAGGCGCTGAAAGAGTAAGGAACAAACATGATTCTGGATGCATTTTCTCTGCAGGGTAAAGTGGCCGTGGTTTCCGGGTGTGACACCGGACTGGGCCAGGGGATGGCGTTAGGCCTGGCGGAAGCGGGCTGTGATATCGTCGGGATTAACATCGTTGAGCCCACGGAAACCATCGAACGCGTAACCGCGCTGGGCCGCCGTTTTCTCAGCCTGACCGCCGACCTGCGTAAAATCGACGCCATTCCGGAGCTGCTGGATCGCGCGGTGGCGGAATTTGGCCATATCGACATTCTGGTCAACAACGCGGGGCTGATCCGCCGTGAAGACGCGATTAACTTCAGCGAGACCGACTGGGACGATGTCATGAACCTGAACATCAAGAGCGTGTTCTTTATGTCCCAGGCGGCGGCGAAGCACTTCATCGCGCAGGGCAAGGGCGGCAAGATCATTAACATCGCCTCGATGCTCTCCTTCCAGGGCGGCATCCGCGTGCCGTCTTACACCGCGTCGAAAAGCGCGGTGATGGGCGTGACCCGCCTGCTGGCGAACGAATGGGCGCAGCACAACATCAACGTCAACGCGATTGCGCCGGGCTACATGGCCACCAACAACACCCAGCAGCTTCGCGCGGACGAAGAACGCAGTGCGGCGATCCTGGAGCGTATTCCGGCGGGCCGCTGGGGGCTGCCGAGCGATCTGATGGGGCCGGTAGTGTTCCTGGCTTCCCCGGCATCGGACTATATCAATGGTTATACCGTCGCGGTTGATGGCGGCTGGCTGGCGCGATAACCTAACTTATGACAAATACCTCTGCTCTTCGGCGGAGGTTTTTTTTGCTTAAAATTTGTCAAAGTCCATATTGATAAACACGAAAAATCCATACTTAAAAATCATAGATGACTGCCATCACATTTTTATTATTGAAAAATTAATGCGTTAGTAAAATAAGGTGATTATCCAGCATTAGTTGAAATTGTAATGTCCATCACAGATCGCTATGCCATAGCGAAATAATCCATATCTTCACGAATTCCGGCCTGACACTTTTCCCCGCTATCTCGTAATTTCATTTAACGAATTTTGCTGTTGAGGCAGGAAAAATATGACATCTATAAATGACTCTACCCTGATGCCCGCCGCGCTGCGCGATACCCGCCGCATGAACCAGTTTGTCTCCATTGCGGCAGCCGTGGCCGGTTTGTTGTTCGGCCTGGATATCGGCGTTATCGCCGGGGCGCTGCCGTTTATTACCGATCACTTTACGCTGAGTAACCGCCTGCAGGAGTGGGTGGTGAGCAGCATGATGCTCGGCGCGGCCATCGGTGCGCTGTTTAACGGCTGGCTTTCGTTCCGCCTTGGGCGTAAATACAGCCTGATGGTCGGGGCGGTCCTGTTTGTTGCCGGGTCCATAGGTTCGGCGTTTGCCACTAACGTTGAAGTGCTGCTGCTCTCCCGCGTGCTGCTGGGCGTGGCGGTGGGGATTGCCTCCTACACCGCGCCGCTGTATCTCTCCGAAATGGCGAGCGAGAACGTGCGCGGCAAGATGATTAGCATGTACCAGCTGATGGTGACGCTGGGCATCGTGCTGGCGTTCCTGTCCGATACGTACTTCAGCTACAGCGGTAACTGGCGGGCGATGCTCGGCGTGCTGGCGCTGCCTGCGGTAGTGCTGATTGTTTTAGTGATCTTCCTGCCCAACAGTCCGCGCTGGCTGGCGCAAAAAGGGCGTCACGTGGAAGCGGAAGAGGTGCTGCGCATGCTGCGCGACACGTCTGAGAAAGCGCGTGAAGAGCTGAACGAGATCCGCGAAAGCCTGAAGCTGAAGCAGGGCGGCTGGTCGCTGTTTAAGGCTAACCGCAACGTGCGCCGCGCGGTGTTCCTCGGCATGTTGCTGCAGGCGATGCAGCAGTTCACGGGGATGAACATCATCATGTATTACGCCCCGCGCATCTTCAAAATGGCCGGTTTTACCACCACCGAACAGCAGATGATCGCCACGCTGGTGGTGGGGCTGACCTTTATGTTCGCCACCTTTATCGCGGTGTTCACCGTCGATAAGGCCGGTCGTAAGCCTGCGCTGAAAATTGGCTTTAGCGTGATGGCGCTCGGTACGCTGATCCTCGGCTACTGCCTGATGCAGTTTGATAATGGCACGGCGTCCAGCGGCCTCTCCTGGCTCTCCGTGGGCATGACCATGATGTGTATTGCTGGCTACGCGATGAGCGCCGCGCCGGTGGTGTGGATCCTGTGCTCTGAAATTCAGCCGCTGAAATGTCGCGATTTTGGTATCACCTGTTCCACCACCACCAACTGGGTGTCGAACATGATCATCGGCGCGACCTTCCTGACGCTGCTGGATGCGATTGGCGCGGCGGGAACCTTCTGGCTCTATACGGTGCTGAACGTGGCGTTTATTGGCGTGACATTCTGGCTAATTCCAGAAACCAAAGGCGTGACGCTGGAACATATTGAACGCAAGCTGATGAGCGGGGAGAAACTGCGAAATATCGGCGTGTAAGGGTTAATGCCGGGTAAGCGCAGCGCCACCCGGCGTTTTGTTAGCGTGATGCTGAATAACTACCAACTTTGATAGCAATTCCTCAGATAGTCCATTCTCGCGTTCAGATTATTCTTAGTTTCTTGTATTATCGGGCAACTGAACTCACCCGGCAGGAATTTACTGCACCTGAAACAGAAGAACGGCTATGTCAGCAATGGATTTCAAAAAAAACACGGACCTCGATTTTCCCTCATATGCCCCTCCAGCAGTCAGTTCAAAAGAGATCGATCTTCTGGGCCTGTTAGATATTCTGATTACCGCGAAAAAACGTATTGCCACCATTATCTTTGTTTTCGCGCTGGCAGGTCTGGCAATTGCGCTTCTACTGCCGCAAAAATGGACCAGTAAAGCGGTGATCACTCCGGCGGAACAGACACAGTGGAACCCGCTGCGCCAGATGATGGTTGCGCTGCAGGTTCTTGATGTGAAGGTGCCGGTTACCCGTCAGGAAGTCTTTGACCTGTTTATTAAAAAATTCCAGTCGCAGTCATTGCTTGAAGAGTATATGACCTCTTCCCCTTACGTGATGGCACAGCTCAAGAATGCGCAAGTGGACCCGCTTGAACTGCACCGTGCGGTTGTCAATATTGCAGACAAAATGAAAGCGGTGAATGATGTTCAGGGAAAAGATGCGGATAAAGCGCCTTTCGTCTCCTGGACATTGAGCTTCACCGCGCCGACCGCTGCCGATGCCCAATCCGTTCTGGAGGGGTATATCAACTATATCTCGGCAATTGTTGAGAAAGAGACGGTGCAGAATATCCGCAACCAGATCGCCCTCAAAACGAACGAGGTAGAGCAGCAGCTGACGCTCGACCGCGTTCGTCTGACCAATGTGCATAACACCAACCTGCAGCGGCTGAACTATTCGCTGGAAGTGGCGAATGCGGCGGGCATTAAGAAGCCCGTTTATAGCAACGGACAGGGGATAAAAGACGATCCGGATTACTCCGTTGCGCTCGGGGCTGACGGTATCGCGGAAAAGCTAAGGATTGAAAAAAATCTTAAGGATGTGACGGAGCTGAACGCGGACTTCCAGAACCGGGAATATTACCTGGCGCAGCTGAAAAAACTCTCCTTCGCAGACGTTAAGCTTGAGCCATTCAGGTATCAGCTTTCGCCATCGATGCCGGTGAAAAAAGACGGCCCGGGCAAAGGCATGATTGTCATTCTGGCGGCGATCCTTGGCGCTCTGTTTGCCTGCGGCAGCGTATTACTCCGTGAGGCCATGCTCAGCCGAAACCCATTGCCAGAGCCGGTAACGGAATAAATTCTGCACACATGAAGGCGCTGCAACAGCGCCTTTTTTATTTCAGGAAATCCTCGCGAACAGGCGTAAAGGTGTCCAGCAGCGTGCCGGCCCTGAGGCAGACGCAGCCGTGCATCACATGTGGTTGTTTGTAGAGGGTATCTCCCGCCGTTACGACATGCTTCTCTTCACCAATGGTAAACTCAAATTCACCAGAGAGAACATAGGTTAACTGTTCGTGCGGGTGGTTATGCAGTGGGCCAATCGCGCCCTGCTCAAACTGTACTTCAACCGCCATCATCCTGCCGCCGTGGGCCAGCACGCGACGCGTAACGCCATTCCCCAGATCTTCAGACGCGGTCTCTTTGTGGAACATAAACATGGCTTTGCCCTTCATAATAAAACAGTGTTTTATTTAATTTACATTGGCCAGCTTAAAAAGAAAACGACGTAATAAAGAACTGGAAACAGGATCACAAGTTTGCTTCACTGGCTTAAACAGATAAGGAGCGATGATGAAAACGATTGGCCTGATAGGTGGGATGAGCTGGGAATCGACAATCCCTTATTACCGCCTGATTAACGAAGGCGTAAAGCAGCGTCTGGGCGGCCTGCACTCCGCGAGCCTGCTGCTGCACAGCGTTGATTTTCATGAAATCGAAGCCTGCCAGTCGAGCGGCGAATGGGATAAAGCCGGAGAAATCCTGGCTGATGCCGCGCTGGGGCTGGAGCGTGCGGGGGCACAGGGCATTCTGCTGTGTACCAACACGATGCACAAAGTGGCCTCGCACATTGAAGCGCGCTGTTCGCTGCCGTTCCTGCACATCGCGGACGCCACCGGACGCGCCATTCGCGCTTCGGGAATGTCGCGCGTGGCCTTGCTGGGCACACGTTACACCATGGAGCAGGATTTCTATCGCGGGCGCTTGCACAGCGAGTTTGGGATTGAAAGCCTGATCCCGGATGAGGGGAACCGGGCGCGCATCAATCAGATTATCTTCGACGAGCTCTGCCTCGGAACCTTCAGCGAAACCTCCCGCGCATATTACGTCAGCGTAATAGATAAACTGGCGCAGCAGGGGGCTGAAGGGGTGATTTTCGGCTGCACGGAGATCGGTTTGCTGGTGCCGGCCGAACGAAGCCCCATCCCGGTGTTTGATACCGCGGCCATTCACGCGGCAGATGCCGTGGAATTTATGCTGTCATAACGGGTTTTGCAGGTCAGGTAAGCGAAGCGCCACCTGACGCGCATGCTCAACTAAGTGTTCGGTGAATGCGTCCACCAGCGCGGAAGCCGGACGGTGCAGCGGGCGGATAAGGCTTACGGTGAACGGGACGGAAACGCTAAAACGGCGGATGACGATCCCGCTTCCTGCATAGTCCAGCGCCGTAAGCGGATTGACGACCGCAACGCCAACGCCCGCGCGCACCATCGCGCATATTGACGCCGCGCTGTGGGTTTCAACGACCATCCGCCGCTTCACCTGATGCTCAGAAAAAAGCGTATCCAGCAGCTGCCGGTAGCTGTCCGTTTGCGACAGGCTAATGTAGTTTTCACCATGAAAATCTGTGGGCGTCAGCACTGCTTTGTGGGCAAGCCGATGCCCGGCGGGCAGAACGCACACTTCATCCAGCGCGAGCAGTTCCGTGCGCGCCGTTCCTGCGGGTGTCGAGAGGGTTTCGGTTAACCCGAGATCGTGCCGCTGTGCCGACAGCCACTCTTCAAGCAGAGGCGACTCCTGCGGCACGATGGTGAGATTGACCTCAGGATAGCGGGCCAGAAAAGGCTGGAGCAGCGTCGGTAAGAAGGACTGAGAGAAGACGGGCAGGCAGACAATCGACAGCTCGCCCTGACGAAACTCGCGCAGGCTTTCCGCCGCGCTGACGATTCTGTCCAGCCCGTACCATGAGCGCTGCACTTCCTCAAACAGGCGCAACCCCTGCACCGTCGGGTGAAGCCTGCCCCGGGCGCGTTCGAACAGCTTCAGCCCCAGCACTTTCTCGAAGCGCGCCAGCTCGCGGCTGACCGTCGGCTGCGAGGTATGCAGCATCTGCGCGGCTTCGGTGAGATTGCCGGCGGTCATCACGGCGTGAAAAATCTCGATGTGGCGTAAATTGACGGCGGGCATAGGGCACCTGAAAGCAAGGAACTGTCCATATCATTTTTGCATAGACTCGCGATAAAACGATATTTTTTATTCTGCTTCCGCTGTGGCGTAATCATAAAAAATGAATTGAACCGGAGAAGACCATGCCACGCCCGCTCAACCAGACGGATACCGATTTGAACGCTGAAAACCTGCTGCGCCTGCCCGCCGAGTTTGGCTGCCCGGTATGGGTCTACGACGCGCAGATCGTTCGCGAGAAGATCGCCGCCCTGCATCAGTTTGACGTGGTGCGTTTTGCCCAGAAGGCCTGCTCCAATATTCATATTCTGCGCCTGATGCGCGAGCAGGGCGTGAAGGTTGACTCCGTATCGCTGGGTGAAATCGAGCGTGCGCTGGCGGCAGGCTTTGATCCGAAAACCGATCCTGACGCGATCGTCTTTACCGCGGATGTGATCGACGACGCCACGCTTGCGCGCGTGCATGAACTGCAGGTGCCGGTGAACGCCGGTTCTGTGGATATGCTGGAGCAGCTTGGGCAGGTTTCACCCGGCCATCGCGTCTGGCTGCGCGTCAACCCGGGCTTTGGACATGGCCATAGCCAAAAAACCAACACCGGGGGCGAAAACAGCAAGCACGGGATCTGGTATGCCGATATGCCTGCCGCGCTTGAGGTACTGCAGCGCTACAGCCTGAAGCTGGTAGGCATTCATATGCACATTGGCTCCGGCGTCGATTACGGGCACCTGGAGCAGGTGTGCGGGGCGATGGTGCGCCAGGTTGTCGACTTCGGTCAGGATCTGGAGGCGATCTCCGCCGGTGGCGGTCTTTCCATTCCTTATCGTGAAGGGGAAGAGGCGATCGACACCGATCACTATTACGGCCTGTGGAGCGCCGCGCGCGATCAAATTGCCGCGCATCTGGGCCATGCCGTGAAGCTGGAAATTGAGCCGGGTCGTTTCCTGGTAGCCGAAGCCGGCGTGCTGGTGGCGCAGGTACGCAGCGTCAAAGAGATGGGCTCCCGCCACTTCGTGCTGATTGATGCGGGCTTTAACGACCTGATGCGTCCTTCCATGTACGGCAGCTACCATCACATTACCGCCCTGGCTGCCGATGGCCGCGATTTAACGCACGCGCCGCGCCGCGAGACGGTGGTCGCAGGCCCGCTGTGTGAATCCGGTGATGTGTTTACCCAGCAGGAAGGTGGCAAAGTAGAAACCCGCGCGCTGCCCGAGGTGAAGCCGGGCGATTACCTGGTGCTGCACGACACCGGGGCGTACGGGGCGTCTATGTCCTCGAACTACAACAGCCGTCCGCTGCTTCCGGAAGTGCTGTTTGATAACGGCAAGGCGCGGCTGATCCGTCGTCGCCAGACCATTCAGGAACTGCTGGCGCTGGAACTCGTTTGATTAAAGTACGGCCCCGTTGTGACCGAATCGCGTAATACCAGCGTGCCGGTAAACGGCGGGATCGCATCGACCGGCTGGTTCTTCGCCAGCCGGATCGCCTGATCGATAGCCGTGACGATCATGTTATCTATTGGCAGATAAACCGACGACAGCGCAGGCTCCAGCCACTTCGCGCTTGGGGCATCGTCAAAGCCGAACAGGGAGATATCCTGCGGGATCTTAAGCCCTGCCTGATGCAGCGCTTTGGACGCGCCCAGCGCCATATCATCGTTACAGGCAAATAGCGCGCTGAACGACACCCCTTCAGCAATCAGCTCCTTACACAGCTCATAGCCCCGCGTCATTCCCGCATCACCGTACTTTATTCGACGCTCGTCCAGACGAATGCCGTGCTTTTCAAGCGCCTTACGGTAGCCCATCAACCGTGCTTTACCCGTGGGGGTGTGGATCGGAACGGTAATGCAGGCGATCTCCCGGTGGCCCTGATTGATCAGGTAATCCACCGCCTTAAACGCGGCATCCTGTTGTTCGAAGAACACGCAGCGCTCCGGTGCCTGGCTGACTTCACGGTTGATGACCACCAGCGGCGTTTGCACGGTATTAATAAGCTTGATGATCGCTTTTTCGCTCATATAGCGCGTGTAAAGCACGATGGCATCGCACTGGCGGTCGGCCAGCATTTGCACCGCCTGCTCTTCCTGCTCTGGCGCGTCGTGACCGTCGGTGACGATCAGCTGTTTCCCGTGGGTTTCGGTCTGCCGCGACGCCTGCTGCAAAAGACGACCAAAGTAAAAGCCGTCGAAGGTAGAGACGACCAGACCAATGCTGTTGCTGGTCTGGTTAGCCAGCGAACGCGCGAGAAAGTTTGGGCGGTAGCCCAGCTCTTCCATCGCAGCAAAGACCTGCTGACGCGTGCTCTCTTTAACCTGACCTGTGCCGTTCAGCACGCGCGAGACGGTAGCCTTCGACACGCCCGCGCGCAGTGAGACATCCAGCATTGTTGCCATTCTACATTCCTGCTTCCACGTAATGGTTTGCAGTTTAACACAGACCTGACAGCGTATAAGCGATGCGGGAAGCGCAAAACTTCTGCCACGATCACGCTTTTTGGTCACGATTCGCCTGGCCTGCCGGAAGTAAAACTAAATAGTCTGAGTCTGGTAAAATAATCGCCAAACCGGGCTGGAGGCGTCAGGCCAGCATAATCATTAAAAACGCAGGTGAAACGTGAAAAAGACCGTCATTCTCCCGCTTTACGAGGCACCGCGCTATGCGGAGCAGGTCACCGACTGGCTCTGGCAGGCCTTTGGCGAGGGGCTTGCGCGGGATTTTTTCCATAGCATCGTGGAGCACAGCCAGACGCCGGGTGCCCTGCCGCTGACCTTTATCGCCGTAGAGGATGAACGGCTTCTCGGGACGGTGGGACTCTGGCGCTGTGATTTGATTACCCGTCAGGATCTCTGTCCGTGGCTGGCGGCGCTCTACGTTGACGACGCGGCGCGCGGCAAGGGGCTGGCAGGAAAGTTACAGCAGCATGTTATTCGCTTCGCCGCACGGGCCGGGTACGAGGAACTTCATCTCTGGTCTGCCTGCCGCGACTTCTATGAACGTTACGGCTGGCAGTATATTGGCGATGGGCTGGAGTATCCGGATAAAACGGTACACCTGTATCGCTATTCGCTCTGCGCGTCAGCGGGCGCAGCAACGGAGTGACGGCGCACTAACGTTGGACTGAAGAGATGGGTAATCTCCGGCGGCTGGCGTTGTTCGGCCAGCGCCAGCGCCAGCTCTGCGGCCTGGGTGGCCATCGTGATGATGGGGTAGCGTACGGTGGTCAGGCGCGGGCGCACGTACCGGGAGACCAAAACATCGTCGAAGCCAATCAGCGAGATTTCAGCCGGCACCTCGATCCCGTTGTCATTCATGACGCCCATTGCCCCGGCAGCCATCGAATCGTTATAGCTGGCGACCGCGGTGAAAGTCCGTCCGCGACCCAGCAGCTCCGTCATGGCCTGTTCGCCGCCGCTCTCATCCGGTTCACCGTAGGCCACCAGACGGTCATTGCACGGCAGACCGTTTTCGCGCAGGGCGTCGTAGTAGCCCTGCAGGCGGTCTTCCGCATCAGAAATGGGGTGATTGGAGCAGAGATAGCCAATCCGGGTATGACCCTGTTGAATCAGATGACGGGTCGCAAGCCAGGCGCCGTAGCGGTCGTCGAGGGCTACACAGCGTTTTTCAAAGCCGGGGATAATACGGTTGATAATCACCATGCCGGGCATTTGCTTCATCAGGTGAATTAGCTCGGCATCCGGGATCATTTTGGCGTGTACCACCAGCGCAGCGCAGCGGTGGCGGATCAGCTGCTCGATGGCCTGGCGTTCTTTTTGTTCATTATGATAGCCATTGCCGATCAGCAAAAAATTACCCGTCTGATAAGAGACCTGTTCAACCGCTTTTACCATGGCACCGAAAAAGGGGTCGGAAACGTCTCCCACCACCAGCCCAATAGTCTCTGTTGACTGCTGGGCGAGCGCCCGGGCGTTGGCATTCGGATGGTAGTTCAGGGTTTCCATGGCGCTTTGTACCGCCTGGCGTGATGCGTCACTGGCTTTGGGTGAATCATTAATCACGCGGGAGACGGTAGCTACCGACACACCTGCCAGACGAGCCACATCCTTTATTGTCGCCATTTATAACCTTCTTATTTGGGGTAAGCGTTTACACACTGAATAGTGTTGCGGAAAAGTGACGTCCATTCAAGGGAAGCCGGTTTCCGCGCGCCACAAACGTGACGTAGACCAACCCTGGTAGTGTAATCGTTACACGCCTGGTCATGTCAGAAGAATGTCATTCTGAACCTTTAGTTACACTTTGCCTCAGGCTGTTGCGATTGTCCGGTGGCGATGACGTTAAAGAGGTTGGTAGAGTCGAGATCCCAGAGGTATTGATAGGTGGAATCAACTCCGGTTGATTAACACGACTTACACCAGCCTGCGTTCTTACGCAGGTTTTTTTTTGCCTGATCGTTCAACCTGTAACAGCAAAAGAGAATATTCACACCTGGTTGCATTTCGGCTCATTCCCTTGCGTTTTCCTGCTGGCGAAGCGCAGGGTCAACAGCCACAATCAAGATCCCAGAGGTATTGATTGGTGAGAATTCTTAGTACGGTTTCGTACTCATCTCTTGCACCAACCTGCGCGGATGCGCAGGTTTTTTTTCGCCTCCATTTTTGCTGTCGCTCCCGTATCACTTCTCGTGTAATCTGCCACCATTTACTGTCAACCCACCACACTGTCTGGCAAAGGGAGTTGAGATGCTATTTGGGTTTTTCCGTACACTGTTCCGTATTCTTTTTCGCATCCGCGTCACTGGCGACGCCCAGGCGCTTCGTGGCGAGCGCGTTCTCATCACACCCAATCATGTTTCCTTTATAGACGGCATCCTGCTTGCGCTGTTTCTGCCCGTGCGTCCGGTGTTTGCGGTCTATACCTCCATCAGCCAGCAGTGGTATATGCGCTGGCTCACCCCACTGATCGATTTCGTACCGCTTGACCCGACAAAGCCGATGATGATTAAACACCTGGTACGTCTGGTGGAGCAGGGGCGTCCGGTGGTCATTTTCCCGGAAGGGCGCATTTCAGTGACCGGTTCGCTGATGAAAATCTACGACGGCGCGGGGTTTGTCGCGGCGAAATCAAACGCGACCGTAGTGCCGCTGCGCATTGAAGGCGCAGAGTTGACCCATTTCAGCCGCCTTAAGGGGCTGGTGAAGCAGCGTCTGTTCCCCAAAATCACGCTGCATATCCTGCCGCCAACGTCGTTACCGATGCCGGAAGCGCCGCGTGCCCGCGATCGCCGTAAAATCGCCGGGGAAATGCTGCACCAGATTATGATGGAAGCGCGCATGGCCGTTCGTCCGCGCGAAACGCTGTATGAATCCCTGCTTTCGGCGCAGTACCGCTACGGCGCGAAGAAAAACTGCATTGAAGACATCAACTTTACCCCGGATACCTATCGTAAACTGCTGACCAAGACGCTGTTCGTGGGCCGCATTCTTGAGAAGTACAGCAAAAAGGGCGAAAAGATCGGCCTGATGCTGCCAAACGCGGGCATCAGCGCGGCGGTGATTTTTGGTGCGGTTTCCCGTGGCCGTATACCGGCGATGATGAACTACACGGCGGGCGTGAAAGGGCTGACCAGCGCCATTACCGCCGCCCAAATCAATACCATCTTTACCTCCCGACAGTTTCTGGACAAAGGCAAGCTGTGGCATCTGCCGGAACAGCTGACCCAGGTACGCTGGGTCTTCCTGGAAGATCTAAAAGCGGACGTGACCACCGGCGACAAGCTGTGGATTTTTGCGCATCTGCTGGTGCCGCATCTGGCTCAGGTCAAACAGCAGCCGGAAGATGACGCGATTATCCTTTTCACGTCGGGTTCGGAGGGTAACCCGAAAGGCGTCGTCCACAGCCACAAGAGTATTCTGGCGAACGTTGAGCAGATCAAAAGCATTGCCGACTTTACCGCGAATGACCGTTTTATGTCGGCGCTGCCGCTGTTCCACTCCTTTGGCCTGACGGTGGGGCTGTTCACGCCGCTGCTGACCGGTGCCGAGGTGTTCCTCTATCCCAGCCCGCTGCACTACCGCATCGTGCCGGAGCTGGTGTATGACCGTAACTGCACCGTTCTGTTCGGCACCTCAACCTTCCTGGGTAACTATGCCCGTTTCGCCAATCCGTATGATTTCTTCCGCGTTCGGTACGTGGTGGCCGGTGCGGAAAAGCTGCAGGAGAGCACGCGTCAGATCTGGCAGGACAAGTTTGGCCTGCGCATTCTTGAAGGTTATGGCGTTACCGAGTGTGCGCCCGTTGTCTCGATCAACGTGCCGATGGCGGCGAAACCGGGTACGGTGGGGCGAATTCTGCCGGGGATGGATGCGCGCTTGCTGGCGGTGCCGGGCATTGAGGACGGTGGCCGCCTGCAGCTGAAAGGGCCGAACGTGATGAACGGTTACCTGCGCGTGGAAAACCCAGGCGTGCTGGAAGCGCCAACGGCGGAAAACGTCAACGGCGAGATTGAAACCGGCTGGTACGACACCGGTGACATCGTTCGTTTCGATGAGCAAGGCTTTGTACAGATTCAGGGGCGCGCAAAACGCTTCGCCAAAATCGCCGGTGAGATGGTCTCTCTGGAAATGGTTGAACAGCTGGCGACGGCCGTGTCCGCCGAGAAGATGCACGCCACGGTCGTGAAGAGCGATGCCAGCAAAGGCGAGGCGCTGGTGCTGTTTACCACTGATGCTGAGCTTAAGCGCGACAGGTTACTGAGCTATGCGCGTGAGCACGGTATTCCTGAACTGGCCGTGCCGCGCGATATCCGCCACCTGAAGCAGCTTCCGGTGCTGGGTAGCGGCAAGCCCGATTTCGTGACCCTGAAAGGTATGGTTGAAGAGGCGGAACAGCAAAATGCGTGAGTCAGTACACACTAACACCTCCCTCAGGTCGAAAGGCATGATGGCCGTCATCGCCGCGCAGTTTCTCTCTGCATTCGGTGATAACGCGCTACTGTTTGCCACGCTGGCGCTGCTGAAAGCCGAGTTTTACCCTGACTGGAGTCAGCCGATCCTGCAGATGGTGTTTGTGGGCGCTTACATTATCTTTGCCCCGTTTGTGGGGCAGGTGGCGGACAGCTTCCCCAAAGGCCGGGTGATGATGTTTGCCAACGGTCTCAAGCTGCTGGGCGCTGCCAGTATATGTTTTGGTTTTAATCCGTTTGTTGGCTATACGCTGGTGGGCATCGGTGCTGCCGCCTACTCCCCGGCGAAGTATGGCATTCTCGGAGAACTGACCACGGGCGATAAACTGGTGAAAGCCAACGGCCTCATGGAGTCGTCAACGATTGCCGCTATCCTCCTCGGCTCCGTCGCGGGCGGCGTGCTGGCCGACTGGCATGTTCTGGCTGCCCTGGGCGTGTGTGCAGTGGTGTATGGTGGGGCGGTCGTGGCTAACCTGTTTATTCCGAAGCTGCCGGTGGCTCGCCCGGGCCAGTCCTGGCGCTTTAAACCGATGACCGGCAGTTTCTTTAACGCGTGCCGCGTGCTGTGGCGTAACGGGGAAACGCGTTTCTCCCTGATGGGAACCAGTATGTTCTGGGGGGCGGGCGTCACGCTGCGCTTCCTGCTGGTTCTGTGGGTACCGGTGGCGCTGGGGATCACCGACAACGCGACGCCGACCTATCTGAATGCGATGGTGGCGATCGGGATTGTGGCTGGGGCGGGCGCGGCGGCGAAGCTGGTGACGCTTGAAACGGTTGCACGCTGCATGCCAGCGGGGATCCTGATTGGCCTCGTGGTGCTTATTTTCTCGCTGCAACATGCGTTATTGCCCGCTTATGCTCTGTTGATCCTGATTGGTATTCTGGGGGGCTTCTTCGTGGTACCGCTGAATGCGTTACTCCAGGAGCGTGGCAAGCAGACCGTCGGGGCGGGGAATGCCATTGCGGTTCAAAATCTCGGTGAAAACCTGGCCATGTTGTTAATGCTGGGGCTCTACTCGCTGGCGGTAAAAGTGGGTGTCCCGGTGGTGGCGATTGGCGTCGGATTTGGTGGGCTGTTCGCGGCGGCGATTGCGGGATTGTGGGTCTGGCAGCGTCGCCGTTAATAAGTAGCCGGGTGGCGGCTTCGCCTTACCCGGCAAAAGCATCAGCTACGGCGCAGGATAGGTATAAACCTGATGCACCGCTTCAATCTCGGCTAACACCTCTTCACTCAGGTTCAGATGGAAACTCTCAATGTTAGTTTTCAGCTGTTCCATAGTCGTCGCGCCAAGCAGGGTACTGGCAACAAACGGCTGACGGCGCACGAAGGCCAGCGCCATCTGCGCCGGATCCAGGCCGTGGCGCTTCGCGATATCCACATAGGCTGTAACGGCTTTCTGCGTCTGCTCGCCGCTGTAGCGGGTAAAGCGGCTAAAGAGGGTATTACGCGCCCCGGCCGGTTTCGCACCGTTCAGGTATTTCCCCGTCAGGGTGCCGAAACCGAGGCATGAATAGGCGAGCAGTTCCACTTCCTCATATTGCGTCACTTCAGCCAGCCCCACCTCGTAGCTGCGGTTAAGCAGGCTGTACGGGTTCTGGATGGTGACGATGCGCGGCAGATCGTGTTTATCCGCCAGGTGCAGATAGCGCATTACGCCAAAGGCCGTTTCGTTGGACACGCCAATGTAGCGGATTTTTCCCGCTCGCTGGCATTCGGTCAGCGCCTCCAGCGTTTCCAGCAGCGTAACGGCGGGGGCGCTCTCATTCCAGCTGTAGCCGAGCTTGCCAAAACAGTTGGTTGGACGCTGCGGCCAGTGGACCTGGTAAAGGTCGAGATAGTCGGTTTGCAGGCGCTTCAGGCTCGCGTCCAGCGCGGCGCGGATATTTTTGCGATCGAGGATTTGGTTTGGGCGGATCCCGGCATCGTTGTTTCGCGCGGGGCCACTCACTTTCGAGGCGATAACCAGCTTTTCTCGGTTACCGCGTTTTGCCAGCCAGTTACCGACGTAGGTTTCGGTAAGTCCCTGCGTTTCAGGGCGTGGAGGCACAGGGTACATCTCTGCGACATCAATCAGGTTAATCCCCTGGCTGACGGCATAATCGAGTTGTGCATGGGCATCGGCTTCGCTGTTTTGTTCACCAAATGTCATCGTGCCCAACCCCAGTTGACTTATCTCCAGAGCGCTGTGGGGGATACGGTGATAATGCATAGCCGGCTTCCTTCAATAGACATGTAGACCGCGTCAGGAACCTCCCGACAAAGGAATATAAACATGGCAGAGGGGAAGCAAAAGGGGAAGAAAAAAATCAAAAAGGCCAGTAGGCTACTGACCTCCGACTGTTATCGCTCAATAATTTGCGAGACTTCGTCGCGATTGATCTGCATTTTATTGCCTGCCTGGTCATGGTAGCTGACCAGACCGGTATCATCGTCGACTTCAGGTTTACCGTCAGTCAGGATCATCCGGCCGTCTTTCGTCGCCATGACGTAATCACTGCTGCAGCCCGAAACGGCAAACGCCAACCCGACTGCTGAAATTAACACCGCCCATTTTTTCATCGTTATCGTCCTCATCTGGCTCGTATCAAATCATAGTGTAGTATTAACCCGTTATAGCTACAGGGTGAAGCGGTAAAATCTTAAAAACCAGGCGATTATGTTTGTGAGCTCGCAAAATAAGTAAAAAACTATGTTTTAAGTAAGAAATGACGAGCAAGCAGCGCGCCGGTGAAATTTTTTTTAAGATAAAAACCGCGCGGCAGCGTCAGTATGGGTTCGCCCAAAGCGCCGATCGCCTCGGTAAGCGCTTTGCTGTTTGCCGCTTTCGGGCGCAGCTGTAACACTTCTCCGTGCCGGGCGGTAATTCGCTCGACCTGACCGAGCACAATCATGTCCATCAGTTCTTCCCAGTCCAGGCGCAACTGATGCTCCTCTTCTTCATCCGGGCTCCAGAGCAGCGGCGCGCCAACGCGGCGTTCAGCTAACGGGATCTGCCGTTCGCCTTCAACCGGAACCCAAAGCACGCGATTCAGCTTATGGCGCACGTGGCTGGTTTCCCACGTTACGCCGGTATTGCCGGTTAAGGGCGCAACGCAGACAAAGGTAGTCTCCAGGGGCCGACCCTGGCGGTCGATAGGAATAGTTTTTAACTCTACGCCAAGGGCCGCGAAATCTTGCTCTGGCTTGCTCCCGGCGCTTGCCCCCAGCCACAGCTCCAGAAGCATGCCGATCCAGCCCTTATCTCGTTTCAGATCCTTCGGGATCTGTAGCCCTGCCATCGCCGCAAGTTCGCCCAGCGAGAAGCCTGCAAGGCGCTGAGCCTGCTGTAGCAACTGGCTTTCGCTCGAAGGCGGTGAGAGCAAGGGTGAAAGCGGATGCATGACGATAACCTTTTGATTAAAAAATAAACGAAGAAACAGTCCCCTGTGGATAGAGTTTAACTTTTTCTGTACCAATATTCCATGTGCATGATTTATAGGTTTTTTTATGAAGTTTTCACGGTTTCATCAGGGACGCAAAACGGGTTGTTCAAATCTGGTCACTGACAATAAACAGGATCTTACACCATGTTATCCACAGAAAAATGGGATAACTGGGCATAACCCTGACTACTGTTTCAATTTACAGCCTTGACGTGCGACGAAAATCCAAATTTCAGACAAATTGTGCCTAACTTATTGGCACAATCTGTGGATAAAACCGACGCTGTTCGATCTTTCATCAGCACGACGATCCCTGCTGTGACGATCGTCACGCTATTCTGCATTTTGTTTGTCGATATGAATATAAGATAATGAAAAATATGGATTTATGTTGAAGGTGAGAAATGGGAGGGCAGAGGCCATTTCAGGTTGTTCATCGGTAATCAGACACTTCTTCACAACTATATCCACAGAAAAGGTGAATAAAATTGCCCTTGAGACCGCACATCTGTTTATAACTCTGCGCTTATTTGTGAGTTATTCAAATGTTATTAGGTTGCAGGCCTGTAAGAGAGTGGTTTACCGCCTCACTGTAGTGTGAAACAATCATTCATATATAAGGTTTAGTTTGGGGTAGTCCGGTGATTGATGACGATGGCTACCGCCCGAACGTAGGAATAGTAATTTGTAATCGTCAGGGCCAGGTCATGTGGGCCCGTCGATATGGTCAGCACTCCTGGCAGTTCCCGCAAGGCGGGATCAATCCGGGAGAGTCCCCAGAACAAGCGATGTACCGGGAGCTTTTTGAAGAGGTCGGTTTAAGCCGAAAAGATGTTCGCATCCTTGCCTCGACCCGCAACTGGTTGCGTTACAAGTTACCGAAACGTTTGGTGCGTTGGGACACAAAGCCGGTTTGTATCGGCCAGAAACAGAAGTGGTTTCTTCTGCAGTTGGTGGGCAACGATTCGGACATCAATATGCAAACCAGCAGTACGCCGGAGTTCGATGGCTGGCGCTGGGTGAGCTATTGGTATCCTGTTCGTCAGGTCGTGTCATTTAAGCGCGATGTTTACCGTAGGGTGATGAAAGAGTTTGCAAGTGTGGTGATGCAGCTTCAGGAGATCCCGCCTAAGCCGCAGAGCGCACCTGCCTGGCGACGTAAAAGAGGTTAAGCTACGCAAATCATGCTCACCCGCTTGCGAGAAATAGTCGAGAAGGTGGCCAGCGCTCCGCGCCTCAACGAGGCGCTGAATATTTTGGTCACTGACATCTGTCTTGCGATGGAGACCGAGGTCTGTTCGGTGTATCTGGCCGACCACGATCGGCGCTGCTATTACCTGATGGCGACTCGCGGTTTGAAAAAGCCGCGGGGGCGCACCGTAACGCTCGCATTTGATGAAGGTATCGTCGGTCTGGTTGGGCGGCTGGCTGAACCTATCAACCTTGCCGACGCGCAAAAACATCCCAGCTTTAAATACATCCCTTCCGTAAAAGAAGAACGCTTCCGCGCGTTTCTGGGTGTGCCGATTATTCAGCGTCGTCAGCTACTCGGTGTGCTGGTCGTCCAGCAGCGCGAGCTGCGTCAGTATGATGAAAGCGAAGAGTCCTTCCTCGTCACGCTGGCGACACAGATGGCGGCGATCCTCTCTCAGTCTCAGCTTGCTGCGCTCTTTGGTCAGTACCGCCATACGCGCATTCGCGCCCTTCCTGCATCGCCAGGGGTGGCGATTGCGGAAGGCTGGATGGACGCCACGCTGCCATTGATGGAGCAGGTCTACGAAGCCTCTACGCTTGATGAAGCGCTGGAGCGCGAGCGTCTTACCGCCGCGCTGGAAGAGGCGGCCAATGAGTTCCGTCGCTACAGCAAGCGCTTTGCCGCTGGTGCGCAAAAAGAGACGGCGGCCATCTTCGACCTCTACTCGCACCTGCTTTCCGACGCGCGTCTGCGCCGTGAGCTTTTTGCTGAGGTTGATAAAGGCGCAGTCGCGGAGTGGGCGGTTAAAAAGGTCATCGAAAAATTTGCCGAGCAGTTCGCTGCCCTGACCGACGGTTATCTGAAAGAGCGGGCGGGAGATCTCCGCGCGCTGGGACAGCGCCTGCTGTTCCACCTCGATGATACCATTCAGGGGCCGAATGCCTGGCCGAAACGGTTTGTGCTGGTGGCCGATGAACTTTCGGCAACAACACTGGCCGAGCTGCCGCAGGACAGACTCGCCGGGGTTGTCGTACGTGATGGTGCAGCGAACTCTCATGCCGCCATTATGGTGCGCGCGCTCGGTATCCCTACCGTTATGGGGGCGGATATTCAGCCCTCGGTGCTGCACCGTCGCACGCTGGTGGTTGATGGTTACCGCGGTGAACTGCTGGTCGATCCTGAGCCGGTTCTGCTCCAGGAATATCAGCGTCTCATCAGCGAAGAGAATGAATTAAGCAAGCTGGCGGAAGATGACGTTAACCTGCCCGCACAGCTGAAAAGCGGAGAGCGGATCAAAGTCATGCTCAACGCCGGCTTAAGCCCCGAGCACGAAGAGAAGCTTGGCAGCCGCATCGACGGGATCGGTTTATACCGCACTGAAATCCCCTTCATGCTGCAGAGCGGTTTCCCCTCCGAAGAGGAGCAGGTGGCGCAGTATCAGGGGATGTTGCAGATGTTCAACGACAAGCCTGTCACCCTGCGAACCCTGGATGTCGGGGCGGATAAACAGCTGCCGTATATGCCCATCAGCGAAGAGAACCCGTGTCTGGGCTGGCGCGGGATCCGCATTACGCTCGATCAGCCGGAGATCTTCCTGATCCAGGTGCGCGCAATGCTGCGCGCCAACGCCGCGACGGGCAATCTCAGTATCCTGCTGCCGATGGTCACCAGCATAGATGAAATCGACGAAGCGCGGCGCCTGATCGAACGTGCTGGTCGTGAAGTGGAAGAGATGATTGGCTATGCGATCCCGAAACCACGGATCGGCGTCATGCTCGAAGTGCCATCTATGGTCTTTATGCTGCCGCAGCTGGCAAATCGCGTTGATTTTATCTCTGTCGGTACCAACGACCTGACGCAATATATTCTGGCCGTCGACCGGAACAACACCCGCGTCGCCAGTATCTACGATAGCCTGCACCCGGCGATCATTCGCGCGCTGGCGATGATTGCCCGTGAGGCTGAACAGTACGGTATTGATCTCCGCCTGTGCGGTGAAATGGCCGGAGACTCGATGTGCGTCGCGATCCTGATTGGTCTGGGGTATCGCCATCTGTCAATGAACGGCCGCGCAGTAGCGCGCGTGAAGTATTTGTTGCGGCATATCGACATCAATGATGCCCGCGAGCTGGCTGAGCGCAGCCTTGAGGCGCAGCTGGCCGCAGAGGTTCGTCACCAGGTGGCGGCATTTATGGAGCGGCGCGGTATGGGCGGCCTGATCCGCGGTGGTCGCTAATCGTCTTTCGTCCTCTCCTTGTGGAGAGGGCGCCAGCGCGCACAAAAACCTATACACATCTTTTACATCTCTGGCGCATCCTCCGCGCCCGCCTTATGCTATGATTCGCAACTTTGGAGCCTCTGCTTAAGGCAGAATCGCATGTCTACCGCTGTCCACTTTCAGCGGAATAACAACATCTTGTGGTGACAGATGAACAGTGGTTATCTGCATTTTCCGGAGTTTGATCCGGTCATTTTCTCAGTAGGACCTGTTTCGCTTCACTGGTACGGTCTGATGTACCTGGTGGGCTTTATTTTTGCCATGTGGCTCGCGGGCCGTCGCGCCAGCCGTCCTGGCAGCGGCTGGACCAAAAACGAAGTTGAAAACCTGCTGTACGCGGGCTTCCTCGGCGTGTTCCTCGGTGGCCGTATTGGGTATGTACTGTTCTATAACTTCCCGGTGTTCCTGAACGATCCCCTCTACCTGTTCCGCGTCTGGGACGGCGGCATGTCCTTCCACGGCGGCCTGATTGGGGTGATCCTGGTGATGGTGATTTTTGCCAAACGCACCAAACGCAACTTCTTCCAGGTGTCAGATTTTATCGCACCGCTGATCCCGTTTGGTCTGGGGGCGGGTCGTCTGGGCAACTTTATTAACGGTGAACTGTGGGGCCGCGTTGACCCAAGCGTACCGTACACGATGCTCTTCCCGGGCTCCCGCGCGGAGGATATCGCGCTGCTGCCGTCGCACCCGGAGTGGCAGTCCATTTTCGATACCTACGGCGTGCTGCCGCGTCATATGTCCCAGCTGTATGAACTGGCGCTGGAAGGCGTGGTGCTGTTTATCATCCTCAACCTGTTTATTCGCAAGCCGCGCCCGATGGGAGCTGTTTCCGGACTGTTCCTGATTGGCTATGGCGCGTTCCGCATCATCGTTGAATTCTTCCGCCAGCCGGATGCGCAGTTTACCGGCGAATGGGTACAGTACATCAGCATGGGGCAGATCCTCTCCATTCCGATGATTGTCGCGGGTGCCATTATGATGATTTGGGCGTATCGTCGTCGTCCACAGCAACAACTTTCCTGAGGAACCATGAAACAGTATCTTGAATTGATGAAAAAAGTGCTCGATGAGGGCACGCCGAAAAACGACCGTACCGGTACCGGTACGCTCTCCATTTTTGGCCACCAGATGCGCTTCAATCTGCAAGAAGGCTTCCCTCTGGTGACGACGAAGCGCTGCCACCTGCGCTCGATCATTCATGAACTGCTCTGGTTCCTGCAAGGCGACACCAACGTTGCGTATCTGCACGAAAATAACGTCTCCATCTGGGACGAATGGGCAGATGAAAACGGCAACCTGGGCCCGGTTTACGGCAAGCAGTGGCGCGCATGGCCAACGCCTGATGGCCGCCATATTGACCAGATCACCACCGTGATGAACCAGCTGAAAAACGATCCGGACTCGCGCCGAATTATCGTTTCCGCCTGGAACGTGGGCGAGCTGGATAAAATGGCGCTTGCTCCGTGCCACGCGTTCTTCCAGTTCTATGTCGCAGACGGCAAGCTCTCCTGCCAGCTCTACCAGCGCTCCTGTGACGTGTTCCTCGGCCTGCCGTTTAACATTGCCAGCTATGCGCTGTTAGTCCACATGATGGCGCAGCAGTGCGACCTGGAAGTGGGTGATTTCGTCTGGACAGGTGGGGACACCCATCTTTACAGCAATCATATGGAACAGACGCATCTTCAGCTCACTCGTGAACCGCGCGCGCTGCCGAAGCTGATTATCAAACGCAAACCGGAATCGATCTTCGATTACCGCTTTGATGATTTTGAGATTGAGGGGTACGACCCGTACCCTGGCATCAAAGCGCCTGTCGCTATCTGATGCGGTAAAGCGTGACATAACCGGTGCTGTTTAGCGCCGGTTTTTTTTCGTCTTTATTCCGTTTTCCGAGGCGTTATCCAGAAAACGTGCAACGCGCTGCAACTCTCCTGATACTTCGGATAACGCCTCGGAAAACCATTATTCACCGCTCGCCACGCCCACGGCGAATCGCCACACTTCCCGCATGAAAAAAGAGAACGGCTTTACGCTTATCGAAACGCTGGTGGCAGTCTCGCTGGTTGTCATACTCAGCGCCTCAGGTCTGTACGGCTGGGACAGCTGGCAGCGGCAGCAGCGGCTGTGGCAAACCACCGGCCAGGTGCGCGACTATCTGGTGTTTCTGCGCAACCATGCCAACCGTTACAACCGCGACCATCAAATTAGCCTTCAGCGGTTGGGGGAGACAGAGTGTCTGGTGAGCTCTCCCGTGCAAGGCTGTGAGAAAGGCAGCCCCTTTGTTCTGATTCCACTCTGGCCAGAGGTCGCGGTGAGCGAGGTCACACCGTCATTAGGCTTCTATGGGTTAAGGGATACGGCATGGGCAGGGCGGATACGCGTGCAAAGCCGTGCCGGAGAATGGCTTATCCTGGTCTCAGACGGAGGGCGCATCAGAATGTGTAAGGTTTCACAAGGAGGTTCATGTCGATGAGACAACGCGGTTTCTCGCTGACAGAAGTTCTGATTGCTACAGCCATCAGTAGCCTGTTGTTGATTGGCGCATCGCGCTTTCTACCCGGATTGCATCAGGCGGTATTACTGCAATCCGGCCAGAGAGAGCTGGAAGAAGAGGTCTGGCAGCGCCTGTTTGCTCTCGGCAAACAGCTTCAGCGTGCGGGTTACTGTGCGGGGAACTGCGAGGGGCAAGGGCTGGCGATCGCAAGGCAGGGCAGCTGCGTCATTGTTCGGTGGGATGCCAACAGTAACGGTCGCTGGGATCGCAGTGCATCAGAAAACGACAGCACCGGTTTTCGTCTGGAATCGGGCGCGCTGGAAACGCTTCGTGGGGCAACCTCGTGTGAAGGTCAGGGATGGGAAAAGCTCACGGACCCGGACAGGCTCGCCATCGCGCATTTTGTGGTGAGGAAAGTAACACACACCGGGTTTGCGCCGGAGCTGAATATCGAACTGTCCGCCCTGCGCAACGGCGATCAAGGAGAGCCTTATCAGGCTTTGTATACGGTCACGGGGTACAACCTGTGAACCGTCAACGCGGTATGTCTTCGCTGGCGCTGGTTCTACTTTTACTGGTGCTTGGTACGCTGATCCTCACTGGCCTTAACCAGCAGCTGACAACGTTCAGCGCGCTCGTTGGCGGAGAGAGCCGTTCGCTGCAGCAGCAGGCTTCTGTACAGTCAGCGCTTGAGTGGGGACGCGTTCAGAGCTGGTCACCCGATCCTGAAGTCCAGTGCAAAAAGGCACCCGCCTGGCAAGTGTGTTTGCGGCGGCTGAGTGAGACCACTGTTTTACTGATTGCCGGAGTCAACGACCTGCTGCTCTGGCGTTCAGGAGAGATTATTGACGATAATATTCGCTTTTCGCCTCACGGCTGGAGTGATTTTTGCCCGCTAAAGGAACGTTCGCTATGCCAGCTGCCGTAAGCAAAGAAAAAGGATTTAGCATGGTTGAGGTTCTGCTGGCGATGATGCTTCTGGTCATCATCGTCACGGCACTGGCCGGCTATCATCGGGCGCTGGCGGCGCGGTTTACGCTGTTTAACCAGTATCGTCAGCTCTGGCACCACGCCTGGAATCAGGCTCAGCTCTCAACAAATGTTCTGCCCGCAGGCTGGCAGGCCAGTCGGGTGCAGACAACGCACGCAGGATGTGTCAGCATCACGGTTACACTTATTTCTCCTCTGGGGCGACGCGGTGAAATAACGCGTCTGCATTGCCCGGTTAGCCAGTAGTCGGGAGCGTCTATGTTAAGGGTCTACCACTCAAATCGTCTGGATGTGCTGGAAGCACTGATGGAATTTATCGTTGAGCGCGAGCGGCTCGACGATCCTTTTGAGCCTGAAATGGTGCTGGTGCAGAGCACCGGTATGGCACAGTGGCTGCAAATGTCGCTTTCCCGTAAGTTTGGCATTGCCGCGAATATTGATTTCCCGCTGCCCGCGAGCTTTATCTGGGAGATGTTTGTTCGCGTGTTACCGGACATCCCCGAGCAGAGCGCCTTCAACAAGCAGGGCATGAGCTGGAAGCTGATGGCGCTGCTGCCGGAGATGCTCCAGCACGATGAATTCGCCATGCTGCGCCACTATCTTAATGACGATACCGATAAGCGCAAGCTGTTCCAGCTGGCGTCGCGCACCGCCGATCTCTACGACCAATACCTTGTTTACCGTTCTGACTGGTTAATTCGCTGGGAAGCGGGCGAACTGGTTGAAGGGTTACCGGAGGCGCAAATATGGCAGGCACCGCTTTGGAAAGCGCTGGTCGAGCATACGGAGAAACTTGGGCAGCCTAAGTGGCACCGTGCCAACCTGTACGATCGGTTTATCTCCATACTCGAGAATGCGTCGGCGCGTCCAGCCCGACTGCCGTCACGCGTTTTTATCTGTGGGATATCCGCATTACCGCCTGTTTATCTGAAAGCGTTGAATGCGCTGGGTAAACATATCGATATTCATATTTTGTTCACCAACCCTTGCCGACAGTATTGGGGGGATATCCTCGACGAACGTTGGCTTGCGCGGCTGGTGACTCGCCAGCGAAAGCGCCTTTTTGAAGAACGATCCGTCCCGCTGTTTAAAGACGGCTCGACTGCCGGGCAGCTTTTTGATGAAGACGGCATCCAGAACCTGCCCAATCCACTGCTTGCCTCATGGGGGAAACTGGGGCGTGATTACATTCACATGCTCTCCGATATTACGTCATCAGGCGAAGGTGACGTTGACGCCTTTGTCGAGATCGCCCCGGATAGTCTGCTGCACAATATTCAGTTAGATATTCTGGATCTGGAGAACCGCGCCGTCATGGGCGTGACGGCGAAAGAGTTTGAGCGCAGCGACAGCAAGCGGAAGCTGGACGCTGAGGATCGCAGTATCACGATCCATGTTTGTCATAGCCCGCAGCGTGAGGTCGAAGTGCTTCACGATCGGCTGCTGGCGATGCTGCAGGACGACCCTGAACTGACGCCGCGCGATATCGTGGTGATGGTGGCGGACATCGACAGCTACAGTCCCTTTATTCAGGCCGTCTTCGGCAGTGCGACGGGTGAGCGATACCTGCCTTACGCCATCTCTGACCGTCGTGCCCGTCAGTCGCACCCGGCATTGCAGGCATTTATCACCCTGCTTTCACTGCCGGATAGCCGGTTTATCTCCGAAGATGTTCTGGCGTTACTGGATGTTCCCGTGCTGGCAGCCCGCTTCAACATCAATGAAGAAGGGCTGCGCTATCTTCGCCAGTGGGTAAACGAATCAGGCGTTCGCTGGGGCATCGATGACGATAACGTCCAGGAGTTCGAGCTTCCCCCAACCGGCCAGCATACCTGGCGGTTTGGCCTGACGCGTATGCTGCTGGGCTACGCCATGGAGAGCAGCCAGGGCGAGTGGAACGAAGTGCTGCCTTACGATGAGTCCAGCGGTTTGATTGCTGACCTGGTAGGGCATTTAGCTTCTCTGCTGATGCAGCTTAACCGCTGGCGACGTGAACTAATGCAGCCGCGTCAGCTTGAAGAGTGGCTCCCGGTGTGCAGGGCGTTACTTAATGATTTCTTCCTGCCAGACAACGACACCGAAGCGGCGATGGCGCTCATTGAAACGCAGTGGCAGGCTATCGTTGACGAGGGCGTGAATTCCCACTATCGCGAAGCGATTCCTTTGTCGCTGCTGAGAGATGAGTTGACGCAGCGCCTTGACCAGGAGCGAATCAGCCAGCGTTTCCTGGCAGGGCCCATCAATATCTGTACCCTGATGCCAATGCGCTCAATTCCCTTTAAGGTGGTCTGCCTGCTCGGCATGAACGACGGTATTTATCCTCGGGCCCTGGCACCGCTGGGGTTCGATTTGATGAACGCAGATCCAAAGCGGGGTGACCGTAGCCGTCGTGATGATGACCGCTATCTCTTCCTTGAAGCGCTCATCTCCGCTCAAAGTAAGCTCTATATCAGCTATATCGGTCGTTCCATTCAGGACAACAGCGAGCGCTTCCCCTCCGTTCTGGTGCAGGAACTGGTGGACTATATCGGCCAGAGCCACTATCTGGCTGGGGATGAGGCGCTTAACTGCGACGAAAGCGAGCAGCGGGTGAAGGCGCACATTACCTGTATCCACAGCCGCATGCCGTTTGACCCGGTAAACTATATTGTCAGCGAACAGCAGAGCTATGCCCGCGAATGGCTGCCAGCAGCGAAAAAAGAGGGGAGAGCCCA
Source organism: Enterobacter cloacae complex sp. P17RS (assembly GCF_014895885.1). Taxonomy (NCBI): domain Bacteria; kingdom Pseudomonadati; phylum Pseudomonadota; class Gammaproteobacteria; order Enterobacterales; family Enterobacteriaceae; genus Enterobacter; species Enterobacter cloacae complex sp. P17RS. The sequence goes on from NZ_JADBQK010000009.1 coordinate 111,948, forward strand.
TACGGATTTTATTCAGCCGCTTGATCCGCTGCCCATTAACACTCTGACTTTCGAACAGCTTCAGCGGTTTTGGGCGCATCCGGTGCGCGCCTTCTTCCAGCAGCGATTACAGGTCAACTTCCGCTCTGAAGAGAGCGAAATTCCTGATGCAGAACCCTTTACTCTGGAAGGGCTGGAGCGCTATCAGCTAAACCTCCAGCTGCTTAATGCGCTGGTTGAAGAGGAAGATGCAGACAAACTTTACCGCCGCTACCGTGCCGCAGGGCAACTACCTTACGGTGCGTTTGGGGAAATCGTCTGGGAGGCGCAGTGCCAGGAGATGACCGCTCTGGCGGAGCGCGTCAGGGAGCACCGCCAGCCCGGACACAGCATCGAAATCGATCTCAGCTGCAAGGGCATACAGCTCACGGGCTGGCTAACCCAGGTTCAGCCGGATGGGCTACTGCGCTGGCGGCCTTCTCTGCTCAGCGTTTCACAAGGATTGCAACTCTGGCTGGAACATCTTGTCTACAGTGCGGGTGGGAATAAAGGTGAAAGCCGGATCTTCGTGCGCAAAGAGGGCGAATGGCGCTTCCCACCCATGGAAGCAGAACAGGCGTTACGCTATCTGTCCTTGTATATTGAGGGCTATCTTCAGGGAATGAACAAACCCCTCCTGTTACTGCCCGAAAGTGGCGGTGCGTGGATAAAAGCCTGTTATGACGCGCAGAATGATGCGATGTTAACGGATGAGGCTTCGCTGCAGAAAGCGCGCAGTAAATTTATGCAGGCCTATGAAGGAAACATGATGGTACGCGGTGAAGGTGAGGATGTCTGGTATCAACGTCTATGGCGAACGCTTGAGCCAGAATACTTCGAGGCTATTACGGAAGAGGCACAGCGCTACCTGTTACCGTTGTTTAAGTTTAATCAGTCCTGAGCGCTGTATAAAAATTGCGCAGCATGGGGTGTTCATTTATGATGCACTTCTTATCACGGACTGATGTACCTAAATAAAGAGATGTTGGCGTGTCCAGCACGCAGTTTGTTAATGATGTTTGCCCTAAATAATTCGAGTTGCAGGAAGGCGGCAAGGGCGTGAATCTCCGGGAGCTTACATGAGTAAGTGACTGGGGTGAACGCATGCAGCCGACGCACATGCAACTTGAAGTATGACGGGATAGCCGTGATAAAGAGGTCGTAATGCCAGGCAGCACCTTGTTCAAAGCGTTTGTTTTGTTTGTCGCCCTTTGGGCTCCCGTCACTCAGGCAGACTCCGGTTGGCAACCCGTTCAGGAAACTATCCGTAAGAGCGAAAAAGATACCCGTCAGTATCAGGCTATCCGCCTTGATAACGGTATGACCGTGCTGCTGGTTTCCGATCCGCAGGCGGTGAAATCCCTCTCGGCGTTAGTGGTGCCGGTTGGATCGCTCGAAGATCCTGAGGCGCATCCGGGGCTGGCGCATTACCTCGAACACATGACGCTGATGGGCTCTAAAAAATATCCGCAGCCGGATAGCCTTTCTGAATTCCTGAAAATGCATGGCGGCAGCCACAACGCCAGCACGGCACCGTACCGCACGGCCTTTTATCTCGAAGTCGAAAATGACGCGCTGGCAGGGGCGGTTGATCGTCTTGCCGATGCTATCGCCGCGCCGCTGCTGGATAAAAAATACGCCGATCGCGAGCGCAATGCCGTCAATGCGGAGCTGACCATGGCCCGTACCCGGGACGGTATGCGTATGGCGCAGGTCAGCGCCGAGACCATCAACCCGGCGCATCCGGGCTCACGTTTCTCGGGCGGTAACCTGGAGACGCTGAGCGATAAACCGGGAAGCCCGGTCATTGACGCCCTGCATGCGTTTCGTGACAAATACTACTCCGCCAACCTGATGAAGGCGGTTATTTACAGCAACAAACCGTTGCCGGAGCTTACCGGACTGGCGGCACAAACGTTTGGCCGGGTGCCGAATAAAAATATTGACCTGCCGAAGATAGACGTACCGGTTGTCACGGACGCGCAAAAAGGGATCGTCATCCACTACGTTCCTGCCATGCCCCGCAAAGTGCTGCGCGTTGAGTTCCGCATTGATAACAACACAGCCCAGTTTCGCAGTAAAACCGACGAGCTGGTGACCTACCTGATTGGTAACCGCAGCCCGGGAACCTTATCTGACTGGCTGCAAAAACAGGGGCTGGTGGAAGGGATCCGCGCCGATTCCGATCCCGTGGTAAACGGCAACAGCGGCGTGCTGGCGATCTCCGCCACCCTGACCGACAAAGGTCAGGCCAACCGTGATGAAGTGGTGGCGGCTATCTTTAGCTACCTCTCTTTACTGCGCGAGAAAGGCGTCGATAAGCGCTATTTTGATGAACTGGCGCACGTGCTGGATCTCGATTTCCGTTACCCGTCCATTACCCGCGATATGGATTACGTGGAGTGGCTGGCGGATACCATGATCCGCGTGCCGGTGGCGCACACGCTCGACGCGGTCAATATTGCCGATCGTTATGATGCCGAGGCGGTAAAAGCGCGCCTGGCGATGATGACGCCGCAAAATGCCCGCATCTGGTACATCAGCCCGAACGAACCGCATAACAAGACGGCATACTTTGTTGATGCCCCTTATCAGGTAGACAAAATCAGCGACCAGACCTTCGCCGACTGGCAGAAGAAGGCCGGTGAGATTGCGTTGAAGCTGCCGGAGCTGAACCCCTATATCCCGGATGATTTCTCGCTGATCAAAACGACTAAGGATTATCCGCACCCGGAGCTCATTATTGATGAACCGACGCTGCGCGTGGTGTATACCCCAAGCCGTTATTTTGCGAGCGAGCCAAAGGCCGATGTCAGCGTGGTCCTGCGTAACCCGAAAGCGATGAACAGCGCCAAAAATCAGGTGATGTTCGCGCTCAATGACTATCTGGCCGGTATCGCGCTCGATCAGCTCAGCAACCAGGCGGCCGTGGGCGGGATCAGCTTCTCCACCAACGCCAACAACGGTTTGATGCTTAATGCAAATGGCTATACTCAGCGTCTGCCTCAGCTTTTCAAGGCCCTGCTCGAGGGTTACTTCAGCTACACGCCAACGGAAGAGCAGCTTGAGCAGGCTAAATCCTGGTATGCGCAGATGATGGATTCTGCAGAAAAGGGCAAAGCTTACGATCAGGCGCTTATGCCGGCACAAATGCTGTCGCAAATACCTTATTTCCAGCGTGAAGAACGCCGTGCCTTGCTGCCATCAATCTCATTAAAAGAGGTGCTGGCTTACCGTGACTCGCTAAAAACCAACACGCGCCCGGAGTTTCTTATCGTCGGCAACATGAGCGAAGATCAGGCCAAAACGCTGGCAGAAAATGTTCGCACGCAGCTCGGTTCGAAAGGGGACGAGTGGTGCCGTAACCAGGACGTGCTGGTTGAGAAAAAACAGAATGTGATCTTTGAAAAAGCGGGGAGCAGCACCGATTCCGCGCTGGCCGCGGTGTTTGTGCCAACGGGCTATGATGAATTCGCAAGCTCTGCGCAGAGCGCCGTTCTGGGTCAGATTATTCAGCCGTGGTTCTATAACCAGCTGCGCACAGAAGAGCAGCTTGGCTATGCGGTATTTGCTTTCTCAATGAACGTGGGGCGTCAATGGGGGCTGGGCTTCCTGCTGCAAAGCAGCGACAAACAGCCGGCCTATCTCTGGCACCGCTATCAGGCGTTCTTCCCGCAGGTGGAAGCAAAACTGCGGGCCATGAAGCCGGAAGAGTTTGCTCAGATCCAGCAGGCCGTCATCGCGCAGGTGATGCAGCCGCCGCAGACGCTGGGCGAAGAGGCGTCACAGCTGAGCAAAGATTTCGATCGCGGTAATCTGAAATTTGATTCGCGTGATAAAGTAGTGGCCGAGATAAAACAGCTGACGCCGCAGAAGGCTGCCGATTTCTTCCATCAGGCCGTGATTAAGCCGCAGGGCATCACTATCCTGTCTCAGGTTTCCGGTAGCCAGAACGGGAAAACGGACTACGTAAACCCGAAAGGCTGGAAAGTCTGGAAGAGCGTCAGCGCGTTGCAGCAATCTATGCCCTGGAGTAAGAAAGAATGACCGATACCGCTGAGTCCCTTGATCCCTTACGTTTACCTCTGCAGGGTGAACGATTGATTGAAGCCTCAGCGGGAACGGGAAAAACCTTCACCATCGCCGCGCTCTATCTGCGCCTGCTGTTAGGCCTTGGCGGTAACGCCGCTTTTCCTCGTCCTTTGAGCGTTGAAGAGCTGCTGGTCGTTACCTTTACCGAGGCCGCCACCGCTGAGCTGCGCGGCCGTATTCGGACCAATATCCACGAACTGCGCATCGCCTGTCTGCGCCAGAGCACGGATAACCCTCTTTACGCGAGCCTTCTGAAAGAGATTGCCGATAAGCAACAGGCAGCCCAGTGGCTGCTCCTCGCAGAAAGGCAGATGGACGAAGCGTCCGTCTTCACCATTCACGGTTTTTGCCAGCGCATGCTGAGCCTGAATGCTTTTGAATCCGGCATGCTGTTTGAGCAACAGCTTATTGAAGATGAATCCGTGCTTCGCTATCAGGCCTGCGCGGATTTCTGGCGTCGCCACTGCTATCCGTTACAGCGGGATATTGCGGAAGCGGTACATGCGTTGTGGAAGGGGCCCGAAGCACTGCTGCGCGCCATCGATCGTTATCTTCAGGGGGAAGCGCCGGTCATCAAATCTCCGCCCCCGGCGGATGAAACCCTGGCCTCACGCCATGAAAAAATCATCGCTAAAATTGCCGACATCAAACAAAAATGGATTGAGTCAGTCGGTGAGATTGACGCGATCATCGAGAATTCCGGGATCGATCGACGTAAGTTCAATCGCGGCAACCAGGGCAAATGGATCGAGAAGATCAGCGCCTGGGCGCAGGAAGAGACGCGGGGTTACCAGCTCCCGGATGCGCTGGAGAAATTCTCCCAACGTTTCCTGGCTGAGCGGACCAAAGCCGACGGCATCGTGCCTGAACATCCCCTATTTCTGGCGATTGAAACCCTGCTGGCGGAGCCCCTGACGCTCAACGATCTGATGATCGTCCGCGCCATGACGGAGATCCGCGACGCCGTCGCGCGTGAAAAGCGTCGCCGGGGCGAACTGGGGTTCGACGATATGCTGAGCCGACTTGATGCGGCGCTGTGCAGTGAGAATGGCGAAGCGCTTGCCGCCGCGATTCGCACCCGCTTTCCGGTGGCAATGATTGACGAATTTCAGGACACCGACCCACAGCAGTACCGCATTTTCCGCCGTATCTGGCGCCAGCAGCCCGGCACCGCGCTGTTGTTAATCGGCGATCCTAAGCAGGCCATTTACGCCTTCCGCGGTGCGGATATTTTCACCTACATGAAAGCCCGCAGCGAGGTTGACGCGCACTACACGCTCGACACCAACTGGCGCTCTTCTCCCGGCATGGTGGAAAGCGTCAATGCGCTCTTCAGCCGCATGGATACGGCGTTTATGTTCCGGGAGATCCCTTTCCAGCCGGTCAAGTTCGCCCCTAAAAATACCGCGTTGCGCTTCGAGGTTAATGGCGAAACTCAGCCAGCCATGAACTTCTGGCTACTTGACGGGGAAGGCTGGGGCGTCGCGGACTATCAAAATGCTATGGCCCAGCACTGTGCGGCGCAAATTAGGGACTGGCTCAGCGCAGGCGCGCGCGGCGATGCGCTGCTGTGGAAGGAGGATAAACCAGCCCCGGTAAAGGCATCCGATATCACGGTGCTGGTGCGCAGCCGTCAGGAGGCCGCGCTTATCCGCGACGCCCTGACGCTATTGAATATACCTTCCGTTTACCTCTCCAACCGCGACAGCGTTTTTGAAACGCTGGAAGCCCTCGAGATGCTATGGCTGCTGCAGGCTGTGCTGGCCCCGGAGCGTGAAAGCACGCTCCGCAGCGCCTTAGCGAGCGCGATGCTCGGGCTGAACGCGCGTGACATTGATGCGCTTAATACTGACGAATCCGCGTGGGATGCTGTGGTAGAAGAGTTTGTGCGCTACCGTGAAAAATGGCAGAAGCGCGGCGTGATGGCGATGGTGCGCGAGCTCATGGCACATCGTCACATTGCGGAAAACATGCTGGCGACAGCGGGCGGCGAGCGCCGTCTGACCGATATTTTGCACATCAGCGAGCTGCTCCAGGAAGCGGGTACGCAGCTGGAGAGCGAGCATGCTCTGGTGCGCTGGCTGGCCCAGCAGATTGCCGACCCTAACAGCAATTCCTCCAGCCAGCAGATGCGCCTCGAGAGCGATAAACATCTGGTGCAGATCGTCACCATTCACAAGTCGAAAGGCCTGGAGTATCCGCTGGTCTGGCTGCCGTTTATCGCCAATTATCGCGTGCAGGACCAGGCTTTTTACCACGATCGCGAGTCGTTCGAAGCGGTACTCGACCTCAGCAACGCGGAGTCCAGCGTCGAGCTGGCCGAAGCGGAGCGTCTCGCGGAAGACCTGCGCCTGCTATACGTGGCGCTGACCCGTTCGGTCTGGCACTGTTCCCTGGGCGTCGCGCCGCTGTTCCGTCGCCGTGGCGAAAAGAGCGGCGAGAGTGATTTTCATCTGAGCGCGCTGGGGCGGCTTATTCAGCGCGGCGAGCCTAAAGATGCCGCAGGGCTGCGCCAGTGCATCGAATCACTTTGCTCAGAGCATGTTGCCCTGCATATTCCCTCCCCGCCCGACAGCAGCCGCTGGCAGACGCCGGAGCAGGGAGAGTCAGCGCTGCATGCCCGCGAGGTGGCTCGTACAATCACTGACGACTGGCGCGTCACCAGTTACTCCGGTTTACAGCAGCACGGACAGAGTATTGCGCAAGATCTGATGCCAAAACTGGACGTGGATGCCGCTGGGGCCGGGAGCGTGCCCGTCGAGCCGGTGCTCACGCCGCATCAGTTTCCGCGCGGCGCCTCGCCGGGCACGTTTTTGCACAGCCTGTTTGAAGAGCTGGATTTTACCCAGCCGGTATCAGAAGAGTGGGTGCTGAAGATGTTACAGAGCGGCGGCTACGACGCACAGTGGCAGCCGGTTCTCACTGAATGGATCCGCGCTGTTCTGCACGCGCCGCTCACGGCGCAGGGGATCTCGCTGAGCCAGCTGACCGCCAAAGATAAGCAGGTGGAGATGGAGTTTTACCTCCCCATCGCCAGCCCGCTCAGGGCCGAGGCGCTTGATGCGCTGATCCGCGAGTACGATCCGTTATCCGCAGGGTGTCCGCCGCTGAATTTTCGCCAGGTGCAGGGGATGCTGAAAGGCTTTATCGACCTGGTTTTCCGCCATGAAGGGCGCTACTACCTGTTGGATTACAAATCGAACTGGCTGGGGGCAAACAGCGAAGCCTATACCCAGCAGGCGATGGCCTCAGCGATGCAAATGCATCGCTACGATCTGCAGTATCAGCTTTACACCCTGGCGCTGCACCGTTACCTGCGCCATCGCATGGCCGATTATCGCTATGAAGATCATTTTGGCGGCGTCATTTACCTCTTTCTGCGCGGCGTGGATGCTAACAACCCGCGTTCGGGTATCTTCAGCACCCGTCCGGCTGCGGAGTTGATTGAAAAGATGGATAACCTGTTTGCTGCAAGCACGGAGGAAGTAGCATGACGATGCAGGCGCTACTGCTGGACGCAATTGAACAACGTGCACTTCGCCACCTGGACGTACAATTTGCCATGATGGTGGCGGGCGAAGAGCCTGCCGTCATGCTTGCCGCGGCGATCCTGAGTAAAGATGCGGGAGAAGGGCATGTCTGTCTGCCGCTTTCACGTCTGGTGGTGGATGAGAAAATGCCGCCGGCTTTACAGGCGTGTTTCGCGCTTCTGGGTGAGGCAGTGGACTGGCAAGAAATATTACTCCGCTCGCCCGCCGTCAGCAGCGCCGATACCGGTACGCCAATGATTTTGACGGGTGAACGTTTGTATCTGAACCGGCTGTGGCGTAACGAACTGACGGTGGCGCGCTTTTTCAGCGAGACCAATGCTCCGCTCCCGTGCGATGAAGCACTGCTCCGGCAAACGCTGGATACGCTGTTTACCTCTGACGACGAGACAGACTGGCAGAAAGTGGCGGCAGCAGTGGCGTTAACGCGGCGAATATCGGTGATTTCGGGCGGGCCGGGCACCGGTAAAACGACCACCGTGGCTAAGCTGCTTGCCGCGCTGATTCAGTTATCGGGTGAGCAAAAGTGTCGTATCCGCCTGGCGGCACCCACCGGTAAAGCGGCTGCACGTCTGACGGAGTCGTTAGGCGGCGCGCTGCAAAAACTGCCGCTTACCGGGGAGCGGCTTGCGCTTTTCCCTAACGAAGCCAGCACGCTGCACCGCTTGCTCGGCGCGCAGCCGGGTAGCCAGCGTCTGCGCTACCATGCCGGTAACCCGCTGCATCTGGACGTGCTGGTTGTGGATGAAGCGTCGATGATTGACCTGACGATGATGTCGCGTTTGATTGATGCGTTACCGCCGCACGCGCGCGTCATTTTCCTCGGCGACCGCGATCAGCTTGCCTCCGTGGAGGCCGGGGCCGTGCTGGGCGATATCTGCACCTATGCCAGCCTGGGGTATACTGCAGAACGCGCTGAGGAGCTGGCGCGCCTGACCGGATGTTCGCTCGCGGCTGAAAACCATTTACTTGCGGGGGCGCTGCGCGACAGCCTGTGTCTGCTGCAAAAAAGCTACCGTTTTGGCAGCGACTCCGGCATTGGTCAGCTTGCGGCGGCGGTGAACCGGGGCGATCGGCACGCTACCTGTGCGGTATTTGACGGTACCTTTACCGATATTGAGAAAAAATCGCTGCAAACCGGGGAAGAGTATCAGGCGATGCTGGATGACGCCCTGCTGGGGTACCAACATTTTCTGACGGGCGTACAGCAGCAAAGCACGCCGGAGCAGGTCATTGCCGCGTTTGGCGAATACCAGCTGCTCTGCGCGTTGAGGGAAGGGCCCTTTGGCGTCAGCGGCCTGAACGACAGGCTGGAACAGCTGCTGGCGCAAAAGCGTAAAATCAACCGTACTCCGCACTCGCGCTGGTATGAAGGCCGGCCGGTGATGATCTCCCGCAACGACAGCGCGCTGGGGTTGTTTAACGGGGATATCGGGATTGCGCTCGATCGTGGGCAGGGGCTCCGCGTCTGGTTCCAGATGCCGGACGGTAGCGTGAAGTCCTTCCAGCCGAGCCGTTTGCCCGAGCATGAAACTGCCTGGGCGATGACGGTGCATAAATCCCAGGGTTCTGAGTTTAACCATGCGGCACTTATCCTGCCCACACAGCTCTCCCCCGTCGTTACCCGCGAGCTGATCTATACCGCCATTACGCGCGCGCGTCAGCGCCTGTCGCTGTATACCGATGAACGGGTGCTGGTACAGGCGATTGCCACCCGCACGGAACGCCGAAGCGGGCTGAGCGCGATATTTGACTCTCTCTGAACGACGCCGGCAAAGAAAGGATTACCCCAGGTCGGCCATCAGCACTTTCGAACGGCGCTGATAGTTGTACATCTCTTTCTTCGTTTCCGGCAGAGAATCAATATCCACCGGCGTGAACCCGCGTTCCTGGAACCAGTGAATGCTGCGCGTCGTCAGGACGAACAGCTTGCTCAGCCCCATCTGACGCGCCTGTGCCGCCACGCGCTCAAGCAGCATTTCGCCGCGTGAAGAGCTGCGGTAATCCGGGTGCACCGCCACGCAGGCCATTTCTCCGATTTTCTCTTCCGGGAACGGATAGAGGGCGGCGCAGGCAATGGTCAGGTTATCGCGCTGGATAATGGTGAATTTGTCGATCTCCATCTCCAGCTGCTCGCGGGAGCGACGAACCAGAATACCCTGCTGTTCCAGCGGACGGATCAGCTCCAGAATGCCGCCGATATCGTTGATGGTCGCGCGGCGAATCTGCTCTGCACTTTCCATCACAATCTGGGTGCCAATACCGTCGCGGGAGAACAGCTCCTGCAGCAGAGCTCCGTCTTCCTGATAGCTGATCAGGTGACTACGGCGCACGCCGCTGCGGCAGGCCTTCACGGCGCCACGCAGGAAGCGGACGGTGCCGGAGTGGTAATCCCCTTCGGCTTCCAGCGCTTCAACGCGGGCCTGCGCTTCATTCGGGAAGAGTTCCGGCACAATCACCCCTTCATCGTTTACGACGCCCTGGGAGGAGCAAAACCCAATCATTTTTTCCGCCTTCAGCTTGATCGCCAGCTGGGTGGCAATCTCTTCGGACGTCAGGTTAAAGCTTTCACCGGTTACGGAAACCGCCACCGGCCCCATCAGGACAATGGCACCGCTGTCGAGCTGACGGTGAATGGCCTCTTCATCAATACGACGAATGCGGCCGCTGTGGCAGTAATCCACGCCATCGTCCACGCCGAGCGGCTGGGCAATGATAAAGTTGCCGCTCACGACGTTGATATGCGCGCCCTGTAGCGGCGTGTTGTTCAGGCTCATCGACAGGCGAGCGGTGATATCCAGCTGCAGCAGACCCGCCGCCTGCTTCACCAGCTCCAGGGTTTTGGCATCCGTGACGCGGGTATGTTTGTGGTAAATCGGCTCGTGGTGGTGAGCGGCCAGGTTGGCGTCGATCTGCGGGCGCGCGCCATAGACCACCACCAGGCGGATCCCGAGGCTGTGCAGCAGGCCAATGTCATTGACGATGCTGGAAAAATTTTCATGCTCAATGGCTTCGCCGCCCAGCATGATGACAAACGTTTTTCCCCGGTGGGCGTTGATATAGGGAACAGAATGGCGGAATCCCTGGACCAGTTCGGTTCTACGTTCCTTCACCATGGCACAACCCTTAATGAATGTTTATTCGTAATTTATGTATTTTTATTCGATTGTGGGCGCGTGTGCAAGTGCAAATTTTCTGCGACCTACAGAAATTAATAAGTAATCCGTGCGTTAACGTATGATTGTTTACCCTTTTATAGATGACAGTTTATGCGTCATTCGTTAAAGTTTTCGGTCAATCTGCACTTTTGTATATCAGTTTGTTTTCTTGCTCGGGAGAAGCATGTCGGGATCCAATTCAGCAATAAGCCGCCGCCGTTTGTTAAAAGGGGCCGGGGCAATGTGGTTGCTTAGCGTCAGCCAGGTCGGTCTTGCCGCCACGAGTCAGGTGGTGGCGGTGCGCGTCTGGCCGTCGTCGACCTATACGCGCGTGACGGTTGAATCCAATCGCGTGCTGAAATATAAGCAATTTGCCCTCAGCAACCCTGAACGCGTGGTGGTGGATCTCGAAGGGGTGAACCTCAACTCCGTGCTGAAAGGCATGGCGGCGCAGATCCGCGGTGACGATCCGTTTATTAAATCGGCGCGCGTCGGTCAGTTTGATCCGCAAACCGTGCGCATGGTGTTTGAGCTTAAGCAGAACGTTAAGCCGCAGCTGTTCGCCCTGGCGCCTGTCGCGACGTTTAAAGAGCGTCTGGTGATGGATCTTTACCCGGCGAATGCGACGGATATTCAGGATCCGCTTCTCGCCCTGCTGGAGGATTACAACAAAGGCGATCTTCAGCGTCAGGTGCCGCCTGCGCAAAGCGGCCCGCAGCCGGGGAAAGCAGGGCGCGATCGTCCGATTGTGATCATGCTCGATCCCGGCCACGGCGGCGAAGACTCCGGTGCGGTGGGGAAATACCATACGCGTGAAAAAGACGTGGTGCTGCAAATTGCCCGTCGTCTGAAGGCGTTAATTGATAAAGAGGGCAATATGCGCGCCTACATGACGCGCAATGAGGATGTCTTTATTCCACTGAAGGTGAGGGTGGCGAAAGCGCAGAAGCAGCGTGCCGATCTGTTCGTCTCGATCCATGCGGATGCCTTTACCAGCCGCCAGCCGAGCGGCTCGTCGGTGTTTGCGCTCTCAACCAAGGGTGCGACCAGTACCGCGGCGCGATACCTTGCGGACACCCAGAACGCCTCGGACCTGATCGGTGGCGTGAGCAAAAGCGGCGACCGATACGTCGACCACACCATGTTCGACATGGTGCAGTCCCTGACCATTAACGACAGCCTGAAGTTTGGTAAAGCGGTGCTGGGCAAGCTAGGGAACATCAATAAGCTGCACAAAAACAGCGTTGAGCAGGCCGGGTTTGCGGTGCTGAAGGCACCGGATATCCCGTCCATTCTGGTAGAAACCGCGTTTATCAGTAACGTTGAAGAAGAGCGTAAGCTCAAGACGGCAAAGTTCCAGCAGGAGGTGGCGGAGTCGATTCTGGCGGGGATACGGGCGTATTTCTCAGACGGGGCGACGCTGGCGCGGCGCGGGTAGGTTTTTAGCCGGGTGAAATGCCCGGCAAATTCACAAACGGCAGATACAAAAAAACACCCTTAAGGGTGTTTATTGTTTTTAGAAGTGTTGGTTGCGGGGGCCGGATT
>NZ_JADBQK010000009.1:124519-234148 GCF_014895885.1 Enterobacter cloacae complex sp. P17RS
AGGCTGCTCCACCCCGCGTCCGTGGAAGCGCACTATACTCGGATAGGTTTGTGATGCAACCCCTTTTTCACATAAATCATTAACTTTGTATGTAAAGTGAACGGCATTGCGACATTTAGACTATTTTTTGCTCTGAATTTGCCAAAGGGCATGCGATCGCATTTCATTCGCTTTGTCGGTTTGTTATCTTCATCACGCGGAAATGGGCAACTTAAAGACGAGATATAATGAAAGGACGTTGGGCGAAGTATCTGATGGCGGGCGCAATGGTAGCGATTCTTGCGGCCTGTTCTTCCAAACCGACCGATCGCGGTCAGCAGTATAAAGACGGGAAGTTATCCCAGCCTTTCTCTTTAGTTAATCAGCCTGACGCCGTTGGCGCGCCGATCAACGCCGGTGATTTCTCCGAGCAGGTCTACCAGATCCGCAATGCGTCGCCGCGTCTGTATAGCTCACAGAACAATGTTTATAGCGCGGTACAGGACTGGCTGAAGGCGGGCGGCGATACGCGCAACATGCGCCAGTTTGGTATTGATGCCTGGCAAATGGAAGGGGCAGATAACTACGGCAACGTCCAGTTCACCGGCTATTATACGCCCGTGGTTCAGGCGCGACACACGCGCCAGGGCGAGTTCCAGTACCCTATCTACCGTATGCCGCCAAAACGCGGCCGTCTGCCGTCCCGCGCCGAAATCTACGCCGGTGCGCTGAGCGAAAACTACGTCCTGGCCTACAGCAACTCCCTGATGGATAATTTCATCATGGACGTGCAGGGCAGCGGCTACATTGATTTTGGCGACGGTTCACCGCTCAACTTCTTCAGCTATGCCGGGAAAAACGGCCATGCCTACCGCAGCATCGGTAAGGTGCTGATTGACCGCGGCGAAGTGAAAAAAGAAGATATGTCGATGCAGGCGATCCGCGAGTGGGGCGAAAAGCACAGTGAAGCCGAGGTGCGCGAGCTGCTGGAGCAGAACCCATCGTTCGTCTTCTTCAAGCCGCAAAACTTCGCCCCGGTGAAAGGGGCCAGCGCCGTGCCGCTGATTGGCCGCGCGTCGGTGGCATCGGATCGTTCTATCATTCCTGCGGGTACCACGCTGCTGGCGGAAGTCCCTCTGCTCGACAACAACGGCAAGTTCAACGGCAAATATGAGCTGCGTCTGATGGTAGCCCTGGATGTGGGCGGAGCGATTAAGGGACAGCACTTTGATATCTATCAGGGCATTGGCCCGGATGCTGGTCACCGTGCAGGCTGGTATAACCACTACGGACGCGTATGGGTGCTTAAGGCCGCGCCGGGCACCGGAAACGTATTCAGCGGCTGATTGTGGTATTCTGAGCGCAATACGGATTACTGTTCAGGGTGAGGAAAACCTCACCCTTTTTACATCTGAGGTTTTATGTCTGTGGTAATCAGCGATGCCTGGCGCCAGCGTTTTGGCGGCACGGCACGTCTCTATGGTGAAAAAGCCCTGCAGCTGTTTGCGGATGCGCACGTCTGCGTCGTGGGCATTGGCGGTGTCGGCTCCTGGGCGGCGGAAGCGCTGGCGAGAACCGGGATTGGCGCAATCACGCTGATTGATATGGATGACGTTTGTGTGACCAACACTAACCGTCAGATCCACGCCCTGCGTGATAACGTCGGTTTGGCGAAGTCCGAGGTGATGGCGGAGCGCATTCGCCTCATCAATCCGGAGTGTCGGGTGACGGTGATCGACGACTTTGTGACGGCAGATAACGTCGCGGAGTACATGAGCAAAGGCTACAGCTATGTGATTGACGCCATCGACAGCGTGCGGCCTAAAGCGGCGCTGATCGCATACTGCCGTCGTTACAAGGTGCCGCTGGTCACGACCGGCGGCGCGGGCGGGCAAATCGATCCCACGCAGATCCAGGTTGCCGATCTGGCGAAAACCATTCAGGATCCGCTGGCTGCCAAGCTGCGTGAACGCCTGAAGAGCGACTTCAATGTGGTGAAGAACAGCAAGGGCAAGCTAGGCGTCGACTGCGTGTTCTCCACCGAAGCGCTGGTCTACCCGCAGGCGGATGGTTCAGTTTGTGCGATGAAAAGCACGGCGGAAGGGCCAAAACGCATGGACTGCGCGTCAGGCTTTGGGGCGGCCACCATGGTAACCGCCTCTTTTGGCTTTGTGGCGGTCTCTCACGCCCTGAAGAAGATGATGGCGAAGGCGGAACGTCAGGCCTGAGCCTGACGTGCGGCGTCCAGCACCGCGTCGCTGAGCGCGATCAGGCCCTGACCGCGCGAGGCGCTAAGCTGCGCGCGCAGCCCCAGTTCGTCGAACAGCGCCAGCGGCGAGTGCGTTAACAATTCCGCCGCGCTTTTCCCCTCAATGGCGGTTAACAGGACCGCCAGCAGGCCCCGGACGATGCGCCCTTCGCTGTCGCCGAAGAAATGCAGCTTCTCGCCGGAGACGCTCACGCCCAGCCAGACGCGGTTTTCACAGCCCGCAATTTCTTTCGCCTGCGCTTTAAGATCGTCGGAAAGAGCTGGGAGCTGTTTACCCAGCAGGATCAGCTGACGATATTTATCTTCCCACTGCTGGAGCGGGGCGAAGGTCTGTTTTAAGGTCTCTTCAGTGATGACCGTGCCAAACGGATGTCCGGCTAAAGCAGCGCTAGTCATTAATCCACCAGTATTTCAAGGGCGCGGTCAACGGCGCTAACCAGCGCGTCGACATCGCTTTGGGTATTATACGGCGCAAACGAGGCGCGCAGCGTACCGCTTACGCCAAGCGCCGCCAGCAGCGGCTGGGCGCAGTGCTGTCCTGCGCGCAGGGCAATGCCGTATCCGGCCAGCAGCGTCACCATATCGCTATGATGCACGCCAGCAAAATCAAAGGCGAGCAGGCTGGAATCCTGAACGCGGAACGAGCGGAAACCCGGGCGTTTTTTCAGTTCTTCCTCTGCCAGCGTCGCCAGCCCTCGGCTCCAGCTTTCCGCCTGAACCGCGTCCGTTTCCGCCAGCCATTCAAGTGCGGCGCTGAGGCCGATGACCCCGGCCACGTTCGGCGTGCCCGCTTCCAGACGGTAAGGCACCTCCTGCGTTTTAAAACCGTCGAAGGTCACCTCGGTAATCATTTTGCCGCCGCCGAGCCACGGCGTCATTTTGGCCAGCAGTTCTGGCTTACCGTACAGCGCGCCAATCCCGGTTGGCCCGTAGAGTTTGTGCCCGGAGAAGGCGTAGAAGTCGATATCCAGCGCCTGCACATCAGCGGGGAAATGAACCACGCCCTGAGCACCGTCGACCATCACCACCACGCCGCTGGCATGGGCAATCTCAATGGCGCGAGCCAGATCCGGACAGCCGCCGGTGACGTTGGACATCTGCCCCAGCGCCAGAATGCGGCTGCGGGGGGTAATCAGCTCAGGGAGACGGGCCACGTCAGGCAGAAAGTCTGCACTCAACGGGAGCTTAACAACGCGCGCGCCCGTTTGCTCAGCCACCATCAGCCACGGCACCAGGTTAGCGTGGTGCTCTGCTTCGCTGACAATGATCTCGTCCCCTGGCTGCAGCAGCGGGCGGGCATAGCACTGGGCCACCATATTGATGGCTTCAGTCGTACCGCGCGTCCAGACGATATTTTTCCCGCTTTCGGCATTGATCAGGCGCGCAACCTGATCGCGTGCGGCTTCATAGCGCGCGGTCAGGCGCTGCGCTTCGGCAAACTGGCTGCGATGTACGTTGCCGGCGCTCAGGCTGTAGAACTGCTGCGTGGCCTCTATCACCGCCTTGGGCTTCAGGGCCGTGGCGGCGCTATCAAGATAAATACCGGCATCGGCCAGCGCCGGAAACTGTGCGCGAAACTGCGCAGGACTGAAAGCGTTCATGGAATTCCTCGTGTCGATAGAGAGATCGTCGCGCAATTTCAGCGGCAGGGCAAGGAGGTTGATATCTATCAGATTTGTCTGCTTATCCTGGCGACCTCGAAAAAGCAGGTTATGCTAAATAGTGTTAGGCGGATGTTTTAGCCTGTTATAAATCGAGGTTTGAATAGCATTAATTGCTAAAGGAGAATAATCATGAATAAGACAGCTGCAATCATTTCTGCCTGTGCGTTTACTTTTGCCCTGAGCGCCTGTTCTGGTAACAACTACGTGATGCACACAAACGATGGTCGTTCTATCGTTTCGGAAGGGAAACCGACTACCGATAACGATACCGGGATGATTTCGTACAAAGATGCTAACGGGAACAAGCAGCAGATCAACCGCACGGACGTGAAAGAGATGAAAGAGATCGAGCATTAACCGATCGCAGGCGAAAAAAAAGCACCGCAAATTGGCGGTGCTACATTAATCACTATGGACAGACAGGGTAAATGTACAGGAAGTGAAAAATTGGTAGCGTTGCTACCGTGGTCTGAATCGCAGACCAATTGCAAACACAACAACACAACATCACAACCGTAAGCCAAAAGCCCTTCAGAACACGCATTCCGAAAAAAGCTCTTCGTTCCGGCTCAGGAAGTGCCGCCACTATAGGTATTTGCTGGTAGTTCCTCAACGGACAAATTATAATGGCTCAGATAAAAAAAACTAATAGGTTAAACGTTGTTTCCTGTTTGTTAAATTCCGTTAACATCTAAGCCAGATAACCATGTCAAAGCGATTGCCACCCCTTAATGCATTACGCGTTTTTGATGCAGCAGCACGTCACCTGAGCTTCACCCGTGCGGCAGATGAGCTTTTTGTGACACAGGCCGCAGTAAGTCACCAAATCAAGTCCCTGGAGGATTTCCTGGGCCTTAAGCTGTTCCGCCGACGCAATCGTTCCTTGCTGTTGACCGAAGAGGGGCAGAGCTATTTTCAGGATATTAAAGAGATTTTTTCCCAGCTCACGGAAGCCACGCGTAAGCTGCAGGCCCGCAGTGCAAAAGGTGCCCTGACTGTTAGTTTATTGCCCAGTTTTGCCATTCAGTGGTTGGTGCCAAGACTCTCAAGCTTTAACTCAGCTTATCCGGGGATCGACGTTCGAATCCAGGCGGTGGATCGTCAGGAAGACAAGCTGGCCGATGATGTGGATGTCGCCATTTTTTATGGTCGCGGCAACTGGCCGGGCTTGCGTGTCGAGAAATTATACGCAGAATATCTGCTGCCGGTCTGTTCGCCTCTGCTTTTAACAGGCGACAAGGCGCTAAAAACGCCCGCTGACCTGGCGCAGCATACGCTTTTACATGATGCCTCTCGCCGCGACTGGCAAACTTATACCCGTCAATTAGGTCTTAGTCATATAAACGTGCAGCAGGGCCCCATTTTTAGCCATAGTGCGATGGTGCTACAGGCTGCCATTCACGGACAGGGCGTGGCGTTGGCGAACAACGTGATGGCGCAGTCCGAAATTGAGGCAGGCCGTCTGGTTTGCCCTTTTAATGATGTACTGGTCAGCAAGAATGCATTTTATCTGGTTTGTCATGACAGTCAGGCAGAACTGGGTAAAATAGCCGCCTTCCGGCAGTGGATACTGGCGAAAGCGGCAAGCGAGCAAGAAAAATTCCGCTTCAGGTATGAACAATAACGTTTGTGTGCCGGGCACGCATTAATTCAGGACTTAAACATGACCAGCCGATTCATGCTGATTTTTGCCGCGGTGAGTGGCTTTATTTTTGTTGCACTGGGCGCCTTTGGCGCGCACGTATTGAGCAAGTCTTTGGGCGCCGTCGAGATGGGCTGGATCCAGACCGGCCTTGAATACCAGGCGTTTCATACGCTGGCTATTTTTGGGCTGGCGGTAGCGATGCAGCGCCGGATAAGCATCTGGTTTTACTGGAGTAGCGTATTTATGGCGCTGGGTACCGTGCTGTTTAGCGGCAGCCTTTACTGTCTGGCCCTCTCGCATTTGCGCCTGTGGGCGTTTGTTACACCTGTCGGCGGCGTGAGCTTCCTGGCGGGTTGGGTATTAATGTTTATCGGAGCTATCCGTCTGAAACGCAAGGGCGTTGTTCATGAATAAGGTTGTTTTATATTGTCGCCCGGGGTTTGAGAAAGAGTGCGCCGCGGAAATTACCGATAAAGCGGCGAAGCGCGAAGTCTTCGGCTTTGCTCGCGTAAAAGAAAATGCGGGCTATGTGGTATTCGAGTGTTATCAGCCTGAAGACGCCGACAAGCTGGCGCGCGAGCTGCCGTTCAGCTCGCTGATTTTCGCCCGCCAGATGTTCGTCGCGGGTGAGTTGCTGAAAGATCTTCCGCCGGAAGATCGCATCACGCCGATTGTGGGCATGCTGCAGGGCGTGGTGGAGAAGGGCGGCGACCTGCGCGTTGAGGTTGCCGATACCAACGAAAGCAAAGAGCTGATGAAGTTTTGCCGTAAGTTCACCGTGCCGCTGCGCGCAGCGCTGCGTGACGCGGGCATACTGACAAACTACGAAACGCCGAAGCGTCCGGTGGTGCATATCTTCTTTATCGCACCGGGCTGCTGCTATGCGGGCTATTCGTACACCAATAACAATTCGCCATTCTTTATGGGCATCCCGCGCCTGAAGTTCCCGGCAGATGCGCCGAGCCGTTCAACCCTGAAGCTGGAAGAGGCGTTTCACGTCTTTATCCCGGCAGATGAGTGGGACGAGCGTCTGGCTAACGGCATGTATGCCGTCGACCTTGGCGCGTGCCCGGGCGGCTGGACCTATCAGCTGGTGAAACGCAACATGTGGGTGTCGTCTGTGGATAACGGCCCAATGGCGCAAAGCCTGATGGACACAGGACAGGTCACCTGGCTGCGAGAAGACGGTTTCCGCTATCGCCCAACCCGCAACAACATCTCGTGGATGGTGTGCGACATGGTGGAGAAGCCGGCAAAAGTGGCCGCGCTGATGGCCTCCTGGCTGGTGAACGGCTGGTGCCGTGAGACCATTTTCAACCTCAAGCTGCCGATGAAAAAGCGCTACGAGGAGGTATCCCAGAACCTGGCCTATATTCAGGCACAGCTGGATGAGCACGGTATTAACGTGGAGATCCAGGCGCGTCAGTTGTACCACGACCGCGAAGAGGTGACGGTACACATTCGTCGCTGGTGGGCGGCCGTAGGCGGACGTCGCGACGAGCGATAGTGCGTGCTTTGTTTTGCCCGGTGGCGCTGAGCTTACCGGGCCTACAAAACCGTGTTGACGTTTTAACGTTCTAACCGCAACTGCTGTAAATTCCCGTCCAGCTGTAAATCCGTCTGTAGCGTCGCCACCTCGCGGCAGATAAACGCCATCTCTTTATGCGCCTCCAGCTTCTTGCGCCACTTTTCTGGCACCTCATCCAGACGGGCGTAAATCCCTTCCAGACTCTGAAAATCGGTCAGCAACTGGGCGGCGCTCTTTGGTCCAATACCGGCGACACCCGGAACCTTAGAGCTGCTGATGCCTGCCAGACCCCAATAATCCGGCAGTTGCTCAGGCAAGACGCCGAACTCGCTGGCAATAAACGGCGCGTCCAGCCAGCGTTTTTGAAAATAGTCGCGAATGCGGATAGTTGGGGAGAGCAGCTGGCAGTAGCCTTTGTCAGTTGAAACGATAGTGGCCTGATGCCCGGCACTTGCCACTTTTACGGCCAGGGTGGCCGCGAGATCGTCGGCTTCATTGCCCTGTGCACCCCAGCAGGGGATGCCACGCTGCTCAAAGGCGGCACGCAGGGCGGGCATTTCGGCATGCAGATCGTCCGGCATCGGCGCGCGTCCGGCTTTGTAGTCGGGCAGGCGCTGATGTCGCCAGCCGCTGTTGCGCGCTTCGTCATCAAACACGGCCACGACGTGCGTCGGCTCGCTGTGGCGAATAAGCTGCTCCAGCGCGTGCAGGCAGGTGTCCTTGCAGGGCGTGCCTTGTACCGCATGGATTCGGCGAATCAGATTGAGCGCGTCGACGATAAGCAAATGAACAGCCACAGATATTCTCCCTTAAATCTAATGGGTAAAGGGTATCACTGTCGGCAGGATGAAACGAATAGCGTGAGGGAAAACAGGAAGAAGCCTCGCAAAACGAGGCTTCATGAGAGGCTTAATCGCAGGTTACGATCTTCATCGCCAGGCCGCCGCGAGAGGTTTCGCGGTATTTGGCGTTCATATCTTTACCGGTTTCGTACATGGTTTCGATAACTTTATCGAGACAGACGCGCGGCTCACTGGTGCGGCGCAGCGCCATACGCGCCGCGTTCACCGCCTTGACGGAGGCGATGGCGTTACGCTCGATGCACGGCACCTGTACCTGTCCGGCAACCGGATCGCAGGTTAGCCCCAGGTTATGTTCCATGCCGATTTCCGCAGCGATGCAGACCTGCGCCGGGCTTGCGCCCAACAGTTCCGCCAGGCCCGCTGCCGCCATGGAGCATGCCACGCCGACTTCGCCCTGACAGCCTACTTCCGCACCGGAAATGGAAGCGTTCATTTTATACAGAGAACCAATCGCGCTGGCGACCAGCAGGTAGCGCGCCAGGGAGTTAGCGTTCACTTCACGGATAAACTTGTCGTAGTACGCCAGCACGGCCGGAACGATACCGCAGGCACCGTTGGTTGGCGCCGTGACGACGCGGCCCCCTGCGGCGTTCTCTTCGTTCACCGCCAGGGCGAACATGTTGATCCAGTCGACGACGGCCATCGGGTCCGTTGTCGTTTTGTCGGTGCTCACCAGCATACGACGTAGCGCCGCCGCACGACGCGGTACGCGAAGCTTGCCCGGCAGAACGCCTTCGGTGGTGATCCCGCGCTCAATGCCGCCGCGCATCACTTCCCAGACGCTAGCGAAATGCTGTTCCAGCTCCTCTTTGCTGTGAAGGGCCAGCTCGTTTTTCATCATCAGGCCGGAGAGGGAAAGCCCCGTCTCCTGGCAGTGGCGCTGGAGATCTGCCGCGGTTTTGTACGGATACGGCACCTCAACAGAAGAGGTGGTGGTTTGACCAAAGTGGTCTTCATCGACGATAAAGCCGCCGCCGATGGAGTAATACGTCTGGCTGTAAACCGCTTTGTCGCCGGCCAGCGCGGTTATGCGCATGCCGTTTTCGTGCAGCGACAGGTTGTCCGCATGGAAATTCATGCAGTGGTCAACCGGGAATTCAACCTCATGCTCACCGTTTGCCAGCAGCAAACGACCGTGGGTGTTCACGTCCTGGATGAAGCCAGGGATCGCGTCAATATCAACGGTATCCGGCAGATTTCCCGCCAGGCCCATGATAATGGCGATATCGGTATGGTGGCCTTTCCCGGTCAGGGAAAGCGAGCCGTACACATCGACAACCACGCGGGTGATGTCGTGCAGAATGCCGCGTGCAATCAAGTCATCCGTGAACTGCTTACCGGCTTTCATTGGTCCGACGGTGTGAGAGCTGGAAGGACCAATACCGATTTTGAAAATATCGAATACGCTAATCATGATGCGTCCATTGCTTTCAGTCAGAGGGGGAGGAGTGCGCCGCCCGAAGGCGGCGCGGGCGTTCATCAGAACATGGTGTACAGGGAGTAGAAGATCGCAGAGATAGCGATAAGGCCCATGATAACCACAAACACGTTGCTGACCTGGCCGCTGTACTTGCGCATGGCAGGCACTTTCTGAATTGCGTACATCGGCATCAGGAACAGAATCATCGCGATAACCGGGCCACCCAGGGTTTCAATCATGCCCAGGATGCTTGGGTTCAGGGTCGCTACCGCCCAGGTGGTGAGCAGCATGAACAGTGCAGTGATTTTGTTCAGCTTGTTGATTTCAATGCTCTTGCCTTTACCGCGCAGAGATTTAATCACCATACCGTTGAAGCCTTCACGCGCGCCCAGGTAGTGGCCCAGGAAGGATTTGGTGATGGCGATCATCGCGATGATCGGTGCCATCCACGCAATCAGCGGTGCGTTAAAGTGGTTCGCCAGGTAAGACAGAATAGAGATGTTCTGTTCTTTCGCTGCCGCCAGATCCGCCGGGGAGAGGCTCAGTACGCAGCTGAAGACGAAGAACATCACGGTCAGCACCATCATCACGTGAGCGCGGGCCAGGATGCTGGAGCACTTCTTCTCTGCACCGTTACCGTACTCTTCGCGTTTCGCCACGGCGAAAGAGGAGATGATTGGGGAGTGGTTGAAGGAGAAGACCATTACCGGGATCGCCAGCCACAGGGTCATCAGCAGGCCGTTACCGGTCGCAGACGCGCTGCTCAGGGACAGGGTTTCCAGCGCTGCACCGTTCCACTGTGGGATCAGGTAGCAGGCCAGCAGCATCAGCGCAGCCACAAACGGGAAGACCAGCACGCTCATGGCCTTAACAATCATCTGCTCGCCGAAGCGCACGATGGTCATCATGCCGACGATCAGGATCAGAGACAGAATGGCACGCGGTGGCGGCGTCATGTGCAGCTGGTGCGTCATGAAGCTTTCAACGGTGTTGGTGATCGCCACGCTGTAGACGAGCAGGATTGGGTAAATCGCGAAGAAGTAGAGCAGGGTAATCAATTTACCAGCGCCAACGCCGAAATGTTCTTCAACCACTTCGGTGATGTCTTCGCCCGGGTTTTTACCGGACAGCACGAAGCGGGTCAGACCGCGGTGTGCGAAGTAGGTCATCGGGAAGGCGATGATGGCCATGATGATCAGCGGAATCAGACCGCCGACGCCTGCGTTGATAGGAAGGAACAGTACACCAGCGCCGATTGCCGTGCCGTAAAGGCCCAGCATCCACATGGTATCCGTTTTGCGCCAACCACTTCGGGATTCAATCGAAGCAACGGTGCTGGTTTGAGTGGTTTCCATCTGTATCTCCTGGAGGAAGCAAATTGTCAGGTTTTTAGTCAAATCCGATGAAAAAGTGCCTGACGGTAATATGAAATTCGTTCAGTGACGGTTTTTTAATAATTTTCGCCCGTAACTATTGGCGGGCGGAAAGATACATTCTCGTTATGAATCTATCAGTGATCGCGATCCCAAATGCAATAATCCACTTATGATGTGGGCATCTTTAGACCATTTATCTGTTAAAAAAACATCAAATAGAATTTACGGGCGCGAAGGCTACCACCAACGACATGTGGGCTAAAAGAGCGGCCCGCAATATAGGTGTCTTCCGCTGTAAAGATATGGCTTTTTAGGATTTTCTTGCGGGTAATTTAGTTTAAGGCTGATAAATTACGGTTGTTAAATGGAGGTAATCGATTGCGTTCGCCGTAAGTTTGTTTAAGTTATAAGTGAGGCCTATGAATTGATTCGCTAATAAAAAAGCCGGGACCCGCTACAGGGTGCCCCGGCTTTGAGAAGAAGAAACTGAGCGTTACGTGCAGATTTCGTAGCACGGAATGTAGGCTGAACCCGGCAACTTCATGCGGTGTTGAGCCACAAAGCCCTGAAGCATGTCGTCCATACGGCGCATCATCTTCGGGTCGCCGTGGATCTTGTACGGACCATACTGCTCAATCGCGCGGATGCCCATCTCCTTCACGTTGCCCGCCACAATCCCGGAGAAGGCGCGACGCAGGTCGGCGGCCAGCACTTCCACCGGCTGGTCCGGGTAGAGTTTCAGGTTCGCCATATTTTCATGGGTCGGCTCGAACGGGATTTGCAGGTCAGGCGCAATACGGATTGACCAGTTAAAGCTGTACGCATCACCGGTATCACGACGATTCTCTTTCACCAGCGGCATCGCTTTTTTCATCTGGCGCGCCACTTCCGCCGCATCATCAATGATGATGCGATAGTGACGACGCGCGGCTTCTCCCAGCGTATGCACGATAAACTCGTCCAGCACGCGGAAGTAGTCGGCGCTCTCTTTCGGGCCGGTCAGGATCAGCGGCAGAACCTGATCTTTGTTGGCCGGGTTCATCAGAATCCCCAGCAGATAGAGCAGCTCTTCCGCCGTTCCCACGCCGCCCGGGAAGATGATAATCCCGTGAGCGATACGAACAAACGCCTCAAGACGCTTCTCGATATCCGGCATGATAATCAGCTCATTGACCAGCGGGTTAGGCGGCTCAGCGGCGATGATTGACGGCTCGGTCATGCCGATAAACCGCCCCTCTTTGTAACGCTGCTGCGCATGACCCACGGCTGCACCTTTCATTGGTGCTTCCATTGCACCCGGACCACAGCCGGTACAGATATTCAGCTCGCGCAGGCCAAGCTGTGTTCCGACCCGACGGGCATAGAGATATTCGGTTTCGTTAATCGAGTGGCCGCCCCAGCAGACGACCATGTTTGGTGCTTCGCCAACGTGCAGGGCGCGGGCGTTGCGCAGAATAGAGAACACCAGGTTGGTGATATGAACGGAGCTTTCCAGGTCGAGATGCTGGAAGCGGCCCGCGTTGTGAATCTGCCCGTTAACAAACAGGATGTCGCGCAGGACGGCAAACAGGTTGGCCTGAAGAGAACGAATGATACGCCCGTCGACAAAGGCCTCTTCCGGCGGGTTGATCACTTCCAGTTTCACGCCACGCTCGCGGCGCAGCACGTTAATATCAAAGCTTTCGAAGCGGGACAGCAGTTCTTTACTGTTATCTGTCAGGCTTCCGGAGTTCAGTACGGCAAGTGAACAGTTACGAAACAGTTGATAAAGATCGCTGCTGGCCGTGCGTTTAAGCATGTCCACTTCCAGCTGCGACAACATATCCATTGAGCCAAGCGGGCTAATATGTGTAATCAAGTGAGCTCCTTATGGGACGATTATCGTCATTCCCTTTGATTACAATAGCCCTGGCGCGTGACGTTTCACAACACTTCGGCGGAATACCGCACGCATATTGTGAAAATATTTATATTATTGACGCACCAGCCGGCCCGTTGCCGGCACAAAATCGGTGTTAGTGCGCCACGGGTTAATGTCCAGCCCGCCACGGCGGGTATAGCGCGCGTAAACGCTCAGTTTCTCCGGCTGGCAGAAACGCTGAATATCGTTAAAAATACGCTCCACGCACTGCTCGTGAAATTCGTTGTGATGGCGGAACGACACCAGATAGCGCAGCAGTTTTTCCCGGTCAATTTTCGGGCCTCGGTACTGGATCTGCACCGAACCCCAGTCCGGCTGGTGGGTAATCAGGCAGTTGGACTTCAGCAAATGGCTGACCAGCGTCTCTTCAACCACTTTTCCGCCCGCCGCGTTTTCGAGGTAATCGGCGCTGAATTCATAATTCTCCACCTCGATGTCCTGCTCGTCGATGCAGGTTCCGTGGAAATGGGCAATGGGCTGTCCTTCCAGCTCGTGCAGGCGGTATAACGAGACGGACACGTTCCCCTGCGCGCAGGCGGCTAAATCCCGCTCCAGCGTTTGCTGAACCTCGTCCCAGCTGTTGAATCGGGTCTGGTTGAAGCTGTTGAGATAGAGCTTAAAGCTTTTGGACTCGACCAGGTTCACGCTGGCATAGTCCAGCTCAACGTGGCCCACGGCCACCTGCGGCAGACCGCGCGCGTTAAGCCAGGAGAGTTCGTACAGCGTCCAGATATCGCCGCCGACAAACGGCAATGCGTCCGCATGCAGTCCAAGAGGATCGCGGTTCAGGCTGCGCGGCACGCCCTGCAGCAGGCTTGCATCGTAGGTATCGCGGTAATCGGTCGATTTACCCAGTGTTAGGCCGGTTAACGCCTGATGATTTTCGTAAGACATGTTTCATAGCCACTTTACAGGTACACTTATGGGCAGAGTTTATCCTGTCTTACAAGAAGAGAGAAATCGGTGGACATCGAAACTGCAAATGCCCTTACTACCTTTACAACCCGCTATTGCGACGCGTGGCATGAAAAGCACGGAACATGGCCGCAAAGCGCTGATTTATATGGCGTGCCGTCGCCGTGCATTATCTCTTCGCAGGATGACTATGTTATCTGGCAGCCGAAGCCCAATACCGCTGAGCAAAATGTAAATGCGGTTGAACGGGCTATGGACCTTGTGGTACAACCAGCGGTTCACGCGTTTTATGCCACGCAGTTTGCAGGGGATATGCCCGCGCGCTTGGGTGATTTGACGCTGACGCTGTTGCAGACCTGGAGCGAAGACGATCTGCAGCGTGTTCAGGAAAACCTGATTGGTCATCTGGTCACGCAAAAACGCCTTAAGCTTTCTCCGACGCTCTTTATTGCCACGCTGGACAGCGAACTGGATGTGATATCCGTCTGCAACCTGTCCGGGGAAGTGATTAAAGAGACCATCGGTACCCGCAATCGCGAAACGCTCGCCCCCTCTCTTGCGGATTTCCTTACCCGGCTTGAGCCACTTCTGTAATCCATGATGCTACGACGCGTGTGAGAGATCTCTTACAAGGTTTGTGAGAGATCGCTGGATCATTCAGTATTGCCTTATTTAATTCAGATTAATATCACTCTGTTTTTCAAAGAATTAGTTGTTCATCGCATCTTTTTTAGGGATTTCTTACGGCTTACAGTGCTGCAAGGGTGGGTTGTAAGACGAAGCGGAATAGCGGATTCTATCTCCGTCGACAGGACGCCGACACGAGAAACGAACATCAGGATGATGGCGTTTCTTACTCAGGACACGTCAGGATGGCGCTGCAGGAAGGCTTCAGGATGAAGCAAAAGGATAACGCAGGACGCGTAAGGGACACCTCCAGGAAGGAGAACGAGAACCGAACAGGATGGTCGGTGGGTCAGGAAGGCCAGGACGTTTCAGGATGAAACAAACACGTCAGGAAGATGTGTGCAGGATGCAAAAGGTATAAGGATGACCAGGCCTTCGGGCATCAGGAAAAGTTGTCACGGAAGAGCAGGGAGCACGAATTGTAGCTGGAATGCTGCGAAACGAACCGGGAGCACTGTTTTTACAGTGCTCCCTTTTTTATTTCTGTCTTCCGCAATGCTATGCTGCGCGCCGTTCACTTTTTCAGTTGAGGTTACTATGACGCAACACGATAGCGTTCGTGCTCAGTTGCACGCCATCGAAGCCCTTTTGCGCCAGCATCAGCTGTGGCAGGAGACCGCGCCGAATCCGGAAGCGTTTGCCAGTACCCAGCCATTCTGCCTGGATACGCTGGCACCGTTCGAGTGGCTCCAGTGGGTATTAATTCCGCGCATGCACGCGCTGCTGGAAGGCGGCCACCCTTTGCCGCAGGCGTTCGCCGTTTCTCCCTACTATGAAATGGCGCTTGAGGCGACGCACCCTGCGCGCGATGTGATGCTGGTTGAGCTGGAAAAACTGGACGCCCTGTTTGCCGGTGAAGAGGCATGACGCTGGAAATCCTCTATCAGGACGAGTGGCTGGTGGCGGTGAATAAACCGTCTGGCTGGCTGGTGCACCGCAGCTGGCTGGATCGCGATGAGAAAGTGGTGGTGATGCAAACCGTGCGCGACCAGATTGGTCAGCATGTGTTTACCGCGCACCGCCTCGACAGACCGACTTCCGGCGTGCTGCTGATGGGGCTTTCCAGCGAGGCGGGCCGCCTGCTGGCGCAGCAGTTCGAACAGCACCAGATCCAGAAGCGCTACCACGCGATCGTTCGTGGCTGGCTGACCGAATCCGCCACGCTGGACTATCCGCTGGTGGAGGAGCTGGACAAAATCGCCGATAAATTTGCCCGCGATGACAAAGGCCCGCAGCCCGCGGTGACGGATTATCGCGGCATGGCGACAACGGAAATGCCGGTAGCAACCAGCAAATTCCCCACCACACGCTACAGCCTGGTTGAGCTTTTGCCCAAAACCGGACGCAAGCACCAGCTTCGCCGTCATCTTGCGCACCTGCGCCACCCGATTATTGGCGACAGCAAGCACGGCGATCTGCGCCAGAACCGCAGCGCGGCAGAGCATTTTGGCTGTAACAGACTGATGCTTCACGCCAGCGAGCTTAGCCTGACTCACCCGTTTACCGGTGAACCACTGATTATTCGTGCCGGGCTGGACGACGTCTGGATGCAGGCGTTGTCACAGTTTGGCTGGCGGGGACAACTCCCCGAAAATGAAAGGGTTGAGTTTGTATCAGGCAACGTTCAGGATGAACGGTAAGCGCAATAATTACGGGAGCAAAGCATGGCTGAAGTAGGCATTTTTGTCGGCACAATGTACGGCAACTCGCTGCTGGTAGCGGAAGAGGCTGAGGCGATTTTGACAAGCCAGGGCCATAAAGCCACGGTCTATGAAGACCCGGAACTGGCGGACTGGGAAAAGTATAAAGATAAATACATTCTGGTAGTGACCTCCACCACCGGTCAGGGCGATCTCCCGGACAGCATCGTGCCGCTTTTCCAGGGCATTAAAGATCGACTTGGCTACCAGCCGGACGTTCACTACGGCATCATTGCCCTGGGCGATAGCTCTTACGCCAACTTCTGCGGCGGCGGCAAGCAGTTCGATGCGCTTCTTCAGGAACAGAGCGCCCAGCGCGTCGGCGAGATGCTGCTGATTGATGCCGGTGAGCATCCTGAACCCGAAAGCGAGTCGAACCCGTGGGTTGAACACTGGGCAACGCTTCTTAAATAGTTTCGTAGGCCGGGTAAGGCGTAGCCGCTACCCGGCAACAAAGCCGCATCAAATCCTCAATTCCGTGAAGTATCTTCCACTGCTTTGGGCTTATGCCTCAAACCACGTTCCCCACACTCCTCAATGTTGTGTTTCTGCACGGTGAGCGAACCTGTCACTCCTTCATATACTTTTCCGGTCACAATAAAACGGCTTCACGCCGTACTAAAACGACAAAACTTATCTCATTCTGATTACCCTACCGGTGCTGTACAGAATGAACAGGCGAAAGCTATGTTTCAGGAGTGCAACAATGAGTACATTAAGCCACGCAGCGAGCAGCGCTGAAAAGCGCACTAATGCCCGCTACTGGATAGTGGTGATGCTGTTTATCGTCACGTCCTTTAACTATGGTGACCGCGCCACGCTGTCGATTGCCGGCTCGGAAATGGCAAAAGACATCGGCCTTGATCCGGTGGGCATGGGTTACGTTTTCTCTGCATTCTCGTGGGCCTACGTCATCGGCCAAATTCCTG
Source organism: Enterobacter cloacae complex sp. P17RS (assembly GCF_014895885.1). Classification (NCBI taxonomy): domain Bacteria; kingdom Pseudomonadati; phylum Pseudomonadota; class Gammaproteobacteria; order Enterobacterales; family Enterobacteriaceae; genus Enterobacter; species Enterobacter cloacae complex sp. P17RS. Next base: position 141,416 of record NZ_JADBQK010000009.1, read on the forward strand.
GCGGCTGGCTGCTGGACCGTTTTGGCTCTAAACGCGTCTATTTCTGGTCCATCTTTATCTGGTCTGCTTTTACCCTTTTGCAGGGTTTCGTCGATATCTTCAGCGGCTTTGGCATTATCGTGGCGCTCTTTACGCTGCGCTTTCTGGTAGGCCTGGCGGAAGCCCCTTCCTTCCCGGGCAACAGCCGCATTGTCGCGGCCTGGTTTCCTGCGCAGGAGAGGGGAACAGCGGTGGCAATTTTTAACTCCGCCCAGTATTTCGCGACGGTGATCTTTGCACCCATTATGGGCTGGCTGACGCATGAGGTGGGCTGGTCGCACGTCTTCTTCTTTATGGGCGGGCTTGGGATCGTCATCAGCTTTATCTGGCTGAAAGTGATCCACGAACCGAATCAGCACCCTGGCGTGAACAAGAAGGAGCTGGAATACATTGCTGAGGGCGGGGCGCTGATCAATATGGATCAGAAATCTGACAAAGCAAAAGTCCCCTTCAGCCAGAAATGGGCGCAGATCAAGCAGCTCGTCGGCTCGCGCATGATGATCGGTATCTATCTCGGTCAGTACTGTATCAACGCCTTAACTTACTTCTTTATCACCTGGTTCCCGGTTTATCTGGTGCAGGCGCGCGGCATGTCGATCCTCAAAGCGGGGTTTGTTGCCTCGGTCCCGGCAATCTGCGGCTTCATCGGCGGCGTGCTTGGCGGGGTCATTTCCGACTGGCTGATGCGCCGCACGGGTTCGCTGAACATCGCGCGTAAAACGCCGATTGTGCTCGGCATGCTGCTTTCCATGACCATGGTGTTCTGTAACTACGTCAGTGCCGAGTGGATGATTATCGGCTTTATGGCGATGGCCTTCTTCGGCAAAGGGATTGGCGCGCTGGGCTGGGCGGTGATGGCGGATACGGCACCGAAAGAGATCAGCGGCCTGAGCGGCGGTCTGTTCAATATGTTCGGCAACGTTTCCGGGATTGTTACACCTATCGCTATCGGCTACATCGTCGGCACCACGGGGTCTTTCAACGGCGCGCTGATCTACGTTGGTGTGCATGCCCTGGTGGCGGTGCTGAGTTACCTGGTGTTGGTGGGCGATATTAAACGCGTCGAACTTAAACCTGTTGTGGAGCGCGGATGATGACAACACAATCAAGCCCTGTCGTCACGGAAATGAAAGTTATCCCGGTGGCCGGTCAGGACAGCATGCTGCTCAATATTGGCGGCGCGCATAACGCATGGTTTACCCGCAATATCGTGGTGCTGACCGATAGCGCAGGCAACACCGGGGTAGGTGAAGCCCCCGGCGGGGAAGTGATCTACCAGACCCTGGTAGAGGCTATTCCACAGGTCGTGGGCCAGGAAGTGGCTCGTCTGAACAAGGTGGTTCAGCGGGTGCATAAGGGCAATCAGTCGGCGGACTTTGATACTTTCGGCAAGGGCGCGTGGACGTTTGAACTGCGCGTCAATGCGGTCGCCGCCCTGGAAGCGGCGCTGCTGGATTTACTCGGTAAAGCCCTTAACGTTCCGGTCTGTGAACTGCTGGGGCCGGGCAAACAGCGCGATGCGGTCACCGTGCTGGGCTATCTGTTCTACGTTGGCGATCGCAATAAAACCGATCTCCCCTATCTGGCTCGCTCACCGGGCGACCACGACTGGTATCAGCTGCGCCATCAGGAAGCGCTCTCCAGCGAGACGGTTGTGCGCCTGGCTGAAGCTGCGCAGGATCGCTACGGCTTTAAGGATTTCAAGCTGAAAGGCGGCGTGCTGCCCGGCGAGCAGGAGATTGAAACGGCCCGGGCGCTGAAAAAACGCTTCCCGGAGGCGCGCATCACCGTTGACCCGAACGGCGCCTGGCTGCTGGATGAGGCGATTAGCCTGTGTAAAGGTCTCGGTGACGTGCTGACCTACGCGGAAGACCCGTGCGGCGCCGAGCAGGGCTTCTCAGGCCGCGAGGTGATGGCCGAATTCCGCCGCGCCACCGGGCTGCCGGTTGCGACCAACATGATCGCCACCAACTGGCGCGAAATGGGCCACGCGGTGATGCTGAACGCCGTCGACATTCCGCTGGCAGACCCGCACTTCTGGACGCTCTCCGGCGCGGTGCGCGTGGCGCAGCTGTGCGATGACTGGGGCCTGACCTGGGGCTGCCACTCCAACAACCATTTCGATATCTCGCTGGCAATGTTTACCCACGTTGGCGCGGCGGCGCCGGGTAACCCGACCGCCATCGACACCCACTGGATTTGGCAGGAAGGCGAAGCTCGCCTGACGAAAAATCCGCTGGAGATCAAAAACGGTAAAATTGCCGTACCCGATGCGCCGGGGCTGGGCGTGGAGCTTGACTGGGATCAGGTTCATCAAGCCCATGAGGCGTATAAAAAGCTACCGGGCGGCGCGCGTAACGACGCGGGCCCGATGCAGTACCTTATCCCCGGCTGGACATTTGACCGTAAGCGCCCTGTTTTTGGACGTCACTGATAAAAGGATTACACGATGAGTACTTTTACGACCCCTGTCGTCACCTCCATGCAAATCATTCCGGTCGCAGGTCATGACAGCATGCTGATGAACCTGAGCGGGGCGCATGCGCCGTTCTTCACGCGCAATATTGTCATTATCAAAGACAATGCCGGCCATACCGGCGTGGGAGAAATTCCGGGCGGGGAGAAGATCCGCAAAACGCTGGAGGATGCCATTCCGCTGGTGGTGGGAAAAACGCTGGGTGAGTACAAAAATGTCCTCAACACCGTGCGCAATACCTTTGCCGACCGCGATGCCGGTGGCCGCGGCCTGCAAACCTTCGATTTGCGCACCACTATCCACGTGGTGACCGGCATTGAAGCCGCGATGCTGGATCTGCTGGGCCAGCACCTGGGCGTTAACGTCGCGTCGCTGCTGGGCGAGGGTCAGCAGCGCAGTGAAGTGGAGATGCTCGGCTATCTGTTCTTTGTCGGCGACCGCAAGCTGACGCCGCTGCCGTATCAGAGCCAGCCAGATGAGCAATGTGACTGGTACCGCGTACGTCACGAAGAAGCGATGACCCCGGATGCGGTTGTGCGGCTGGCAGAAGCCGCGTATGAAAAATATGGCTTCAATGATTTCAAACTGAAAGGCGGCGTGCTGGCGGGGGAAGAGGAGGCGGAAGCCATTACCGCGCTGGCAAAACGTTTCCCGCAGGCGCGTGTGACGCTGGATCCGAACGGCGCGTGGTCGCTTGATGAAGCGATCGATATTGGCAAGCAGCTGAAAGGCGTGCTGGCGTACGCGGAAGATCCGTGCGGGGCTGAGCAAGGCTTTTCGGGCCGCGAAGTCATGGCGGAATTCCGTCGCGCTACGGGGCTACCGACCGCGACCAATATGATCGCCACCGACTGGCGTCAGATGGGGCACACGCTCTCTCTGCAATCGGTGGATATCCCGCTGGCGGACCCGCACTTCTGGACAATGCAGGGCTCGGTTCGCGTGGCGCAGATGTGCCACGAGTTTGGCCTGACCTGGGGTTCGCACTCCAACAACCATTTTGACGTGTCGCTGGCGATGTTTACCCACGTTGCCGCCGCCGCGCCGGGCACTATTACCGCTATCGACACGCACTGGATCTGGCAGGAGGGTAACCAGCGCCTCACCAAAGAGCCGTTTGAGATCAAAGGTGGCATGGTGCAGGTGCCGTCCACGCCGGGGTTGGGCGTTGAGCTGGATATGGATCAGGTAATGAAAGCACACGAGCTGTATCAGAAACACGGTCTGGGCGCGCGCGACGACGCGATGGCGATGCAGTACCTGATCCCTGACTGGACATTCGACAATAAACGTCCGTGCATGGTACGATAAACGCATTGGGACCGCTCCCATGAGTGGTTTTCTACGTGGTGTATGCTTAACGTAACGACTATGCGTAAGGATGGCTTATGAAAATTGTTATCGCACCGGACTCGTATAAGGAAAGTTTGAGTGCGCTTGAGGTTGCGACAGCGATCGAGCGCGGTTTTCGCGAGATTTTCCCTGAGGCGGAGTACGTCAAACTGCCGGTCGCTGATGGCGGTGAAGGCACGGTTGAGGCGATGATCGCAGCAACCCGGGGACGCATTGTGCACGTTCCGGTGACCGGTCCGCTGGGCGAGCGCGTGGACGGGTTTTATGGGATATCCGGTGACGAGCAGAGCGCCTTTATTGAAATGGCGGCGGCAAGCGGTCTGGAACTGGTAGCCCCTTCACTGCGTGACCCTCTGAAAACGACCTCCTGGGGCACGGGGGAACTTATCCGCCACGCGCTGGATGCGGGCGTTAAGCATATCATCATCGGTATCGGCGGCAGCGCCACCAATGACGGCGGCGCCGGGATGGTGCAGGCGCTGGGGGCGAAGCTGCTGGACGACAATGAACAGCCGCTGGGGCAGGGCGGGGGCGAGCTGGATAAGCTTGCGCGGATCGACCTGAGCGGCCTCGACCAGCGTCTGGCGGAGTGCCGGATAGAAGTCGCCTGCGATGTGACGAATCCGCTCACCGGTAAGGATGGCGCGTCAGCGGTATTTGGCCCGCAAAAGGGCGCCACACCCGAGATGATCGTCACCCTGGACAACGCGCTTGCGCACTATGCGAGAGTCATTGCCCGGGATCTGGACATTGATGTGCTCAACCTTGCTGGCGGCGGTGCGGCGGGTGGCATGGGCGCAGCGCTGTACGCTTTTTGTGGCGCGCAGTTGCGCCAGGGCATTGAGATTGTGACCGATGCGCTACACCTGGCCGACCAGGTGGCCGATGCGGATCTGGTGATCACCGGGGAAGGACGCATCGACAGCCAGACGATCCACGGCAAAGTGCCGGTAGGGGTGGCGAAAGTGGCGAAACGCTTTAATAAGCCCGTTATCGGCATTGCAGGTAGCCTGACGGCGGATGTTGGCGTGGTACACGATCACGGCTTAGACGCGGTGTTTAGCGTGATCTACACCATCTGCTCGCTGGAGGACGCGCTGGAAAATGCCAGCGCGAATGTACAGATGGCTGCAAGGAATATCGCGGCGGTGCTTAAAGTAGGGCAGGCATTTTAACTGTGATTGCCGGGTGGTGGCTTCGCCTTACCCGGCCAACGTTAGCGCACCTGTAGGCCCGGTAAGCGTAGCGCCACCGGGCTTTTACCTCAGCTACCCAACACCTTCATCGCTTCCCGCGTCACGTTATCCATCTCATCCAGCAGTTCCAGGAACTCCGGTTCAAGCTCCGATTCCGGCGTACCCGCGCGCAGCTGCTGCTCCAGCAGCTGGCAGAGGTTTTTCAGACGCGGTACGCCGCTGTAGCCGCAGCTGCCGTGCAGCTTGTGGATCGCTTCCAGCAGCTCTTCCGGGTTCTCGCCCACCAGCTGTTCTTCAACCTTATTACGGATCTCCGGCAGAAACGCGACCAGCATTTGCAGCATCTCTCGCGCTAAATCGGGTTTCCCTGCCGCCTGGCGCAGCGCCAGCTGCCAGTCAAAGGTCGCATTTTGATTAACGCTTACCTCAACCGGCTCGCTGAAAACCGTATATGTTCCGCCAATGTGCCCCGGCTTATAGCGTAACAGCAGGTTATGAAGCTTCTCTTCGTCGATAGGTTTCGCCAGGTAATCATTCATCCCGGCGCTCAGCAGCTTCTCTTTCTGACCGGCCATCGCATGCGCGGTGACCGCAATCACCGGGGTTTGCTGCTGATGCGGGAGCTGGTGGATCAGCTCGCAGGCACGAATGCCATCCATGCCCGGCATCTGAATATCCATCAGAATTAAATCGAACTGCATCTGTTTAGCCAGTTCAACCGCCTGGGCGCCGCTGGTACACAGCTCAACATGCTGAACCTGGTCTTCCAGCAATACGCCGATTAGCTTCAGGTTTGCCGGATTATCATCCACCGCCATCACGCTCATGGGCAGTTTTTGCTCGTCGTTAATCAACGGCAGTGCGTGCTGGCTAAGACGGCAATACTCCGTGAGGGCGGGCAGCAGGCGGGTCGCGGTGAGTGGTTTAAGCAGGCACGCGGCCGCACCGTCGTTTTTCAACTCTTCCGCATTAAGCTGGGCGTGGCAGGGCAGCGCCAGCAGCAGATAGTCGGTCATCGACGCGGCTTTCGCCAGCCGCTCCTGCTGCATGGTCAGCTCGCCGGTGAAGGTCACCGGGATCCCCATCAGCAGAATGTCGTAATGATCAACGGCCAGGGCTGAGAAGGTTGGACTGTAAACCACCTCCAGCGGCGTGGTGCTTAAGATATCCAGCGCGCACTGCGCCGCTGCCGCGTTAGGCTCGACGTAGGCCAGGCGCTTACCTTTCAGACAGTCCGTCACCGGGCCGTCGGTCAGCACGTTCGGATTGAGGTCGAGGTTAATATGGAACCAGAAGGTTGAGCCGCGGTTTGGCTGGCTGTGGAAAGAGATATCGCCGCCCATCTCGTTCACCAGACGCTGGGTGATCACCAGCCCCAGACCGGTGCCGCCATGACGGCGGGAGATGCTGGCGTCTGCCTGGCGGAAGGCCTGGAACAGACGCGACTGATCCCGCTCCGGAATGCCGATACCGGTATCGCGGATTTGAACCTCAATCTGCACCTTGTTATTACTGATGGCGCGTTTTTCTACCAGGATGTCGATGTTGCCGCTTTCGGTGAATTTAATGGCATTCCCGACAAGATTGGTAATGACCTGCTGCAGGCGCAGCGGATCGCCAATAACGTTGTCCGGCACGTCGTTTTTAATATTAAGCGTTAGCTCAAGGCCCTTGTCGTGCGACGAGTGCGCGAGTAGCGTCACCACTTCATCGAGCGTACTGCGCAGCGGGAAGGGAATACTTTCCAGAATCAGTTTGCCCGCCTCCAGCTTGGAGAAGTCCAGCACGTCGTTAATGATCGCCAGCAGGTTATTGGCCGAACGTTCAATGGTGTGCAGGTGATCCCGCTGAGTAGGATTCAGCTCGCTTTTCAGGGTCAGGCGGGTAAAGCCGATCACGCCATTCAGCGGCGTACGCAGCTCGTGCGACATATTGGCCAGAAACTCAGACTTGATACGCGCCGCTTCCTGAGCGCGCTTTTTCGCCAGATCCAGCTCAACGTTCTGGATCTCCATCTGCTCCAGCGTTTCGCGCAGGTCAGAGGTGGCCTGGTCAACGTTATGCTGCATCTCTTCGTGATAGGCCGCCAGCGACATCGCCATCGAATTAATGCCGTTTTTCAGCATATCCAGCTCGCCCAGCATAAACCCTTCCACGCGGCTGTCGAGCTGTCCCCGGCGGATGCGGTCAACGGTATTAACCATGTTGCGGATGGGGCCCGTGACGTCGCGCATCAGACGCCAGCCGAAGATCAGCGCAATACCAATGCAGAACAGCATCATCACGCCGGAGATAAAAATTTCTTTGTACTGCTGCAGCCGTACCGACTTGAGATCCAGCTCAAGCGCTACATATCCCAGCATGTTATTGCTGGATTTGGCATCGGATTGCGCAGACTCATCGGGTGAATAGCTTTCCGACACGATCGGCGTGCGCAGGATCATGATGTCGCCGCGCCGCAGTACGGTGAGGTGGCGCGGGAATGGCGTTCCGTCCGGGATTTTAAGGGCCGCCGGATCGAGATGAAAGTTTGAGGTGACAAACAGACGGTTATGTTCGTCGTAGACGGAAATGGCGCGGACGATATCCGAGTGGCGACGGTGAAGCACGCTGATTAACTGCCCAATGGATTCACGGTTTTGCAGGTTCATGCCGTACTCGCTGGAGACGGCGAGCGGTTCGATAATGCTGGCGCCCGCGTCCTCCAGCTGTCGCTGCAAATCGTTATAGCGGTGCACCACAAAGAAGATACTCAGCAGCAAACCGATGAGCACGGTGGGGGCGAGGATCAAAATCATCATGCGCGCGCGCAGGCTGTAGTTGGTCATGGCGTTCCGTTATGGGACAATTAAGATAATTATGTTTATGTGAGAAAAATCTCGGCGATGGCGCAATTCTACTCTGCAAAGCGACGCGTGACGACGCGTCAAATCATTACTGTTGAAGCCACGGACCTTGATCCGTTTGGTCAGGGAGTGGCTCGTCACAACGGTAAGGCTCTGTTTATAACAGGTTTGCTGCCAGGAGAACGAGCAGAAATTACGCTGACGGAAGACAAGCGTCAGTACGCGCGCGGACAGGTGAAGCGTCGCCTCAACGCGAGCCCGGAGCGCGTGGAGCCCCGCTGTCCCCATTTTGGCGTGTGCGGAGGCTGCCAGCAACAGCATGCGAGCACAGAATTACAGCAAAAAAGTAAAAGCCGCGCGCTGGCGCGCCTCCTTAAACACGAAGTTGACGAGATTATCGCCGATGAGCCCTGGGGCTATCGCCGCCGCGCGCGCCTGAGCCTGAGCTATCAGCCCAAAACGGAGCGGCTGGAGATGGGTTTTCGCAAAGCGGCCTCCAGCGATATTGTTGACGTGAAGCGGTGCCCCATTTTGGTGCCCCATCTTGAGGCGTTGCTTCCGGACGTGCACCGCTGTCTTGCATCGCTCGACGGGGTGCGTTCATTGGGCCACGTTGAACTGGTGCTGGCGAACAACGGCCCGCTGATGGTGCTGCGCCACACTGCGCCGCTGTCGAAAAAAGATCGCGAAAAACTGGAACGCTTTTCGCATTCTCATGAGCTTGCGCTTTTCCTCGCGCCGCAAAGCGAGATACTTGAACAGGTATCGGGCGAAGCTCCCTGGTATGCGTCAGACGGGCTACGCTTAACGTTCAGTCCGCGTGATTTTATCCAGGTCAACGACGGCATAAACCAGCAAATGGTGGCGAAGGCCCTGGAATGGCTTGACGTACAGCCCACTGACCGTGTGCTCGATCTGTTCTGCGGCATGGGTAACTTTACCCTGCCGCTGGCGCGCAGAGCGGCAAGCGTGGTCGGGGTGGAAGGCGTTGAGGCGCTGGTGGTCAAAGGCCAGGAAAACGCAGAGCAGAACGGCTTGCAAAATGTGACATTCTTTCATCAAAATCTTGAGGAAGATGTCACTCAACAGCCGTGGGCAAAGCAGGGTTTCGACAAAATCCTGCTCGACCCGGCGCGTGCAGGTGCCCCAGGCGTCATGGCGCATATTATTAAACTCGCGCCCAGGCGCGTGGTCTATGTTTCCTGTAACCCGGCCACGCTTGCCCGTGACAGTGAGGCGTTAATCAGCGCGGGTTACCAGATTCGGCGTCTGGCAATGCTGGACATGTTCCCGCACACTGGACATCTGGAATCGATGGCGTTGTTCGAGCACATCTAATTTGTTTGGCTTGTCGACTTCGACAGGCCCTGGTCCCTAAAGGAGAGGACAATGGTTGCGGTAAGAAGTGCACATCTCAATAAAGCTGGGGAGTTTGACCCACAAAAATGGATCGCAAGTCTGGGAATTTCCAGCCAGCAGTCGTGTGAACGCTTAACCGAAACCTGGGCCTACTGTCTGCGCACCACGCAGGGACACCCGGATGCCGATCTGCTCTTATGGCGCGGCGTGGAGATGGTTGAAATCTTGTCCATGCTGAACATGGACATCGAAACGCTGCAGGCCGCGCTACTGTTCCCCCTCGCGGATGCGGATGTGGTCAGCGAGGATGTGCTGCGCGACAGCGTCGGCAAATCCGTCGTTGCGCTGATCCACGGCGTGCGCGATATGGCGGCCATTCGCCAGCTAAAAGCCGCGCATACCGATTCCGTCTCCTCTGAGCAGGTTGATAACGTCCGCCGGATGCTGCTGGCCATGGTGGATGATTTTCGCTGCGTGGTCATCAAGCTGGCCGAGCGTATTGCCCACCTGCGTGAAGTGAAAGATGCGCCGGAAGACGAGCGCGTGCTGGCCGCCAAAGAGTGTACGAACATCTATGCGCCGCTGGCGAACCGCTTAGGGATTGGTCAGCTGAAATGGGAGCTGGAAGATTACTGCTTCCGCTATCTGCATCCGGCAGAATACAAGCGCATTGCTAAACTCCTGCATGAGCGCCGTATCGATCGTGAGCACTATATCGACGAGTTTGTCAGCGGCCTGCGTCAGGCCATGAAAGAAGAGAACGTCCGCGCCGAAGTCTACGGTCGACCAAAACATATCTACAGCATCTGGCGCAAAATGCAGAAGAAACACCTCGCCTTTGACGAGCTGTTTGACGTGCGCGCCGTGCGTATCGTGGCGGAGCGTCTGCAGGACTGCTACGCCGCGCTGGGGATAGTACATACTCACTTCCGCCACCTGCCGGATGAATTTGACGACTATGTCGCGAACCCAAAACCGAACGGCTACCAGTCCATTCATACCGTGGTGCTTGGCCCCGGCGGCAAAACGGTCGAGATTCAAATCCGCACCAAACAGATGCACGAAGACGCCGAGCTGGGCGTAGCCGCGCACTGGAAGTACAAAGAGGGCACTTCTGGCGGGGCACGCTCCGGCCACGAAGACCGCATTGCCTGGCTGCGTAAGCTGATTGCGTGGCAGGAAGAGATGGCCGATTCCGGCGAGATGCTGGACGAAGTGCGCAGCCAGGTCTTTGATGACCGCGTCTACGTCTTTACCCCGAAAGGGGACGTTGTCGACCTGCCGGCTGGCTCCACGCCGCTCGATTTTGCCTACCACATCCACAGCGACGTGGGGCACCGCTGCATCGGGGCGAAGATCGGCGGACGTATCGTGCCGTTTACCTATCAGCTGCAGATGGGCGACCAGATTGAAATCATTACCCAGAAGCAGCCAAACCCGAGCCGCGACTGGCTTAACCCGAACCTCGGTTACGTCACCACCAGCCGCGGGCGCTCCAAAATTCACGCCTGGTTCCGCAAGCAGGATCGTGACAAAAACATTCTTGCCGGTCGCCAGATCCTTGACGACGAGCTGGAGCATATCGGGATCAGCCTGAAAGAAGCAGAGAAATTCCTGCTGCCGCGCTACAACTTCAACGAGCTGGACGAGCTGCTGGCGGCGATTGGCGGCGGTGATATCCGTCTGAATCAGATGGTCAACTTCCTGCAGGCGCAGTTCAACAAGCCTAGCGCGGAAGAGCAGGACGCGGCGGCGCTAAAGCAGCTGCAGCAGAAAACCTATGCCCCGCAGCAGCGCAGCAAAGACAACGGCCGCGTGGTGGTCGAGGGCGTGGGTAACCTGATGCACCACATTGCCCGCTGCTGCCAGCCGATTCCGGGGGATGATATCGTCGGCTTTATCACCCAGGGGCGCGGGATCTCGATCCACCGCTCCGACTGCGACCAGCTTGCCGAACTGCAGTCCCACGCGCCGGAGCGTATCGTGGAAGCGGTCTGGGGGGAGAGCTACTCCGCCGGCTACTCGCTGGTGGTGCGCGTCACCGCCAACGATCGCAGCGGGCTGCTGCGCGACATCACCACCATTCTCGCCAACGAGAAGGTCAACGTGCTGGGCGTTGCCAGCCGCAGCGATACCCGCGAGCAGCTTGCCACCATCGATATGACTATCGAAATCTACAACCTGCAGGTGCTCGGCCGCGTGCTGGGCAAACTGAACCAGGTGCCGGATGTGATTGACGCGCGTCGTCTGCACGGCGGCTAAACACACTCTTATGAAGGCCGGGTAAAGCTTCGCTGCCACCCGGCCCTTTTTTTAAATGGGAAAAACCATGACTCAAATCGACCGCCTGCTCGGCATCATGAAACGCCTGCGCGACCCGGAAAACGGCTGCCCGTGGGACAAGGAGCAGACTTTCGCGACCATCGCACCTTATACCCTCGAAGAGACCTATGAGGTGCTGGACGCCATTTCACGCGAGGATTTCGATGACCTGCGCGGTGAACTCGGCGACCTGCTATTCCAGGTAGTGTTCTACGCCCAGATGGCGCAGGAGGAAGGGCGCTTTAACTTTGACGATATCTGTGCCGCTATCAGCGATAAGCTGGAGCGCCGCCATCCGCATATCTTTGGCGATGCCACCGCAGGAAACAGCGCAGAGGTGCTGGCCCGCTGGGAGCAGATTAAAAGCGCCGAGCGCGCTGAAAAGTCCCAGCACTCTGCGCTGGACGACATCCCGCTGAGCCTGCCCGCGCTGATGCGCGCCCACAAAATTCAAAAGCGCTGCTCGGCGGTAGGATTTGACTGGGATTCCCTGGGACCCGTGCTGGATAAAGTGCATGAAGAGATCGACGAAGTGATGCACGAAGCGCAGCAGGCGGTGGTCGATGAAGCAAAGCTGGAGGAAGAGATGGGCGACCTGCTGTTCGCCACCGTCAATCTTTCTCGCCATTTAGGGGTAAAAGCGGAAACCGCGCTGCAAAAAGCCAACCTGAAATTCGAACGACGCTTTCGTGAAGTCGAGCGGATTGTGGCCTCGCGCGGCCTGGAAATGACCGGAATTGACCTCGACGCGATGGAAGAAGTCTGGCAGGAAGTAAAACGCCAGGAATCTGATCTCTAACGGAATTTTGCGATCAAGCGCAATTTGTGTGATTTTTTAAATGACAAGCGCTTGATTTGCGTCAAAAACATTTACCCAAAAGGGGCTATTTTCTCACTCCTTATGTTTGTCATGGCCTGGAATGGAGACGGAGAATGAAAGTTTGTGGCGCTCGCCGTGTTCGGGTATACTACTTTCCCGTCCTGGTTATTCCATCGTTTCACCCTAACTTCTCAGGTTCAGCATGACAACGAACTATATTTTTGTGACCGGCGGGGTCGTATCCTCTCTGGGTAAAGGCATTGCCGCAGCCTCCCTCGCAGCCATTCTTGAAGCCCGTGGCCTCAATGTGACCATGATGAAACTGGATCCGTACATCAACGTCGATCCTGGCACCATGAGCCCAACCCAACACGGGGAAGTGTTCGTTACTGAAGACGGCGCTGAAACCGATCTGGATCTTGGCCACTACGAGCGTTTCATTCGTACCAAAATGACCCGTCGTAACAACTTTACGACTGGCCGCATCTACTCTGACGTTCTGCGAAAAGAGCGCCGCGGTGACTACCTGGGCGCGACCGTGCAGGTTATCCCACACATCACTAACGCCATCAAAGAGCGTGTTCTTGCCGGTGGCGAAGGGCATGACGTTGTGCTGGTTGAAATCGGTGGTACCGTGGGTGATATCGAATCCCTGCCGTTCCTCGAAGCGATTCGTCAGCTGGCGGTAGACATTGGTCGTGAACACGCGCTGTTCATGCACCTGACGCTGGTGCCTTACATGGCGGCGGCAGGTGAAGTGAAAACCAAACCGACTCAGCACTCCGTTAAAGAACTGCTCTCTATCGGTATTCAGCCTGACATCCTGGTTTGCCGTTCCGATCGTGCCATTCCAGCGAACGAACGTGCGAAAATTGCATTGTTCTGTAACGTGCCTGAAAAAGCCGTTATTTCAATGAAAGATGTCGATTCCATTTATAAAATCCCGGGCCTGTTGAAATCACAGGGTCTGGACGATTATATTTGTAAACGATTCAGCTTGAACTGTCCGGAAGCTAACCTGTCTGAATGGGAACAGGTTATTTATGAAGAAGCGAACCCGGCAGGCGAAGTGACTATCGGTATGGTCGGCAAGTACATCGAACTGCCGGACGCCTATAAGTCCGTTATCGAAGCGCTGAAGCACGGTGGTCTGAAGAACCGCGTCTCCGTGAACATCAAGCTGATTGATTCGCAAGATGTTGAAACACGTGGCGTTGAAATTCTGAAAGATCTGGATGCTATCCTCATCCCTGGCGGCTTCGGCTACCGTGGTGTTGAAGGCAAGATCGCCACTGCACGCTATGCGCGTGAAAACAATATTCCATACCTCGGCATCTGCCTGGGTATGCAGGTTGCGCTGATCGAATTTGCGCGCAACGTAGCGGGAATGGAAAACGCGAACTCTACGGAATTTGTGCCAGACTGTAAGTACCCTGTCGTGGCGCTGATTACGGAATGGCGCGACGAAGACGGTAACGTCGAAGTCCGTACCGAGAAGAGCGATCTGGGTGGCACTATGCGTCTTGGCGCGCAGGCCTGCCAGCTGTCCGACGATAGCGTGGTTCGCAAGCTGTACGGCGAGCCGGTCATCACCGAGCGCCATCGTCACCGCTATGAAGTCAACAATATGTTGTTGAAACAAATTGAAGCCGCGGGCCTGCGTGTTGCGGGTCGCTCCGGGGACGATCAGTTAGTCGAGATCATCGAGGTGCCAAACCATCCGTGGTTTGTTGCCTGCCAGTTCCACCCGGAATTTACTTCAACGCCGCGTGATGGACATCCGCTGTTTGCAGGCTTCGTGAAAGCCGCCAGCGAGTACCAGAAGCGTCAGGCGAAGTAAAAAAGTTAGAACGGCAACGCGTACCAACGGTACGCGTTGTTTGTCTGGAGTTTTAGTTTAACTTGTACTGAGGAAAATCTAATGTCCAAAATCGTTAAAGTCATCGGTCGTGAAATCATCGACTCCCGTGGTAACCCGACCGTTGAAGCCGAAGTTCATCTGGAAGGTGGTTTCGTCGGTATGGCAGCTGCTCCATCAGGTGCTTCTACGGGTTCCCGTGAAGCGCTGGAACTGCGTGATGGCGACAAATCCCGTTTCATGGGCAAAGGCGTACTGAAAGCGGTTGGCGCTGTTAACGGTCCTATTGCTCAGGCTATCGTTGGCAAAGATGCCAAAGATCAGGCTGGCATCGACAAGATCATGATCGATCTGGACGGTACTGAAAACAAATCTAACTTCGGTGCGAACGCAATCCTGGCCGTTTCCCTGGCGAACGCCAAAGCAGCAGCCGCTGCTAAAGGTATGCCACTGTTCGAGCACATCGCTGAACTGAACGGCACCCCAGGCAAATACTCTATGCCTGTACCAATGATGAACATCATCAACGGTGGTGAGCACGCAGACAACAACGTTGATATTCAGGAATTCATGATTCAGCCTGTTGGCGCGAAAACCCTGAAAGAAGCGGTTCGTATGGGTTCTGAAGTGTTCCACAACCTGGCTAAAGTTCTGAAAGCTAAAGGTATGAACACTGCTGTTGGTGACGAAGGTGGCTACGCGCCAAACCTGGGTTCTAACGCAGAAGCACTGGCTGTTATCGCTGAAGCGGTTAAAGCAGCAGGCTACGAGCTGGGCAAAGACATCACCCTGGCGATGGACTGTGCAGCATCTGAATTCTACAAAGACGGTAAATACGTTCTGGCTGGCGAAGGCAACAAAGCGTTCACCTCCGAAGAGTTCACTCACTTCCTGGAAGACCTGACCAAACAGTACCCAATCGTTTCTATCGAAGACGGTCTGGACGAGTCTGACTGGGATGGTTTCGCATACCAGACCAAAGTACTGGGCGACAAAATCCAGCTGGTTGGTGACGATCTGTTCGTAACCAACACCAAGATCCTGAAAGAAGGCATCGAGAAAGGCATCGTTAACTCCATCCTGATCAAATTCAACCAGATCGGTTCTCTGACCGAAACGCTGGCTGCGATCAAAATGGCGAAAGACGCTGGCTACACCGCTGTTATCTCTCACCGTTCTGGCGAAACTGAAGACGCGACCATTGCTGACCTGGCTGTTGGTACCGCTGCTGGCCAGATCAAAACCGGTTCTATGAGCCGTTCTGACCGTGTTGCTAAATACAACCAGCTGATTCGTATCGAAGAAGCGCTGGGTGAAAAAGCACCTTACAACGGTCGTAAAGAGATCAAAGGCCAGGCATAATTGCTTAAGCCTTAACATGAAAATGCCAGTCGAATGACTGGCATTTTTTTTGGTTATTTAAAATCGACCGCCATCTGCTCGGGAATGGTTAGTCCCCGGGTGGTTTGCACGCAGCGGGCGATATAATCCGTAAAACGAGGTGGCTTCGGCATCCCCATGCTGAGCAGCTTATCGTTGCTGAAGCGCACGTTCAGCGTGGCAAAGGCACCGTATAAGCGCATCGCTCTCAGCATCAGACGTTCGTTGCACGGACCAAAAATGGTTTTCAGTTCACGGCGCATTTTGACCAGCGTTTCGTAGCTGACCTGCGCGTACTTATCGCCAACGGGCGCTTTCTCCAGCGCCTGCGCCATTGCCCGATCGATATCCGCAAAGCGAACGCTGTTCTCTTCCCCGGCAGAAATGTGTACCACTTCCCCCGGACGCGCGTTGCTGCTCAGCAGCATTAACATTGCGTCGGCGCAATAATCTACCGGGACAACGTCGATCCGGTCTTCCATCGAGCACATAAACTTCTGCAGCATCAGGCCCATGCTGAAGACCCAAAAGATACTGCTCGACGGCGTGCAGCCGTGGCGGGTATGGCCGACGACGATGGACGGACGGGCGATGAGCAGCGGCAGGTTAGGACATTCCTGGCGCATCAGCTGTTCGATGGTTGACTTCGAATACGTATATTCCACCAGGTGCTCAGCGTTTTCTCTGAATTCCGCACTTTCGGCGACCAGCGAATCCTGCTCCGGCGTGCATGACATTGCGGTGCCTACATGCAGGAAACGCTGCAGCCCTGCGACCTTCTCCATGCGGCGCGCCAGCGCTAGCGTACCCTCTACGTTCACCTTCCAGATCAGCGGGTTATTGCCAAAAGACGCAACTGCCGCGCAGTTAACGACATGCGTAACCTGGTCCAGACGGGGATCGTTCAGAAAGGCTTCCGGCTGGCTGAGGTCGCCGATGAGGATATTATCCACGCTCAGGGAGGCCAGTTTCTCCTCAGAAATGTTGAACTTACGCATGTTCTCCTGCACGCGCGCCAGCCCGCTTTGCGGATCGCCGGCACGGGCAAGCAAAAGGAGTTTTACGGATTGATCGCTGGTCAGGATTTTTTCAAGTACTGCACCGCCCAGAAACCCGGTCACGCCTGTAATTAATAACATCTTCATTATTACCGTCTCATCATGATTGATGAGGCGGATTGTAGGCGCGCAAAAGTAAACGGCGTTTAAATAATAAAACGTCGGGACCGACAGCGTCTTAAGCTTATTTTAAGGAAAGGAAATCAGGTGAAAATATTGGACATTGCAGAAAGCGGAAAAATTCAATTTATTCATGTTTTTATTTTAACCTAATGATTTTAATCTGTTTTTGTCTCTGGGGTGGCGCGAGGTAAATAATTCAAACTGTAATAAACAAAATAATTTGTTACACCAAACATTTATCATATAAATGAATTGAGCCCTGCTTAAGTAAAATTGAGAAAAATAAAACGCAGGCTATTTTATTCAGCCTGCGAAGGGTTTTTAGAGCAGAAGAGGAAGCGTGGCGCTGGCCGTTTGCTGGCTGACGTCAGCGTAATGACCATCCAGCGCAATCATAGATGTCGTAAGTAATTCGACCAGCAGCATCACCCCAACTTTGGCATTAAGCGCGCCCGCGCTAAGAGGGCCTTCTGGCTTGGCGGCTACCAACAGCATATCGCTAAGAGACGCCAGGGGGCTGCGGGGCGTGTTGCTGAGCGCCAGAACCTTCACCCCGCGCTTGCGGGCAAGTTTCACCACGTGAAGTAAATCTCGCGTTGAACCGGAGCTGGAGATCGCCACCACCAGCGTCTCTGCCGAAAGCGTGGTCGCATTCATGGCTGCGCGGTGCATATCGCTAAACAGCTGTGCGGATTTACCCAGCCTTAATAACTTGTAATGCAGATACTCCCCGAGGATTGCGCTGGCCGCGACGCCATAAATCTGCACGGACTGCGCCTGATGCAGCGCCAGTGCGGCTTTTTCAAGCAGCGCGCGGTCGAGGAGTCTCGCGGTATCCTGCAGAGCCTGCACCGATTCATCCACCACGCTGTCAATCTCATCCCCCGCCTGACGCGCGGGCTGACCCTGCTGAATATCCAGCGCCAGCGCCATTTTGAATTCGTTATACCCCTTGCACCCCAGCGTCCGGCAAAGACGCGTCACGCTGGCCTCGCTGGTGTGGCTCTCTCGCGCCAGTTCGGTGATGGTCAGGTAGAGCACCCGGGCAGGGTCGCTGAGGACAAACTCACCGAGTTTTTGTTGCGTTGGGCTGTACCCGGAAGCCTCCTGGCGGAGCTTCAGCAGCAGGTTTTCATGGTCCGACATGCCACGTCCTTAATGTGTTTCACTGCGACTAGTGTGGCGGAAAGCGGGGGAAAGATGCCAGTCATTTTAAAAAAGTATGATCGGCCTCCTGGTTTGTGATGATAATTTTCACTATAAAATATTTATATGGTAAAAATTTTCATCTTTTAATGGGGGGATGAAAAAATGATGCAAATATTCAGTGGCGCTTCGTCGGGTGGATGGTTTGAAAAAGCGCAGCGCTTTGGCAAATCCTTTATGTTGCCTATCGCCGTATTGCCCGCGGCGGGTCTGCTGCTCGGTATCGGCGGGGCGTTATCGAACCCTAATACGCTGGCGGCCTATCCGTTTTTAGATGTGAGCTGGCTGCAGGCCATTTTCACCATCATGAGCAGTGCGGGTTCGATTGTGTTTGCGAACCTCTCGGTGCTGTTTGCGGTTGGGGTGGCCGTCGGGCTGGCAAAAAACGATAAGGGCACGGCGGGGCTGGCAGCGCTACTCGCGTTTCTGGTGATGAACGCCACCATCAACGCGCTGCTGATCCTCACCGGAAAACTGGCGCACGAGAACCCGGGCGCTGTAGGGCAGGGCATGACGCTGGGTATTCAGACGCTGGAAACCGGGGTGTTTGGCGGCGTGGTGATTGGTCTCGTGACCTGCGCGCTGCATCATCGGTTTAACAAGATAGCGCTTCCGCAGTTCCTGGGCTTTTTTGGCGGCTCGCGCTTTGTCCCGATTATCAGCTCGCTGGCGGCGATACTCGTTGGCGCGATCATGACCGTGGTCTGGCCGCATTTCCAGAAGCTTATTTTTGGTCTGGGCGGGCTGGTGGATGCCACCGGTTATCTTGGCACGCTGCTGTACGGCTTTATTTTGCGCATGCTTGGCCCGTTTGGTCTGCACCACATCTTCTATCTGCCGTTCTGGACCACCGCGCTCGGCGGCAGCGAGATCGTCAACGGCCACCTGGTTGAGGGCACGCAGCGGATCTTCTTCGCTCAGCTCGCCGACCCGAACACGCAGCATTTCTATGAAGGCACGTCACGCTTCATGTCCGGGCGCTTTATCACGATGATGTTTGGCCTGCTCGGTGCCTGCCTGGCGATGTACCACATGGCGAAACCGGAGAACAAAAAGCGCGTTGCCGGGCTGCTGCTCTCCGCGGCGTTAACCTCATTCCTGACGGGAATTACCGAGCCCATCGAGTTCTCCTTCCTGTTCATTGCGCCGGTGCTCTACGTCATTCACGCGCTGTTTGACGGGCTGGCGTTTATGCTCGCGCATATGCTGCACATCACCATCGGGCAGACCTTCTCCGGTGGTTTTATTGACTTCGTGCTGTTCGGCATATTGCAGGGGGAGGCCAAAACCAACTGGATGTTCGTTCCGCTGGTCGGCGTGCCGTGGTTCTTCCTCTACTACTTCACCTTCCGCTACCTGATTAACCGCTTTGATTTCGCCACGCCGGGCCGTGAAAAGGAGGCGATGGTTGATGACGTCAGCCTGCCGCAAAGCGAGCGCGCTGCGGCGGTGATCGCCGGGTTAGGCGGAAAAGACAATCTGGAAGAGGTGGACTGCTGCGCCACGCGGCTTCGCGTGACGGTCAAAGACGGCAGCAAAGTGAATGACGCGGCGCTGAAAGCCACCGGCGCGCGCGGCGTTATCGTGCGCGGTAACGGTGTACAGGTCATTTATGGCCCGCACGTCACGATTATCAAAAACGAAGTGGAAGAGATCTTATCGTAATGAAAAATGTACTGGATAACCTGAAGGGAAAACTGGTCGTCTCCTGTCAGGCGCTGGAAAACGAACCGCTGCACAGCCCGTTTATCATGTCGCGAATGGCGCTGGCGGCGGCACAGGGTGGAGCCTTCGCCATTCGCGCCAATAGCGTGGTAGATATCGAGGCCATTAAACAGCAGGTGTCTTTACCGGTTATCGGCATCATCAAACGGGACTATCCAGGGAGCGAAGTATTTATCACCGCTACGATGAAAGAGGTGGATGAGCTCATGGCCGTCTCTCCGGAAATCATTGCCCTTGATGCGACGGCGCGGGAACGTCCTGGCGGTGAATCCCTGGAAACACTGGTCACGGCCATCCGCTCACGTTACCCCTCGGTACTGCTGATGGCAGATATTTCCACCGTAGACGAAGCCGTGACGGCGCAGACGCTTGGCTTTGACTACGTCGGTACCACGCTGTACGGCTATACGGCGGAAACGGCAGGCCATACGCTTCCGGAGAATGACTGTGCGTTCCTGAAAGCGGTGCTGGCGGCCGTGACGGTCCCCGTGGTTGCCGAAGGCAACGTGGATACGCCCGAGCGCGCGGCCCGGTGTCTGGCACTGGGCGCGCATACGGTCGTTGTCGGCGGGGCGATCACCCGCCCACAGCAAATTACCGCGCGCTTTATGGCGGCGATTAGCGCGCAAAGCACCGATGGAGCATGACCATCCGGCGGGGATCTGCGATACTTATCGTTTATCCCCTTTACTGAGATGACTATGCAGTACCCGATTAACGAGATGTTCCAGACCCTGCAAGGCGAGGGTTACTTTACCGGCGTTCCCGCTATCTTTATTCGTTTACAGGGATGCCCGGTTGGCTGTGCCTGGTGTGATACCAAACATACGTGGGATAAGCTCGCAGATCGGGAAGTGTCGCTGTTTAGCATTCTGGCGAAAACCAAAGAGAGCGATAAGTGGGGCGCGGGCAGTGCAGAAGACCTGCTGGCCATAATTGGTCGCCAGGGCTGGACGGCTCGCCACGTCGTCATCACCGGCGGCGAACCCTGCATTCACGATCTGACGCCGCTGACCGAGCTGCTCGAAAAGAACGGCTACAGCTGCCAGATTGAGACCAGCGGCACCCATGAAGTGCGCTGCTCGCACACCACCTGGGTGACGGTATCGCCAAAAGTGAATATGCGTGGCGGGTATGACGTGCTGTCTCAGGCGCTGGAGCGCGCGGATGAAATTAAGCATCCGGTAGGACGCGTACGTGATATCGAAGCGCTGGATGAACTGCTGGCAACGCTGACGGATGAGAAGCAGCGGGTAATCGCCCTGCAGCCGATCAGCCAGAAAGAGGATGCGACGCGCCTGTGCATTGAAACCTGCATTGCGCGCAACTGGCGCCTGTCGATGCAGACGCACAAGTATCTGAATATTGCCTAGAAAAAAGCCCGGTTTTGCCGGGCTTTTTTTACTCTCCGCGATACACGCAGCCTGCCGTGCAGGTTTCTTTGATCATCACCGCGCTCAGCAGCGGTACCAGCGGCTTCATCTGATCCCAGATCCATTTTGCCAGCACTTCGCTGGTCGGGTTTTCCAGACCCGGAATATCGTTGAGATAGTAGTGATCCAGACGATCGTAGGTCGGCTTAAACGCGGCCTTCAGCTCGGCAAAGTCCATGATCCAACCGGTAAGCGGATCAACTTCACCGGTGATCTCAAGACGCACCATAAACGAATGCCCGTGCAGGCGGCCGCATTTATGTCCTGCAGGAACGTGCGGAAGGTGGTGGGCGGCTTCGAAGGTGAAATCTTTAAACAGTGTGGTGGACATGATCGCTCTCAGTAATGCGGAAAAAACCGCCGCATAGTACCGGAAAGCACAATTTTTAGCATTAACTAAAACGGCTCTGAACGGTGAACGTCCGGTATTCAGAGTGATTATTGGTTTTTATTCTTTTATTTCAGATGGTTATTCAATCGTTTTTATCGCTAAGAACGATAACTAAAACAGGTTAGTCCATTTGGTTATTTATTATTTCCATCCCTTCTTTAATTGTTATTATCCACGCCGTTAACCTTATCTTCAGTTTGGATTTATTCGCTTAAAGTCCGCTTGGCTACTGGAACATAACGACGCATGACAACACAGGCCCCACCTTCAAATTTGCTTCCCCTTAACCCGGAGCAACTGGCGCGCCTTCAGGCTGCCACCTCTGATTTTTCTCCCACTCAGCTTGCCTGGGTCTCCGGTTATTTCTGGGGAATGCTCAACCAGCAGCCTGGCGCGGTGGCTGGCGCACCGGCAACGGCCGTTGAAATTCCTGCCATTACGCTGATTAGCGCCTCGCAGACGGGCAACGCCCGCCGCGTGGCCGAAGCGCTGCGTGATGATCTGCTGGCCGCCAAACTGAACGTGAACCTGGTCAACGCCGGGGATTATAAATTCAAACAAATCGCGTCAGAAAAACTGCTGGTGATGGTCGCCTCGACCCAGGGGGAAGGTGAACCCGCTGAAGAAGCGGTGGCGCTGCACAAGTTCCTGTTCTCAAAAAAAGCCCCTAAGCTGAATGGCACGGCGTTTGCCGTATTTGGCCTGGGCGATACCTCCTATGAATTCTTCTGCCAGTCCGGTAAAGACTTCGACAGCAAGCTGGCGGAGCTGGGCGCGGAGCGCCTGCTAGACCGCGTGGACGCGGATGTGGAATACCAGACTGCCGCCGCTGAATGGCGTGCGCGCATCGTTGAGGTGTTGAAAGCCCGCGTCCCGAAAGAGACGCCAGCGCAGGCCGCGGTGACCGCTGCGGGCACCGTCAATGAGATCCACACCAGCCCGTACACCAAAGAGTCGCCGCTGACGGCGAGCCTGTCGGTGAACCAGAAAATTACGGGCCGCGACTCGGAAAAAGACGTGCGCCATATTGAAATCGATCTTGGCGACTCCGGCCTGCGCTATCAGCCTGGCGATGCGCTGGGCGTCTGGTATCAGAACGATCCGGCGCTGGTGAAAGAGCTGGTGGAACTGCTGTGGCTGAAGGGTGACGAGCCCGTCACCGTTGACGGCAAAACCCAGCCACTTTCAGAGGCGCTGCAGTGGCATTTCGAGCTGACGGTGAACACCCCGAATATCGTCGAGAATTATGCCACCCTAACGCGCAGCGAATCCCTGCTGCCGCTGGTGGGCGACAAAGCGAAGCTGCAGCATTACGCCGCGACGACGCCGATTGTCGATATGGTGCGTTTCTCGCCGGCACAGCTGGATGCCGATGCGCTGATCGGTCTGCTGCGTCCGCTGACCCCACGCCTGTACTCTATAGCCTCTTCCCAGGCGGAAGTGGAAAGCGAAGTTCACGTTACCGTCGGCGTGGTGCGCTACGACATCGAAGGCCGCGCCCGCGCGGGTGGGGCATCAAGCTTCCTGGCGGACCGCGTGGAAGAAGAGGGCGAGGTGCGCGTCTTTATCGAGCACAACGACAACTTCCGCCTGCCGGCGAACCCGGAGACGCCGGTGATCATGATTGGCCCGGGCACCGGCATCGCGCCGTTCCGCGCCTTTATGCAGCAGCGTGCCGCGGACGACGCGCCGGGTAAAAACTGGCTGTTCTTCGGCAACCCGCACTTTACCGAAGATTTCCTCTACCAGGTTGAGTGGCAGCGCTACGTCAAAGAGGGCGTACTGACCCGCATCGATCTGGCCTGGTCCCGCGATCAGAAAGAAAAAGTATACGTACAAGACAAACTGCGCGAACAGGGCGCAGAGCTGTGGCGCTGGATCAATGACGGTGCCCACATTTATGTCTGCGGCGACGCCAATCGCATGGCGAAAGACGTTGAGCAGGCACTGCTGGAAGTGATTGCCGAATTCGGCGGTATGGATGCCGAAGCGGCGGATGAATTTTTAAGTGAGCTGCGCGTTGAGCGCCGTTATCAGCGAGATGTCTACTAATGAGCGAAAAACATCCAGGGCCACTGGTGGTCGAAGGTAAACTGACAGACGCCGAGCGCATGAAGCTGGAAAGCAACTATCTGCGCGGCACCATTGCTGAAGATCTGAATGACGGCCTGACCGGCGGTTTCAACGGCGACAACTTCCTGCTGATCCGTTTCCACGGCATGTATCAGCAGGACGACCGTGATATCCGCGCCGAGCGCGCAGAACAGAAGCTGGAGCCGCGCCACGCGATGCTGCTGCGCTGCCGCCTGCCGGGTGGAGTGATCACCACCAAACAGTGGCAGGCGATCGACAAATTTGCGGGTGAAAACACGATTTATGGCAGCATCCGCCTGACCAACCGTCAGACCTTCCAGTTCCACGGGATTCTGAAGAAGAACGTCAAGCCGGTGCACCAGATGCTGCACTCCGTGGGTCTGGACGCGCTGGCGACCGCCAACGACATGAACCGTAACGTGCTCTGCACCTCGAACCCGTACGAGTCCGAGCTGCACGCCGAAGCGTATGAGTGGGCGAAGAAAATTTCCGAGCACCTGCTGCCGCGTACCCGCGCCTATGCGGAGATCTGGCTCGATCAGGAAAAAGTCGCCACCACCGACGAAGAACCGATCCTCGGTCAGACCTACCTGCCGCGTAAGTTCAAAACCACGGTGGTGATCCCGCCGCAGAACGACATCGATCTGCACGCCAACGACATGAACTTCGTGGCGATTGCCGAAAACGGCAAGCTGATTGGCTTTAACCTGCTGGTGGGCGGCGGCCTGTCTATTGAGCACGGTAACAAGAAAACCTACGCCCGCACCGCGAGCGAGTTCGGCTTCCTGCCGCTGGAGCACACGCTGGCCGTGGCGGAAGCGGTAGTGACCACCCAGCGCGACTGGGGCAACCGTACCGACCGTAAAAACGCGAAAACCAAGTACACTCTGGAGCGCGTGGGCGTTGAAACGTTCAAAGAGGAAGTGGAGCGTCGTGCGGGGATCAAATTTGAGCCGATCCGCCCTTACGAATTCACCGGTCGCGGCGATCGCATCGGCTGGGTGAAAGGCATCGACAATAACTGGCACCTGACGCTGTTCATTGAAAATGGCCGTATTCTGGATTATCCGGGCCGCCCGCTGAAAACCGGTCTGCTGGAAATCGCGAAGATCCACAAAGGCGAGTTCCGTATCACTGCTAACCAGAACCTGATCGTCGCCAGCGTGCCGGAAAGCGAAAAGGCGAAAATTGAGGAACTGGCGCGCGAGCACGGGTTGATGAATGCGGTGAAGCCACAGCGTGAAAACTCGATGGCCTGCGTGTCGTTCCCGACCTGTCCGCTGGCGATGGCCGAAGCCGAGCGTTTCCTGCCGTCATTTACTGACAAAGTGGAAGCGATTCTGGAAAAACACGGTATTCCGGACGAGCATATTGTTATGCGCGTGACGGGCTGCCCGAACGGCTGCGGTCGTGCGATGCTGGCCGAGCTGGGGCTGGTGGGGAAAGCGCCGGGCCGTTATAACCTGCACCTGGGCGGTAACCGTATCGGCACGCGTATTCCACGCATGTTCCGCGAGAACATCACCGAGCCGGAAATTCTTGATTCCATCGACGAGCTTGTCGGGCGCTGGGCGAAAGAGCGCGAAGCGGGTGAAGGCTTCGGCGACTTTACGGTGCGTGCGGGCATCATTCGCCCGGTGCTCGATCCCGCCAGGGATTTCTGGGAGTAACCACGAGAGGTAATTATGTCCGTACTCGATCTAAACGCCCTTAATGACCTGCCAAAAGTCGAACGCATTCTGGCCCTGGCAGAAACTAACGCTCACCTTGAAAAGCTGGACGCCGAAGGGCGCGTGGCGTGGGCGCTGGAAAACCTGCCGGGAGAGTATGTGCTCTCGTCGAGCTTTGGTATTCAGGCGGCTGTGAGCCTGCATCTGGTGAATCAGATCCGTCCGGACATACCGGTGATCCTCACCGATACCGGCTACCTGTTCCCGGAAACCTACCAGTTTATCGACGAGCTGACGGACAAGTTCAGGCTGAACCTTAAAGTCTACCGCGCAACGGAAAGCGCGGCCTGGCAGGAGGCGCGCTACGGCAAGCTGTGGGAGCAGGGCGTTGAGGGCATTGAGAAATACAATGAGATCAACAAAGTTGAGCCGATGAACCGGGCGCTGAAAGAGCTGAACGCCCAAACGTGGTTTGCCGGCCTGCGCCGCGAGCAGTCCGGGAGCCGCGCAACCTTACCGGTACTGGCGGTACAGCGCGGCGTGTTCAAAGTGCTGCCGATTATCGACTGGGATAACCGCACGGTGTATCAGTACCTGCAAAAACACGGGCTCAAGTACCATCCGCTGTGGGACCAGGGCTACCTGTCCGTGGGCGACACCCACACCACGCGCAAATGGGAGCCGGGAATGGCGGAAGAAGAGACGCGATTCTTTGGGCTGAAGCGCGAGTGCGGGCTGCACGAAGGGTAATGTTTTTTCGCCCGGTGGCGCTGCGCTTACCGGGCTTAACGACATCAGGCTTTGCCCGCTTTCGCCAGCTCCTTCACCAGCGGCAGCATCACTTTCACCACGTCCCGGCTGCGGTTCTCAATCCGCTGCGGCAGCGTTTTATCAATGTGCTGCTGATTATCCAGCCGCACGTCATGCCAGCTGGTCCCGTCCGGGAACGCTTTCGATTTAGCGCGCTGCTGATAGCCATCCTTTTTGCCCAGCGCCCAGTTCGTCGCCTCGACGTACAGCACCGGAATGCCTGCCTTATCAAATATTTCCCCGTCGTTACAACAGCCAGTGCCTTTTGGGTAATCCGGGTTACCGCCTGGGTTTGTTGCAGCATAGACGCCATGCGTACGGGCAAGCGCCAGCGCACGGTCGCGGGTGAGTTTACGCACGCTGCTCGGCGTGCTCTGTCCACTATTAAAATAGAGCTTATCGCCCACGATCAGGTTATCGAGGTTAATCACCAGCAGCGTATTTTTCTTCTCCTCAGCGCTCATCCGTTTAAGGAGATTCTCAGCGCCGAGTTTTCCTTCTTCTTCGCCGCTGGTCGCCACAAAGCGAATACCGTATTTCGTCGGAATATTTTTAAGGCGTTCAGCCAGTTCAAGCATCACGCCGAGACCCGCTGCGTTATCGTCCATGCCCTGCAGCGTCAGTCCCCCGAGGTTATTATCAATATCGGCGTCGCTCATTGGCGCATAGGTATCCAGGTGCGCCATGATAATAATCTGCTCAGCCGCTTTCCCCTCATGCGCCGCAATCACCGTGCTGCCGGTCACGTTATGCCAGTTTTGCGTTTTATTGCGTGAGGTATAGATGTAGCGGCTGTGAAACGAGCGTATGTCACTCTGGTAGCCCATCTGTGCAAACTGCTGGCGAATATAGTCGGCGGAGAGCATCTCCGCGGGTGAACCGGTCATGCGGCCAGGGAAAACCGTCGCAATATGTCGCGCCTGCATAGTGGCGATTTCACCATAAGGTTGATTTTTTGCCTGAGCCGGAAGGATAAAGCAAACGCCGAGCGCCAGGGCAGCAATACGGTGGCGCGTTGCGGAAAACATAGTGAGTCCTTAAAAACAGAGCAAAATAATAACGTGCATAGTATGAAACTGTGATCGTCCATACACAATTTGAATTGCTCTTAAATGCCCGAAATTTCGCGTGTTAAGCATTTTTTGGTATTTGCTTTTTCACGGCGTTATTCCATTGAGTAACTACTCATTCCAATTCGTAATTTCATTCGATCTAAGCCGCCCCCTATAGTCCCTCTATTCCTCGTTGTTAGTGAGTTGTTGCCTGTGGACTATCTGCCCCTTTTTGCCGCCTTAAAAGACCGACCGGTACTGGTTGTCGGCACGGGAGAAATTGCCGATCGCAAAATCGCGTTTTTGCAGCGCGCAGGGGCACAGGTGCGGGTTGTTGAAGAGGCGGATTTCGACGAGTCACAGATCGACAGCGTGGTGCTTGTGATTGCGGCGACTGAAAATCGGGAACTTAACCGGCGGGTCTCCGACGCGGCCCAGGCCCGTTACCGTCTGGTGAACGTGGTGGACGACCAGCCTTTATGCTCGTTTATCTTCCCGTCGATCGTTGACCGCTCACCGCTGCTGGTGGCGATCTCCTCCGGCGGCACCGCGCCAGTGCTGGCGCGCGTGCTGCGGGAAAAGATCGAAGCGCTGCTGCCGACCAGCCTCGGGCGCATGGCGGAGAAAGCCAGCTACTGGCGCAACCATTTAAAAAACCGCCTGACCAGCGTGACGGAACGCCGTCGCTTCTGGGAGCGCGTATTTCGCGGCCGCTTTGCCAGCCTGATGCAGGCGGGCAATGAGACGGCGGCGCAGAAAATTCTCGAAGACGAACTGGATAACCCCGGCAGTACGGGCGGGGAAATTATTCTGGTGGGAGCCGGGCCGGGGGATGCCGGTTTGCTGACGCTGCGCGGCCTGCAGGTGCTGCAGGATGCGGACGTGGTGTTCTACGACCACCTGGTCACCGATGGCGTGCGCGAGCTGATCCGTCGCGATGCGGAGCAAATCTGCGTCGGCAAACGGGCGGGGGAACACTCCGTGCCGCAGCACGATACCAACCAGATGCTGATTGACGCCGCGAAAGCGGGCAAAACCGTGGTCCGCCTGAAAGGGGGCGACCCGTTCATTTTCGGTCGTGGCGGTGAAGAACTGCAGGCGGCAGCCGAGGCGGGCGTACCGTTCCAGGTGGTGCCCGGCATCACGGCGGCCTCTGCGGTGACGGCCTACGCCGGCATTCCGCTGACCCATCGCGATTACGCCCAGAGCGTCACCTTTGTGACCGGGCACTACAAGGCCGACAGCACGCCGTTCGACTGGTCGCACCTCGCCCAGAGCCGACAAACGCTGGCGATATACATGGGCACGATGAAGGCCGCGGACATCAGCGAACAGCTTATTCAGCACGGTCGCGAGGCGACGACGCCCGTTGCCGTCATTTCTCGCGGTACGCGCGTCGATCAGCATGTCGCTATCGGCACATTACAAGACCTTGCAACCCTGGCGAAAGACGCCCCGATGCCTGCCCTGATCGTGGTGGGAGAGGTGGTGCAGCTGCACAGCACCCTCGCCTGGTTCCAACACACAACCGATACAGAAGGCTTTGGTTCTTCTGTTGTAAATTTGGCTTAAGGAACGGTTATGGACCAAAAACGACTTACTCACCTGCGGCAGCTCGAAGCGGAAAGTATCCATATTATCCGCGAAGTGGCCGCCGAGTTCTCTAACCCGGTGATGATGTACTCCATCGGTAAAGATTCCAGCGTCATGCTGCACCTGGCGCGTAAAGCGTTTTATCCGGGCACGCTGCCGTTCCCGCTGCTGCACGTGGATACCGGCTGGAAATTCCGCGAAATGTACGAATTCCGCGACCGTACCGCCAAAGCCTACGGCTGCGAGCTGCTGGTGCACAAAAATCCGGAAGGGGTGGCGATGGGTATTAACCCGTTCGTCCACGGCAGCGCCAAGCATACCGACATCATGAAAACCGAAGGGCTGAAGCAGGCGCTGAATAAGTACGGTTTTGACGCGGCCTTCGGCGGCGCGCGGCGTGACGAAGAAAAATCCCGCGCCAAAGAGCGAATCTACTCCTTCCGCGACCGCTTCCATCGCTGGGATCCGAAAAACCAGCGCCCGGAGCTGTGGCACAACTACAACGGCCAGATCAACAAGGGCGAAAGCATTCGCGTCTTCCCGCTCTCTAACTGGACCGAACTGGATATCTGGCAGTACATCTATCTGGAAAACATCGAGATTGTTCCGCTGTACCTGGCCGCCGAGCGCCCGGTGCTGGAGCGCGACGGCATGCTGATGATGATTGACGACGATCGTATCGACCTGCAGCCGGGTGAAGTGATCAAAAAACAGATGGTCCGTTTCCGTACCCTCGGCTGCTGGCCGCTGACCGGCGCGGTGGAATCGAACGCGCAGACGCTGCCGGAGATCATCGAAGAGATGCTGGTGTCCACCACCAGCGAGCGACAGGGGCGCGTGATTGACCGCGACCAGGCAGGCTCCATGGAGCTGAAGAAACGTCAGGGTTATTTCTAAGGAGCCGCCATGAACACCACTATTGCTCAACAAATTGCCAACGAAGGCGGCGTGGAAGCGTATCTGCACGCCCAACAACATAAAAGCCTGCTGCGCTTTCTGACCTGCGGCAGCGTGGATGACGGGAAAAGTACCCTGATTGGCCGCCTGCTGCACGACACGCGCCAGATTTATGAAGATCAGCTCTCTTCCCTGCATAACGACAGCAAGCGTCACGGCACCCAGGGCGAAAAACTTGACCTGGCGCTGCTGGTGGACGGCCTGCAGGCGGAGCGCGAGCAGGGCATCACTATTGACGTGGCCTATCGCTATTTCTCCACCGAGAAGCGCAAGTTTATTATCGCCGACACCCCGGGGCACGAGCAGTACACCCGCAATATGGCGACCGGCGCATCCACCTGCGATCTGGCGATCCTGCTGATGGACGCCCGTAAAGGCGTGCTGGATCAAACCCGTCGCCACAGCTTTATCTCCACTTTGCTGGGGATCAAGCACCTGGTGGTGGCGGTCAACAAGATGGATCTGGTGAACTTCAGCGAAGAAAAATTCGAGGAGATCCGCCAGAGCTACCTGACCTTTGCCGAACAGCTGCCGGGCAACCTGGATATTCGCTTTGTGCCGCTCTCGGCGCTGGAAGGGGATAACGTCGCCTCCCAGAGCGCGAACATGCCGTGGTACAGCGGCCCGACGCTGCTGGAAGTGCTGGAGACCGTTGAAATTCATCGCGTGGTCGACACTCAGCCAATGCGCTTCCCGGTGCAGTACGTGAACCGTCCAAACCTCGATTTCCGCGGCTTCTCCGGCACTATTGCTTCCGGTTCCGTGAAGGTGGGGCAGCGCGTGAAGGTACTGCCATCCGGCGTGGAGTCAGCAATCGCTCGCATCGTGACGTTCGACGGCGACCTGCAGGAAGCCGGGGCAGGGGAAGCGGTCACGCTGGTGCTGAAAGACGAAATTGATATCAGCCGCGGTGACCTGCTGGTCGACGCGCAGGAGACGCTGGCGGCGGTGCATGGCGCGTCCGTGGACGTAGTGTGGATGGCCGAACAGCCGCTGACCGCAGGCCAGAGCTACGACATCAAAATTGCGGGCAAGAAAACCCGCGCCCGCGTGGACGGCATTCAGTTCCAGGTGGACATCAACAACCTGACCCACCGTGACGTGAGCGAGCTGCCGCTGAACGGTATTGGCCTGGTGGATCTGACCTTCGACGAGCCGCTGGTGCTGGATCCGTATCAGCAGAACCCGGTGACGGGCGGGCTGATCTTTATTGACCGCCTGACCAACGTTACCGTCGGTGCTGGCATGGTGCGCGAGCCTAACGCGCAGGCGAGCGTGACCTCTGAGTTCAGCGCCTTCGAGCTGGAGCTGAACGCGCTGGTGCGTAAGCACTTCCCGCACTGGGGCGCCCGCGATCTGCTGGGAGGCAAGTAATGGCCGCCCATGATGAGAACGTCGTCTGGCATCCTCATCCGGTCACCGTCGCCCAGCGCGAACAGCTTCACGGCCACCGTGGGGTGGTGCTGTGGTTTACCGGGCTGTCTGGCTCCGGTAAATCCACGGTGGCGGGCGCACTGGAAGAGGCGCTGCATCAGCAGGGAGTAAGTACCTACCTGCTGGATGGCGACAACGTGCGTCACGGCCTGTGCAGCGATTTGGGGTTCAGCGACGACGACCGCAAAGAGAACATTCGCCGGGTAGGTGAAGTCGCCAGCCTGATGGCAGACGCCGGGCTGGTGGTGCTGACGGCGTTTATCTCGCCACACCGCGCAGAGCGCCAGATGGTGCGCGAGCGCGTGGGTCAGGATCGCTTTATCGAAGTGTTTGTCGATACGCCGCTGGAGATCTGCGAAGCGCGCGATCCGAAAGGGCTGTACAAAAAAGCGCGTGCCGGCGAGCTGCGAAACTTCACCGGAATTGACTCGGTTTACGAAGCGCCTGAATCGCCTGAGATTCACCTGGAAGGTCAACAATTGGTAACAAATTTAGTAAGCCAATTATTAGACCTGCTCAGACGGGACGATATTATCAGATCCTGAGGCGGTATCGTTCGGGAGCTGTCTTCCCGAACGATGAGTCACGGTCACAGGATTAGCTATGCGCAACAGTGAAAACTACATTATCACCACCGGGTCGGAACCGTTAACCACCGACAATGAGACGACCTGGTCCTTCCCTGGGGCGATAGTCGGCTTTGCGTCGTGGTTACTGGCGCTGGGTATCCCGTTTTTGATCTACGGTGGTAACACCCTTTTCTTCTTTCTCTACACCTGGCCCTTCTTCCTGGCGCTGATGCCCGTTGCGGTCGTTGTCGGGGTTGCGCTGCACTCCCTTTTCAACGGCAAGCTCCTGTACAGTACGGTTATCACGATTGCCACCGTTGTCGTCATCTTTGGCCTGCTGTTTTTATGGCTGATGGGCTAACTTGCGACATAATTAAAACCCCGCAGTAGAGTCGAACGGAAAGTTATGGGATGATGATGCCGTTTTTTCAGGGGGCAGGATGGGTAAACTAACGCTGCTGTTGCTGGCTTTGCTGGTCTGGCTGCAATATTCGTTGTGGTTCGGTAAGAACGGGCTGCACGACTACAGCCGGGTGAGCGATGACGTCGCGGCTCAGCAGGCAACAAATGCCAAACTTAAGGCGCGTAACGATCAACTTTTTGCTGAAATTGATGACCTCAATGGCGGCCAGGAGGCGATTGAGGAGCGCGCACGCAATGAACTCAGTATGACTAAGCCGGGCGAAACCTTTTATCGTCTGGTTCCGGATGCGTCTAAACGCAATCAGGGCTCAGCACAAAACAATCGATAATCAGGCCCAGGATTACGACATGGCAGCAACTTTTTCGGACGTATGTGCCGTGGTGCCGGCCGCAGGTTTTGGCCGGCGCATGCAGACAGAATGTCCCAAGCAGTACCTCTCAATTGGCGATAAAACGATCCTTGAGCACGCCGTGGCGGCGCTGCTGGCGCACCCGCGGGTGACGCACGTGGTCATCGCCATCAGTCCCGGCGATGCCCGCTTTGCGCAGCTGCCGCTGGCAAACCACCCACAGATTACCGTAGTTGATGGCGGCGCCGAGCGCGCCGATTCCGTGCTGGCGGGCATTCAGGCTGCCGGAAGCGCCAAGTGGGTGCTGGTCCATGACGCGGCACGTCCGTGCCTGCATCAGGACGACCTGGCACGCCTGCTGGCGCTGAGCGAAACCAGTAAAGTGGGCGGCATTCTGGCCGCGCCGGTGCGCGACACCATGAAGCGTGCCGAGCCGGGCAAGCGAGCCATCGCCCATACCGTTGAGCGCGTCGACTTATGGCACGCGCTGACGCCGCAATTTTTCCCCCGCGAACTGCTCCACGACTGCTTAACGCGTGCACTTAATGAAGGCGCGACCATCACGGACGAAGCCTCCGCGCTGGAGTATTGCGGTTTTCACCCCACGCTTGTTGAAGGGCGCGCTGATAATATAAAAGTGACGCGCCCGGAAGATTTACAGCTCGCGGAATTTTATCTTACCCGTTCGACCCATCAGGAGAAGGCATAATGCGAATTGGACACGGTTTTGATGTACACGCCTTTGGCGGAGAAGGCCCAATTATCATTGGCGGCGTACGTATTCCTTACGAAAAAGGGCTGCTGGCGCATTCTGATGGCGACGTGGCGCTGCATGCGCTGACCGACGCGCTGCTCGGCGCTGCCGCGCTGGGTGATATCGGCAAGCTGTTCCCGGACACCGACCCGGCCTTTAAAGGGGCGGACAGCCGCGAATTGCTGCGCGAAGCGTGGCGCCGCATTCAGGCGAAAGGTTACACCCTCGGCAACGTCGACGTGACGATTATTGCCCAGGCCCCGAAAATGCTGCCGCACATTCCGCAGATGCGCGTATTTATCGCTGAAGATCTGGGCTGCCATATGGACGACGTCAACGTCAAAGCCACCACCACGGAGAAGCTGGGCTTTACCGGTCGTGGCGAAGGGATTGCCTGTGAAGCCGTGGCGCTGCTGGTGAAGGCGGCAAAATGACGGACTTCGATAACCTGACATACCTGCACGGCAAGCCGCAGGGGAACGGGGTGCTGAAAGCCAGCCCGGAAGATTTCCTCGTGGTGGAGGATCTGGGCTTTGAGCCCGATGGCGAAGGCGAACATATCCTGGTGCGTATTCTGAAAAACGGCTGCAACACCCGCTTTGTGGCCGACGCGCTGGCAAAATTCCTCAAAATTCACGCCCGGGAAGTGAGCTTTGCCGGGCAGAAAGATAAACACGCCGTCACCGAGCAGTGGCTCTGCGCCCGCGTACCCGGCAATGCGATGCCTGATTTAAGCAAATTTGAGCTTGAAGGCTGTAAGGTGCTGGAGTACGCCCGCCACAAGCGCAAGCTGCGCCTGGGGGCGTTGAAAGGCAACGCGTTTACGCTGGTGCTGCGCGAAGTGACTAACCGTGAAGACGTTGAAAAGCGCCTGAATGCCATCAATGAACGCGGCGTTCCGAACTACTTTGGCGCGCAGCGCTTTGGCATTGGCGGCAGCAACCTACAGGGCGCGCTGCGCTGGGCGCAAAGCGATGCGCCGGTGCGCGACAGGAATAAACGCAGTTTTTGGTTGTCGGCGGCCCGCAGCGCGTTGTTTAATCAGATTGTGAGCGAAAGGCTGAAAAAACCGGACGCGAATCAAGTTGTTGTTGGCGATGCGCTACAATTAGCGGGACGCGGAAGCTGGTTTGTGGCAACGGCCGAAGAAATGGCCGATGTGCAGTCGCGCGTGGATGCCAAAGCGCTGATGATTACCGCAGCTTTGCCGGGCTCAGGCGACTGGGGCACCCAGGGCGACGCGTTGAGCGCTGAGCAGTCCGCCGTGGCGGATGCGCCGGAATTACAATCCTTGCTGGTGCGGGAAAAAGTCGAAGCAGCGCGCCGCGCGATGCTGCTCTATCCGCAGCAGTTAAGCTGGAACTGGTGGGATGACGTGACCGTCGAGTTACGCTTCTGGCTGCCGGCAGGTAGCTTTGCCACCAGTGTTGTCAGGGAACTAATCAACACCTCGGGTGATTATGCGAATATTGCTGAGTAACGATGACGGGATCCACGCGCCGGGCATTCAGACCCTGGCGAAGCACCTCCGTGAATTTGCGGATGTGCAGGTTGTGGCCCCCGATCGTAACCGCAGTGGAGCGTCTAACTCACTGACGCTGGAGTCGTCGCTTCGCACCTTTACCTTTGAAAATGGCGATATTGCCGTGCAGATGGGCACGCCGACGGACTGCGTGTTTCTGGGCGTGAACGCGCTGATGCGCCCGCGTCCGGATATCGTCGTCTCCGGCATTAACGCCGGGCCGAACCTCGGCGATGACGTGATTTACTCCGGAACGGTAGCGGCGGCAATGGAAGGGCGCCATCTGGGGTTCCCGGCGCTGGCGGTCTCGTTAAACGGGCACACGCACTACGATACCGCCGCCGCGGTGACCTGCTCGATCCTGCGGGCGCTCGGCCGCGAGCCGCTGCGTACCGGGCGCATTCTCAACATCAACGTGCCGGATCTTCCTCTCAATGAAATTAAGGGTATTCGCGTTACGCGCTGCGGAAGCCGGCATCCGGCCGATCAGGTGATCCCGCAGCAGGATCCTCGCGGCAACACGCTTTACTGGATCGGGCCTCCTGGCGATAAGTGCGATGCGGGTCCGGACACCGACTTTGCCGCCGTGGATGAAGGCTATGTCTCGGTCACTCCGCTGCACGTAGATTTAACCGCGTATAGCGCGCATGATGTGGTGTCGGGCTGGCTGGATCGCGCAGGAGTGAACGCGCAATGGTAAGCAAACGTGTACAAACTCTTCTGGAACAACTTCGCGCACAGGGGATCCGCGACGAGCACGTGCTTGAAGCGCTCGCTCAGGTCCCGCGTGAGAAATTTGTAGACGAGGCGTTTGAACACAAAGCGTGGGAAAACGTAGCGCTGCCCATCGGGCAAGGCCAGACGATTTCGCAGCCTTATATGGTGGCGCGGATGACGGAGCTGCTGGAGCTCACGCCCGACTCACGCGTGCTGGAGATTGGCACCGGGTCGGGGTATCAGACCGCCATCCTGGCGCATCTGGTACACCATGTCTGTTCCGTAGAGCGGATCAAAGGTTTGCAATGGCAGGCGCGTCGTCGCCTGAAACAACTTGATTTACATAATGTTTCGACACGACACGGTGATGGATGGCAGGGTTGGCAGGCTCGCGCCCCGTTTGACGCTATCATCGTGACGGCGGCTCCGCCTGAAATTCCCGCTGCGCTCTTGTCGCAGCTGGATGAGGGGGGCATTCTTGTTCTGCCCGTCGGGGACGAGCAGCAGCTATTAAAGCGCGTTCGTCGGCGCGGCGGCGAGTATATTATCGACACCGTGGAAGCCGTGCGCTTTGTGCCTCTGGTAAAGGGGGAGTTGGCCTGAGACTCGGATTTATCCAGGGTTATTAAGGCAAATTCAGCGTATGGTGTGGCGCGAAAGATTCGTGTCATCACGGTAAATTTTAAGTCACTGGTAGTTAACACATTCCTGGGGGATAAATGAGCGCGGGAAGCCCTAAATTCACCATCAGCCGTGTTGCGGCATTATCACTGGTTTCGCTCTGGCTGGCAGGCTGTACAAGTTCCAACAACGCGCCTGCGCCCGTCAGTTCCGTCGGGGGAAACAGCGGCTCCGGTAACACGTCCAGCGGAATGTTGATCACGCCTCCGCCTAAAATGGGTACTGCTGCGCCGCAGCAAACACCACAAATTCAGCCTGTGCAACATCCTGTTACACAGCCAACGCAGATTCAGCCAGTTGAACAGCCTGTTCAGACCCAAAATGGCCGCATAGTCTATAACCGCCAGTATGGGAACATTCCGAAAGGCAGCTATACCGGCGGCAGCACCTATACCGTGAAGCGTGGCGATACGCTGTTCTACATTGCCTGGATCACCGGGAACGATTTCCGTGACCTCGCGCAGCGCAATAACGTCCAGGCCCCGTATGCTCTGGAAGTTGGCCAAACGCTCCAGGTGGGCAACGCAACGGGTACGCCACTGACGCCTGGCAATACGGTTTCAGCGGCCGATGTGACGGCTCAAAATAACAGCGTCAAGCCTGCACAAAAATCCACCACGGTGGTTGCTTCACAACCTGTAATTACGTATTCTGAGGATTCAGGTGATCAGACTGCTAACAAAATGTTGCCGAATAATAAAGGGACTGCGACTGTTGTCACAGCACCGACCACGGCACCTGTGGTTAGCTCTACTGAACCGACTGCAAGCAGTCAGAATGCCAGTTCGTCCATCACCGCATGGCGCTGGCCGACCGACGGCAAGATTATCGAGAACTTCGCAACCTCTGAGGGTGGGAACAAAGGGATCGATATCGCAGGCAGTAAAGGACAGGCTATCATCGCGACCGCAGACGGACGCGTTGTGTATGCCGGTAACGCGCTGCGCGGTTACGGTAATCTGATTATCATCAAACATAACGATGATTACCTGAGTGCCTACGCCCATAACGACACAATGCTGGTCCGGGAACAACAAGAAGTTAAGGCGGGGCAAAAAATCGCTACCATGGGTAGCACCGGAACCAGTTCTACACGCTTGCATTTTGAAATTCGTTACAAGGGGAAATCCGTAAACCCGCTGCAGTACTTGCCGCAGCGATAAATTGACGGGGCATGCCAGCCAGGGTGTCTCGTTCAGGGATCACGGGTAGGAGCCACCTTATGAGTCAGAATACGCTGAAAGTTCATGATTTAAATGAAGACGCGGAATTTGATGAGAACGGAGCAGAGGCTTTTGACGAAAAAGCCTTAGTAGAAGAGGAACCCAGTGATAACGATTTGGCTGAAGAAGAGCTGTTATCGCAGGGCGCCACACAGCGTGTACTGGACGCGACTCAGCTTTACCTTGGGGAGATTGGTTACTCCCCACTGCTAACGGCCGAAGAAGAAGTCTATTTCGCACGTCGTGCTTTGCGTGGTGATGTTGCCTCGCGTCGTCGCATGATCGAAAGTAACCTGCGACTGGTCGTGAAAATTGCCCGCCGTTACGGCAATCGTGGTCTGGCTCTGCTGGATCTGATTGAAGAGGGCAACTTAGGTCTCATCCGCGCAGTTGAGAAGTTTGACCCGGAACGCGGGTTCCGTTTCTCAACCTACGCGACCTGGTGGATTCGTCAGACCATCGAACGGGCTATTATGAACCAGACCCGTACGATCCGACTGCCGATCCACATCGTCAAAGAGTTGAACGTCTATCTGCGTACCGCGCGCGAGTTGTCCCATAAACTGGACCACGAGCCAAGCGCAGAAGAAATTGCCGAACAACTCGACAAACCGGTTGATGACGTAAGCCGTATGCTGCGTCTCAACGAGCGCATTACCTCGGTTGACACCCCGCTGGGAGGTGACTCCGAAAAAGCGCTGCTGGACATCCTGGCCGATGAAAAAGACAACGGCCCGGAAGACACCACGCAGGACGATGACATGAAGCAGAGCATCGTCAAATGGCTGTTCGAACTGAACGCCAAACAGCGTGAAGTGCTGGCACGTCGTTTCGGTTTACTGGGGTATGAAGCTGCGACACTGGAAGACGTCGGCCGCGAAATTGGCCTGACCCGTGAACGTGTTCGTCAGATTCAGGTAGAAGGTCTGCGCCGCCTGCGTGAAATCCTGCAGGGGCAAGGTCTGAATATCGAAGCGCTGTTCCGCGAATAAGCATCCTTTCGTCAAAAAAGGCCCGTCGTGAGACGGGCCTTTTTCTTTTGTGCTACGGCTGGGCCGTTTCGTGCAGCAGACGCCATGTAATCCCGCCGCCTTCCTGATTAAGCACCGCGGTTGACCAGCGCACGTTGACGGGCAGGTCCGGTCGGGTTTGCGTCTCCCGGTAGTGCAGTACCGCGCCACGATCCCAGTGCTCGATCGTGGATAATTCGTCAATGACGATCTTCAGTCCGGGGCGGCTTCCTCGCTGACTGTGCAGAAAGCCCACAAGGCCGTGATAGTCGATATGAACGCCACTCGGTGGGATCATCAGAAAATCTGGCCGGAAACGGGCGAGCAGGGCGTCGGAGTCGCCTTCGCCTTTGCCTAACCAGTTTTCAAGCGCAATATGGAGGTCGATAATGTCGTGTTCAAAAGGCGTCATGAATTCTCCTGTCGCAGCTGGGCGAGCACCTGCGTATTGTTAAGTCGGAAAACGTACAGTACAGGCAATAGGGTCATGCCTGCGGCAAAAAGAAACATTCCGTGCCAGGCGGCGAGCGGCGCCAGATAACTTTGCGCCAGACTCAGCACCTCTGCCAGCAGCAGGGCTCCGGCAAAAAAGCTCAACTGACGATTGAGATTCCACAGCGCGCTGGCATCCGGCATCTCTTCCCGGCGCGTTGTCAGAAAAGCGCTGCTCTGAGCGGTACTGCTGCACAGGCTGCCCCCCGCGCCCATCAGGGTAAACGCAACGACCGGAAGCAGCGTAGCCGAACTGACGTTAAGCAAAAGCAGAATGCCCGTCGCCTGCAGCAGGCAGCCGATAACAATCAGCGGCTGTGGGCCGATACGGTTAAAATAGCGTCCCGTCGCCGTGATGGCGATAAACGATGCCACGGACCACGGCAGCATGAGCATACCCGTTGCGGCTGGACTCATGTTCGCCTCGTGCTGAAGATAAAACATGCCCGTAACGTTTACCCCGATAAATACGCCAGGAACGCATACATAGACAAGCATGGCAAAACGCAAAAGCGGGTCCGCGAGCAACCGCAGGTTGAGCAGCCTGGCCGCTTTCATCGCGGGTATTTCATGTTTAAGCCACAGGCAGGCCAACACAAAGGTCAGGATGGCCACCGGAAGCGTCGCGAAAAATATCCACCGCCAGCTTAGCATCTGCACCAGCAGGCCCCCGATAGCGGGGGAGCAGGCGGGAGCAAGCAGCGCGACCAGCATGACCGCCGAGGAGAGTCTGGCTCGCTCGTGAGGCTGAAACAGTTGCCAGGTCAGCGCCTGTCCGACGGGGATCAGTAAGCCACCGCCCACGCCCTGCAGCACGCGCCAGGCGATCAGACTTTCCAGCGTTGCAGACAAGCCTGCCGCAGCAGAAGCCGCGCTGAACAGAAAAAGCGAGATCAGGATGACCCGCTTTGGTCCGAAGCGGCGCGTGAGCATGCTGCTAAACGGGATCGCCAGCGTCAGGCCGGCAATATACCCGTTACTGACCCAGGCAAGCGCTGAAGGCGTGGCGTTAAGAGCTTGCGCCATCGCCGGAAAAGCGACGCTGGCAATAAACATGTTGATCAAATCAAGAAAAAAGCCCAGCAGATAGACAGCGGCGACTTTGCTGCGATACGTCATGGTGGATCCTCCCGTGAGGTGGCGTATCGTATCGACCCCGAAAGCACGGATAAACCTGACAAAGCGCGATATACTGTCAAAAAAATTTTGACGGTAAAAGGCGTAATGATGATTAACCTACAGCGGACGCAGATGTTTGTTGCGGTGGCCGATACCGGCAGCTTCACTGCCGCAGCCGATGCACTGGGCCTGACAAAAGCCGTGGTCAGCTTCAATATTCGCCAGCTCGAAGCCGAGCTGGGGGTGACGCTGCTGCTGCGCTCCACCCGCCGCCTGACGTTAACCGAGGCGGGAGCGCTTTTTCATCAGCGCAGCGTGGCGCTTCTGAAGGACGCAGAACGGCTGCAGGATGATGTTCGCGCGAATCATGCAGGACTCACGGGGGAATTGCGGATCACCACCACCCCTGAGTATGGTTCGCGGGTCGTGGTACCGTTGCTGGCAAGGTTTAGCCAGCTGCACCCGGAGCTTCGCGTGCGTCATGTTTCGTCTTCACTCCATGCCGACCTGATCTCAGAGCGCTTTGACGTGGCTATTCGGTTGGGAACGCTTACCGACTCGCGCTACCACGCCGCATTGATTTCACATTTTTCCATCCTGCCCGTCGCGACGCCGGAATGGCGGATGAATCATCCGGTTGAATCGCTTGCGCAGCTGGCGCAAGCCGACTGGATTATTCACGAGCGCTTAGCGTCGCCGCTGCGCTGGCAGGTAAAAGATGCCAGCGGTGCGCCTGAAATGCTTGAGATAAAAAAAGCGCCGCGCCTGTTTGCCGACAGCGCGCAGGCGCTTATGGCTTTTGCGCTTGCGGGAAGTGGCGTGGCGTTACTGCCGGAATGGCTGGTGCGCGATGCGCTTGATGCGGGAAAACTGGTCCCGGTTTTACCGGAATATACCTTCGCGCGGCAGGGCATCCACGCGGTTTATCCGGATGCCCGGCACGTGCCTGCGAAAGTGCGCACCTTTATTGATTTTATGCGCGCCAGGGTGAATTAATCGTGCATCATCTTTTTGATGAGCGCAGAGAACTGCTCCCGTTCGGCCTTATTAAGACGCCCTAAAAACGCCTCATCCACCTCGTTGCCGACCGGCTGGCAGTCTGCAAGCAGGGCTTCGCCTTCTGGCGTCAGGAAGACAAACCGGCGGCGCTTATCTGCGGGATCGTGCTCGCGTTTGACCAGCCCGCGCGCCTCCATTCGGCTGAGCATCTCCGCCAGCGTCGCCTTCGTGCTGACCGCCACTTCGGTCAATGCCACCTGCTCAATGCCCGGGTGCTCGGCAATGGAGCGCATAACCGCATACTGCGGCTTGGTCAGTTCCGGCAGGGAATGTTGCCACTTAGCGGTATGCTGTTGAAAAAGCTGACGTAACAGGTGGAACGCCTCTTGTCTTAGTTCCATGAACACTCCGACAGAAAAAATCACCCCCTATGATAGCCGCTAAAGCCCGGGATGATAACGCGGGATTTTTTAGCAATTAATGTGATCGTGTGCGAACGATCTTGTCAGTAGAGCGATCCGGGGGTAGTTTATCTTTAAATGTTCGTACACGAACAAATTGATTGAGGTGATGAATGAGATTGATCGTGGGAATGACAGGAGCAACGGGGGCTCCGCTGGGCGTGGCGCTGCTGCTGGCGCTGAGGGAAATGCCGGAGGTAGAGACCCATCTGGTCATGTCGAAGTGGGCAAAAACAACCATTGAGCTGGAAACGCCTTACAGCGTGCAGGACGTTGCTGCGCTGGCTGACGTTGTTCACAGCCCGGCTGACCAGGCCGCCACTATCTCCTCCGGCTCGTTTCGCACCGACGGCATGATCGTCATTCCCTGCAGCATGAAAACGCTGGCGGGGATCCGCGCGGGCTACGCCGAAGGGCTGGTGGGCCGTGCGGCAGATGTGGTGCTGAAAGAGGGCCGCAAGCTGGTGCTCGTTCCCCGCGAAACGCCGCTCAGCACCATTCATCTGG
Organism: Enterobacter cloacae complex sp. P17RS; assembly: GCF_014895885.1. Taxonomy (NCBI): domain Bacteria; kingdom Pseudomonadati; phylum Pseudomonadota; class Gammaproteobacteria; order Enterobacterales; family Enterobacteriaceae; genus Enterobacter; species Enterobacter cloacae complex sp. P17RS. The sequence goes on from NZ_JADBQK010000009.1 coordinate 183,438, forward strand.
AGAACATGCTGGCGCTTTCCCGCATGGGCGTGGCGATGGTGCCGCCCATGCCTGCGTATTACAACCACCCGCAAACCGCCGATGACATCACCCAGCATATCGTCACCCGTGTGCTCGACCAGTTTGGTCTGGAGCACAAAAAGGCGCGCCGATGGAACGGGTTGCGGGAGGCGAAACATTTTTCACAGGAGAACAAAGATGGCATTTGATGATTTGAGAAGCTTCCTGCAGGCGCTCGATGAGCAAGGGCAACTGCTGAAAATTGAGGAAGAGGTGAATGCGGAGCCGGATCTGGCGGCGGCAGCCAACGCCACAGGCCGTATTGGCGACGGCGCGCCCGCGCTGTGGTTCGACAATATTCGTGGCTTTACCGATGCCCGCGTGGTGATGAACACCATCGGCTCGTGGCAAAACCACGCCATATCCATGGGGCTGCCAGCGAATACCCCGGTAAAAAAACAGATCGACGAGTTTATTCGCCGCTGGGATAAATTCCCCGTTACGCCGGAGCGCCGCGCTAACCCGGCCTGGGCGCAAAATACGGTCGACGGTGAAGACATTAACCTGTTCGATATCCTGCCGCTGTTTCGCCTGAACGACGGTGACGGCGGTTTTTATCTCGATAAAGCGTGCGTTGTCTCGCGCGATCCGCTCGACCCGGACCATTTCGGCAAGCAGAACGTCGGGATCTACCGCATGGAGGTCAAGGGCAAGCGCAAGCTCGGTCTGCAGCCGGTACCGATGCACGATATCGCCCTCCATCTGCACAAAGCGGAAGAGCGCGGACAAGATCTGCCGATCGCGATTACTCTCGGCAACGACCCGATCATCACCCTGATGGGCGCCACGCCGCTGAAATACGATCAGTCTGAGTATGAAATGGCCGGCGCGCTGCGCGAAAGCCCGTACCCGATTGCCACCGCGCCGCTGACCGGCTTCGACGTGCCGTGGGGGTCTGAAGTGATCCTGGAAGGGGTGATTGAAGGCCGCAAACGTGAAATCGAAGGGCCGTTCGGCGAGTTTACCGGACACTATTCCGGTGGCCGTAATATGACAGTGGTCCGTATCGACAAAGTTTCTTACCGCACCAAACCGATCTTCGAATCCCTTTACCTCGGCATGCCGTGGACCGAGATTGACTATCTGATGGGACCAGCCACCTGCGTGCCGCTTTACCAGCAGCTGAAGGCGGAATTCCCGGAAGTGCAGGCGGTGAACGCGATGTACACCCACGGTCTGCTGGCAATTATCTCCACCAAAAAACGCTACGGTGGTTTTGCCCGCGCGGTCGGTTTACGCGCCATGACCACGCCGCACGGTCTGGGCTACGTGAAGATGGTGATTATGGTGGATGAGGATGTCGATCCGTTCAACCTCCCGCAGGTGATGTGGGCGCTCTCATCGAAGGTCAATCCGGCAGGGGATCTGGTGCAGCTGCCGAACATGTCAGTGCTTGAACTCGACCCTGGCTCCAGCCCGGCGGGCATTACCGACAAACTGATTATTGATGCCACCACGCCTGTTGCACCGGACACCCGTGGCCACTACAGCCAGCCGGTACAGGATCTGCCTGAAACTAAAGCCTGGGCTGAAAAACTGACCGCGATGCTGGCAGCACGCCAATAAGGAGGAAAAGATGATTTGTCCACGTTGTGCCGATGAGCATATTGAAGTGATGGCGACGTCACCGGTGAAAGGGGTCTGGACCGTTTACCAGTGCCAGCATTGTCTTTATACCTGGCGCGATACCGAACCGCTGCGTCGTACCAGCCGCGAGCATTACCCGGAAGCGTTCCGCATGACGCAGAAGGATATTGATGAAGCACCGCAGGTGCCGACGATCCCGCCGCTGTTGTAAAAATAAGCCCGGTAGCGCTGCGCTTACCGGGCCTACGGGTTTTGTAGGTCGGGTAAGGCGAAGCCGCCACCCGACAAAACAGACCGCAGAAAACTAAACCAGACTCTTCAACCGATAAATCCACTCCAGCGCCTGACGCGGCGTCAGTGAATCCGGGTCGAGGTTCTCCAGCGCTTCCACCGCAGGCGACGTTTCTTCAGCTGGTGCCAACAGCGACATCTGGGTGCCATCAATCTGCGTCGCCGCCGCATTCGGCGAGAGGCTTTCCAGCTCACGCAGCTTCTGGCGAGCGCGCTTGATCACCTCTTTTGGTACACCTGCCAGCGCCGCAACGGCCAGGCCATAGCTCTTGCTCGCCGCGCCATCCTGCACCGTGTGCATAAAGGCAATGGTATCGCCGTGCTCCAGCGCATCAAGATGAACGTTAGCCACGCCTTCCATTTTCTCCGGCAGCTGCGTCAGCTCGAAGTAGTGGGTGGCGAACAGCGTCATAGCCTTGATTTTATTCGCGAGGCTTTCAGCACAGGCCCAGGCCAGTGACAGGCCGTCATAGGTTGAGGTTCCGCGTCCCACTTCGTCCATCAGCACCAGGCTGTGCTCCGTCGCGTTATGCAGAATATTAGCCGTTTCGGTCATCTCGACCATGAAGGTTGAGCGACCGCTCGCCAGATCGTCCGCTGCCCCAACGCGGGTGAAGATACGATCGATGGGGCCAATCTCCACTTTTTGCGCCGGGACGTAGCTGCCGATATACGCGAGCAAAGCAATCAGCGCCGTCTGGCGCATGTAGGTACTCTTACCGCCCATGTTCGGGCCGGTAATGATCAGCATTCTTCTCTGCGGCGAGAGGCTCAGCGGGTTGGCGATGAACGGTTCGTTCAGCACCTGCTCAACGACCGGGTGACGGCCTTCCGTAATGCGAATGCCGGGCTTGTCGGTAAAAGTCGGGCAGGTATAGTTCAGCGTTTCAGCCCGTTCAGCCAGGTTCACCAGCACGTCCAGCTCCGCCAACGCGCTGGCGCTGAGCTGCAGGTCAGCCAGGTGTGGCATCAGCATGTCAAACAGCTCGTCATACAGCTGTTTTTCCAGCGCCAGGGCTTTACCTTTCGAGGTGAGTACTTTGTCCTCGTACTCTTTCAGCTCGGGAATGATGTAACGCTCGGCGTTTTTCAAGGTCTGACGACGTACGTAGTGAATCGGCGCCAGATGGCTTTGCCCGCGGCTGATCTGAATGTAGTAACCGTGTACCGCGTTATACCCCACTTTCAGCGTGTCGAGCCCAAGACGCTCGCGTTCGCGAATTTCCAGCTTATCGAGATAGTCCGTCGCGCCGTCGGCCAGCGCGCGCCATTCGTCCAGCTCCTCGTTGTAGCCTGGAGCAATCACGCCGCCATCGCGCACCAGAACCGGAGGCGCATCAATAATGGCGCGCTCCAGCAGCTCGCGAAGTTCAGTGAATTCGCCCATCGTTTCACGGAGTTTCTGTACCGGCGCGCTGTCAATGTCACTCAGCTGCGCACGCAGTTCCGGCAGCTGCTGGAAAGCATGACGCATCCGCGCGAGGTCACGCGGGCGCGCGGTGCGCAATGCCAGACGGGCCAGGATACGCTCCAGATCGCCCACCTGGCGCAGGACCGGCTGCAGCTCGGTATAGCGATCCTGCAACGCAGCAATCGTCTGCTGACGGCAGACAAGCGTATCCGTATCGCGAATCGGCATATGCAGCCAGCGCTTCAGCATGCGACTGCCCATTGGCGTCACCGTGCTGTCGAGCACCGACGCGAGCGTGTTTTCAACGCCACCTGCCAGGTTCTGGGTGATCTCCAGGTTACGGCGCGTGGCGGCATCCATGATGATGCTGTCCTGCTGGCGCTCCATGGTGATAGAGCGGATATGCGGCAGGGCGGTGCGCTGGGTGTCTTTCACGTACTGCAGCAGGCAACCTGCGGCACACAGCCCGCGTGGAGCATTTTCCACGCCAAAGCCAATCAGATCGCGGGTACCGAACTGCAGGTTCAGCTGCTGGCGCGCGGTATCAATTTCAAATTCCCACAGCGGGCGACGGCGCAATCCGCGACGGCCTTCAATCAGCGCCATTTCGGCGAAGTCTTCGGCGTAGAGCAATTCTGCCGGGTTGGTGCGCTGCAGTTCGGCAGCCATCGTTTCGCGGTCAGCCGGCTCACTCAGGCGAAAACGCCCGGAGCTGATGTCCAGCGTGGCGTAGCCAAACCCTTTGCCGTCCTGCCACAGCGCTGCCAGCAGGTTATCCTGGCGCTCCTGAAGCAGGGCTTCATCACTGATGGTGCCTGGCGTGACGATGCGTACGACTTTACGCTCAACCGGGCCTTTCGAGGTTGCCGGATCGCCGATTTGTTCGCAGATGGCAACGGACTCACCCTGATTCACCAGCTTGGCCAAATAGTTTTCAACCGCGTGGTGCGGGATACCGGCCATCGGGATGGGCTCGCCTGCGGATGCGCCACGTTTGGTTAGCGAGATGTCGAGCAACTGCGAGGCACGTTTAGCATCGTCATAAAACAGCTCGTAAAAATCGCCCATGCGGTAAAACAGCAGGATTTCCGGATGCTGTGCCTTCAGCTTCAGGTACTGCTGCATCATCGGCGTATGTGCGTCGAAATTGTCGATTGTGCTCATGGAGTTATGATGTCCATTTCTTTGAAAATAAACCGTTTTGAGCGGCTCAATGGCCGTTTGTTCGTTCTATTGTCGCATGAAAAAAAGGTACGGCGCAGAAAAATGTGGCGGCTTTACGAGGCACCTTCAGACATTAACTCAATGACGATTTTTCCATGCTCAACGCCCACCCTGACCTGGGAGTTGGTGGTAAAGCCCGCCTTTTCAAGCCAGTCTCCTTTTAAGCTCAGCGCCGCATGCACGCTGTATCGCTTTGGTATCTTCGTTTTTCGATCCTCGTGACGTTTTCTGAAATATCCCACTTTTAAATGGCGGTAGGGTTTGCCGATCGCGATCTCTTTCATAGGGTCTCCAGACTATACGGACAACGGTCATTCCTGATGCCTGTATAAAATACCAGTGATTTTCAGGAGGTGCAGGGTTAATAGTGGAATCAGGCTTCAGAAAACGGAATGCAACACCTGAAATCCACAGTTTTAAAGTGTATTATTGATGCATCTTATTATTTGGTAAGTCGCTATGACCGGTAAACGCATATCACGTGAAAAAGAGACCATCGCGAAAATGATCGCGTTGTACGCAAAGCAGTGTCCACAGGCTTCTCAGGAAGTGGGGCATTATCAGGCGCTCAACGCGTATGCTGATAAGCGCCTGGATAAGTGCGTTTTTGGTGAAGAAAAGCCCGCCTGTAAACAATGCCCGGTGCACTGCTACCAGCCTGCCAGACGTGAAGAGATGAAGCAGATTATGCGCTGGGCAGGCCCGCGTATGTTATGGCGTCACCCCATTCTGACCGTCCTCCATCTGATGGATGACCGTCGTCCGGTGCCGGAACTGCCGGAGAAGTATCGCCCGAAAAAGTGAACCGATCAGCTTCGTAGCGGGCGGCAAATCACGTTCAGGGCCAGCGCGCTGCAGAGTGGAAAGAGCGCCAGCAGCAGCCACGGGTAAATCGCCTGCGTTGAAGGCACCAGCGCGCGATCCAGCAGGCTGCCAAGTAATAAGTTTCCAGCCAGTACCGCAATGCCTCCGGCGGTGGAGAGTGCGCCATAGTGCGCGCCCAGCGTGGATTCATCGGCGAACCGCGGAATGAGATCTTTTGCCGACGGCACCAGCAGCATCTGCCCCAGCGTCAGCAGCGTGACAAACGAGACCGAGGGCAGAAGCCGCAGCCAGCCCTCAGGCGGTTCTGTTGCCGCAAACATTGCCACGCTCACAAAGGCGGCGGAAAGCAGCAAAAAGCCCACCGGAAGAATGTTCACCGCGCCCACGCGTCGGGCGAAACGCGCCAGCGGCAGCTGTAAGGTAATGATCAGAACGGAGGCCAGCATAAAAAGCGGGCCGAGATCTTTCTCGTTACCGCCGGAGCGCTGGATCTCCACCGGCAGCGCCAGATAGAGCTGGTTATAGCTTAACAGCCAGGAGCTGTAGGCAATGATAAAGGCGACAAAGCGCGGCTGGCGGAACGTCGTCCACCAGGGCACTATTTTTATCTTCTGTGAACGTTGCCCGGCAGCAGGCAGACAGAAGTAAAGCACCACTAGCGCAATGATAAAGACGCCTGCCCCCGCCAGCGCCACCTGGCGGAAGCCAAGCCCCGTTAGCAGAGCGCCAGCAACCGGGCCCAGTACCGCGCCGAGCTCCCCGCAGACGGCAAAGAGCGCAAACCACTCCGCCCGGCTTCGTTTCCCTTTCGCCTCGCTGTGGGTACCCGCTTTCGCCAGCAGAGCCTCAATTGAGGGAGAAAATAACGCGCCGCCGACGCCCGTCAGACACGCGCCCAGAATAATCGGCCACAGCGATCCCCCGAAGGCCAGCAGCAGATAGCCTGAAACACGAACTATACAGCCGCTGAGGATGATGACCTTCGCGCCAAACCGGTCCGAGAGCGCACCGCCAACGATAAACATCCCCTGCTGCGAGAACGTGCGCAGGCCCAGGATCAGCCCGATGAGCCCGCCGGAGAGCAGCATGTCGTCGCGCAGAAATATCGCCAGGAAGGGAACGACGGCGTAAAACCCAATGTTAAAAACAAACTGGCTACCCAGTAAAACGGGCGGCCAGAGCGTGGTGGCGGGGCGAAGGGACATTGTCGATCACTCGTCCCTAAACGATAAAGTGAATGTGCTTTTTGCCATGAAACGGCGAGATCTCAATTTTGGTTTTGACCCGAAAGACATCCCAGAGCAACGACTCGGATAAGATGTCCTGCGGCGTTCCGGTCGCCACAATTTGCCCTTTCTGCATCACAATCAGCGAGTCGCAGAACATTGAAGCGTGGTTGAGATCGTGGATGGCGACGATACTGGTAACGGGTAATTGGCTGATCAACTGCATCAACTGCATCTGATGATGGATATCCAGGTGGTTGGTCGGTTCATCCAGCAGGATTTCGGTTGGCGTTTGCGCCAGCGCGCGGGCAATATGCACCCGCTGACGCTCGCCGCCGGACAGGCTCAGCCAGCCCTGCTCGCTGCGGTCCAGCATATCGACACGCTGCAGAGCCGCGGTGACGGTGTCGTCATCCTGCGCGCTCCAGTTAGAAAAAGGGGAGTGGTGCGGAATACGTCCAAGTTTGACCACGTCGCGCACGCGCATGTTGGCGTCGGTCATCCCGTGCTGCTCAACGAACGCCACACGGCGGGCAAGCTGCTTTTTGGCGATGCGGGAAATGTCCTGCCCGTCCAGGGTCACGCTGCCCGCATCCGGGCGACGCAGGCCTGCCAGGATACGCAAAAGGGACGATTTGCCGCAGCCGTTAGGACCAAGCAAACCCACCGTTTCGCCGCGTGAAACCTTCAGCGAGACACCATTGACGATAACTTTTTTGCCCACCTTCCAGGTAATATTTTCAGCGCAGATACTCATCACTTATTCCTTGAACGGTAGATAATCACGGCAAAGAAAGGTACGCCCACCAGCGCGGTGACCACGCCGACGGGCAGGCTCTGCGGCGCAATCAGCATCCGCGAGGCGATATCGGCCAGCACCATCAGGATCGCCCCCGCCAGCGCGCTGGCAATCAGCAGCGTGCGGTGCAGCGGCCCGAACAGGAAGCGCATAACGTGCGGCACCACCAGCCCTACAAAGCCGATTGAGCCCGCCATGCTGACGATGGTCGCGGTGATCAGGGCCGTGGTGGTAAACAGGGCAAGACGCACCCAGGGCACGGCAATGCCTAAGGAGGCAGCCGCGTCATCACCAAAGGTAAAGGCGTCCAGCGCCCGGGAATAGTAGAGGCAGACGGCAAGGCCCGCCAGCACGACAACCAGCGCCAGCTGGAATTCCGGCCAACGCACGCCGCTAAAGCTGCCCAGCAGCCAGAACATCACGTCGCGCGCCTGCTGCGCGCTGGCGGAGGTGCTGATGGTGTAGGCGGTAATGGCGTTGAAAAGCTGAGATGCAGCAACGCCTGCCAGAATGGTGCGTTCATTGCCGCCGCGCGCGCCGTTCGTCAGAAAGGCGACAAACGCAAAGGCGGCGAACGCCCCGGCAAACGCCCCCGCAGAGAGCGACACCGCGCCGGTGCCGATGCCCAGGACGACGACCGACACCGCCCCGGTTGAGGCACCCGCCGACACGCCGAGCACGTAAGGTTCCGCCAGCGCGTTCTTCAGCAGGCTTTGCAGCACGGCACCGCAGATGGCTAAACCGGCCCCGCAGCAGGCCGCCACCAGCGCGCGGCTCAGGCGAAAGTCCCAGATCACGCTCTCATAGATGCGGTTGAGCGGAACGTCGGTCAGCCCCAGCTTATTACCAATAGCGTAAAAGACGTTGGACAGCGGAATCGACAGCTCGCCGACGCTGACACCAAGAGCAATCACTAAAAACAGCAGGACAACGGCAAGCAGAGCGGATGTGGTCAGGATCAGGCCCTGGCGGGCCTGAAGTACGGCTGCCGTCATCAGTTCAGCCCCAGTTTTCTGAGCTGTTCACCCACCTGTTCAGCACCGTAAATCGTACGAATCGTCGGGTTCATCGCCTGACCGTCCATCACCACGATATGGCCTTTTTTGACGGCATCAAGCTGGCTCACGGCAGGATCGCTTTTCAGGAATTTGATTTTCTCATCCGCGTTATCCAGCGCCCAGCGGTTGCGGTCCAGACTGGAGACGACAATCACATCAGGGTTCGCGGCAATAATACTTTCCCAGCCGACGGTCGGCCATTCGGTCTCAGCGGTAATGGCGTTATGGCCACCCAGCACGTTAGCAATAAAACCGGAGGCGCTGTTTTTCCCGCCGACATAGGCATCTGCCGAAGGCGAGGCGCTTGAGAACCAGAAAACAAACGAGAGATCTTTTTTGTTTTTACCAAATTCCTGACGCAGGTCGGCCTCACGTTTTTTGAAATCAGCGATAACGGCCTGGCCGCGCGCTTCAACGTTGAAAATCTTCGCGAAATCTTCAATCTCTTTATAAAGGTACGTCATATCCCACAGCGTCTGGCGGCTGCCGTACATATCGCCTGCCGCTTTTTTGGTGGCGCACATGCCTGGAGATAAATAGCTGTTCACGCCGACGGTAGCCAGATCTTCACGTTTTGCGACCTTACTTTCCGGCCCAAGCAGCAGCGGCAGCTGTGCAGGAACAAAATCGGGGTTTTGCGCAAGGATGGATTCAAGAGTCGGAATTTCGACGGTCAGGGTTTTGATTTTTGTATTCTGCTCAGCCAGCTGCGGCAGCACTTTGGTCGGCCAGAAGGCGCTGGCTTTGACCTTATCTTCCAGTCCCAGCAGGAGCAAAATTTCCACGGTGTTCTGACCGAGGGCCACGACGCGTTCCGGCGCTTTAGTGAATGTCTCTTTATAGCCACAGTTTTCAATCGTCAGAGGATATGTGGTTGCCAGAGCAGAACTGACCGACGCAATCGCCAGGCCTAACGCGCAGATGACCTTCTTCATGAAACGCTACCCTTCATTAATATTATTTTTGATGCAAATGAAACGCATTATTAAGGCGGAATTTTATACAGAGGAAAATATATTGTGTCAATGAGGGACAATTGCGCAGGGTGACGAAAAGCGGCGCCATAAGCGGCGCCGGAATGACGGGTTAAAGCAGGCTCTCTTTATCGATTCCCAGACGCTTCATGCGAGAGAGCAGGGTAGTGCGTTTCAGCCCCAGCCGCTGAGCTGCGCCCTTCGGTCCGGCTACCACGCCGTTGGTCTCTTTCAGTACGCGCAATATCAGCTGATATTCATCTTCGCCTTCCTGCGCGACTTCTGCCGAAAGCGTGGGGGCTTCCTGAAGGGAGACTTCAGGCAAAGAGAGCTGAAGGACGTTCCCGCGCGTCAGCAGTACCGCGCGTTCAATGACGTTTTCCAGCTCGCGCACGTTGCCGGGCCACTCCATCGACGAGAGGGTGCGCAGCGTCTCGGCGGGAATGCTGTCGATGTTTCGCCCCATCCGGCGCGCGATCTTGGCGGTAAAGGCTTTAACCAGCAGCGGAATATCTTCCGGGCGCTCGCGCAGCGGCGGCAGGCAGATCGGAAAGACGTTCAGGCGATAGTAGAGATCGCTGCGAAACTCGCGGTCGGCGACCATCTTTTTCAGGTCGCGGTTGGTGGCGGCAATCAGCCTCACGTCGGTCTGGATCAGCTTGTTGCTGCCGAGGCGCTCAAACTCCTGCTCCTGCAAAACGCGCAGCAGCTTGGGCTGCAGCTCCAGCGGCATATCGCCCACTTCGTCGAGGAACAGCGAGCTTTTATCCGCCAGTTCGAAACGGCCCAGCCGCTGGCTGCTGGCCCCGGTAAACGCGCCGCGCTCGTGGCCGAAGAGGTCACTTTCCAGCAGACCCGCGGGCATCGCCGCACAGTTCATCTTCACCATCCGGCGGCTGTTGCGGTTGCTCAGGTTATGAATGGCGCGGGCTATCAGCTCTTTACCGGTGCCGGTTTCACCGAGGATCAGCACCGTGCTGTCGCTCTGGGCCACCATCTCCACCTGCTTAAGCACGCTGTACATGGCATCGCTGCGCCCAATGATTTCGCCAAACTCGCTGTCCACGTTGTTGAGCTGTTCGGTCAGCGCCAGGTTTTCGTCCACCAGCCGCTCTTTCAGGCGGTGGATCTCCTGATAGGCGAGGGCGTTATCCAGCGCGATGGAAATACGCTCGGCGATCTGGCGCAGCAGCTTCAGGTTGGCGGTGGTAAACACGGCTTCATCGCACTGCGCCAGTTTGAGCACCCCAAGCATGGTGCTGCCGGACATCAGCGGCAGCAGGCACAGGGTCTGAATTTTATTGCCCCAGGTGTTAAACAGCATCCGCTCGTACGGCGCCACCGGGTCCTGCTCGCTGAGATTCAGCAGCAGGATCTCTTTGCTTTTAAATACCCGCTCAGAAAGGGTGCCCGCTTCGTCCACCTCGCTCTGCTCGTGCGCCGGGTTGGCCTCATCAAGATAGTGGGTGGAGTAGATGTTCAGCTTGCCTTTGCGGTTCCCGCGTAGCGCGATGCTAATGGCGTCGATCCTGAAATAGTGGTGGATCTCCTTGGCGACTTCGCTGACCAGCTCGTCCATGTCGAGTCTTGAGAGTACGGCGTTGGTGATGGCGACCAGAATGCGGAAGTTATCGCGCTCGCGGCTCAGCAGGTCGTAATCCACGTTATTGGTGACGCGGCTTTGGATCTGCTCCGCGACGACGGCCACAATCTGGGTGAAGGTATGCAACCGCTCGTACTCCGACTCGCTCCAGGGCTGGTCGGTATTGCGGATAAACTCGCAGCCGCCAAAGATATGGCCCTCCGCCGCCAGCGGCAGCATGCCGTAATGACCGAAAGGCTGATAGAGATTGCTCTCTGCCAGCCGCGGCCATGCCATCCGAAACTCTTCAAAATTGCAGTGCAGCACTTCAGGCCGGGAGAGAATGCGGCGCACCGGGCCGTGCGCGAGGTACGTTTCGTCTTCGTATTCAAACGTTTTGCCATTCTCGCGCGTGGAATAGTAGCTCGCGCGGTGCGTTCCGCTATGCCAGAGCACAATCGCCGCGCTGTCCGCCAGCGCTGATTGCCTGACCAGCCGCGTCAGGGCATCGCTCAGCGCGCCGAGATCGGGCTGTTGTAAAAGTGTGCGCGTGATGTCAAACAGGCCCTGCTGTCCAAGATCGCTCATCGGTGTATACGGCATTATTGCTTTCCAATAGAAACTGGCAAAAAAGAGACTTCACTGCTGACCGCTTATGGCGCGGTTCTAGCAAATTCGGGGTAACGGCTCAGCGTGCGGTAGATCCAGCGTGCGCTTCACGCCATAAAGTCCGGTCAGGCGCACCCCTTTGCGCTCAACCACGTCGCCAATGATGGCCGCGTCTTTCCCTAAGGGATGCGCTCTAAGCTGTTCAAGTACGGCTTCCGCCGCCGAACGTTCCACGCCGATCGCCAGCTTGCCCTCGTTGGCAAAGTTTAGCGGGTCAAGCCCTAAAAGCTCACACAGCCCCCGGACGGCAGGCTTAACGGGCAGGGCGCGCTCGCTCAGTTCAATCCCGCACCCGCTGCTTGCGGCGAACTCGTGGACAACGGCATTCACTCCGCCCCGGGTGGCGTCGCGCAGGGCTTTGACGCCCGGTATGTCGCGCAGCGTCTGGATAAGCGGGGTGAGCACCGTGCAGTCGCTGCGAAGCTCGCCGTCCAGCCCCAGGCCTTCGCGCAGGTTCAGGATGGTTGCCCCGTGGCAGCCCAGCGTTCCGCTGACAATCAGCACGTCGCCCACCGAAAGCTGCTGCGCGCCCCAGTGAACGTCGGCGGGGATCGCCCCCATTCCGGCGGTGTTGATGAAGAGCTTATCCGCCGCGCCGCGCTGGACCACTTTGGTATCCCCGGTGACGATAGCGATCCCCGCCTCGCGGGCGGTGTGCGCCATGCTGTTGACCACTGCCGCAAGCGTCTCCATCGGTAATCCTTCTTCGAGGATAAATCCGCAGGAGAGGTAGCGCGGAATGGCGCCGCTGACGGCCACGTCGTTGGCCGTACCGCAGACGGCGAGCTTGCCAATATCGCCGCCCGGGAAGAATAGCGGGTCAATCACGTAGCTGTCGGTGGAGAACGCCAGCCGGTCGCCGTGTGCGGTGAGGGTTGAGAGCGCGATGCGCGCCTGATCCTCCTGCTCGGCGAGCCAGGGGTTATTAAAGGCCTCCATGAACAGCCGGTTAATCAGCTGCTGCATCGCCTGTCCACCGCTTCCGTGCGCCATTTCCACCGTGTTCATGCTTCACACTCCTGGTTGCGATACTGATACCACGCGGCGCATGCCCCTTCAGAGGAGACCATCAGTGCGCCAAACGCGGTTTGCGGGTTACAGGTGTTGCCAAATAGCGGGCAGTGATGAGGTTTGCATTTGCCGGTAAGCACCTCGCCGCAGCGGGCCCGGGGATCGTCGCACACCTGCTGCGGCTGCGGGCGGAAGTGCGCTTCGGCATCAAATTCGCGATAGGCAGGCGTCAGGTGCACGCCGGATTCGGCAATCAGCCCCAGCCCGCGCCACTCGCTGTCGCCCTCAACGCTAAACACGTCGGCTATCGCCTGCTGTGCCCGTTCATTTCCCGCATCGGGCACCACGCGGCGGTACTGGTTTTCGACCGCGCTCAGGGACGCTATTTTCTGCTCAACCAGCATGGCTACGCCTTGCAGTAGATCAAGCGGTTCGAAACCAGCTACCACTAACGGACGATTGTACTGCTCAGCGATAAAACCGTAGGCGTCTGTGCCAATTACCATGCTGACGTGGCCCGGCGCCAGAAACGCATCGATGCCGTTGTCTGGCTCTTCGAGCAGGCTGCGCAGCGTGGGAATGAGCGTAATATGCTGGCAGAAAAAGAAAAAGTTAGTGACGTTGCGCGCTTTCGCCTGCTGCAGCGTGATGGCCGTAGCGGGCATGGTGGTTTCAAAACCCAGCCCGAAAAAGACGACCTTGCGCTCAGGGTTAGCCTCTGCCAGCGTCAGGGCATCCATCGGCGAGTAAACGATCCGCACGTCCGCGCCGCGTGCCTTCGCCTGCAGCAGCGAGCCGTTTTTCCCCGGCACGCGCATCGCGTCGCCAAAGGTGCAGAAAATGACGTTGGGCTGGCCGGCAATTTCAATACAGCTGTCGATACGCCCCATCGGCAAAACGCACACCGGGCAGCCGGGGCCGTGAATAAACTCGATGTTCTCCGGCAGCAGCTGGTCGAGGCCAAACTTGAAGATGGCGTGCGTGTGCCCGCCGCACACCTCCATGATCCGCAGCGGCCTTTCGTTCGTGTAGTCCAGCAGCGCCGCGCGCGTTTTCAGATGTCCGATAAGCTGCATCACCTGTTCTGGCGCGCGGTATTCATCAACGTAACGCATAGGCTAGCGCTCCTCGCCGTACAGGAGCGCGCCCACGTCCGGCTCCACGTCAAACATGTTTTGCAGCGCGTCCAGCGTGTCGCGGGCTTCCGCTTCGTTAATCACGCTCATCGCAAACCCCACGTGGACCAGCACCCACTGGCCGAGGCGCGACGCGCCCGTCTCATCGGTGCTGCCCACCAGCGTCAGGTCGACGTCGCGCAGGATGCCGCAAACCTCCACTTTGGCCTGATTGCCGTCGAGGGAATGGATTTGTCCCGGTACGCCTATGCACATCGTTCGCTCTCCAGCCAGTCCAGCCAGGCGTCCATGCCGTCGCCGCGCGTGGCGGAAACCAGCAGGATGTGAATGTCCGGGTTCACCTCGCGGGCATGGGTAAGGCACTTATCCACGTCGAAGTTCAGGTACGGCAGCAGATCGACTTTGTTCAGCAGCATGAGGGAGGCGGCGGCGAACATGTGCGGGTACTTCAGCGGCTTGTCCTCCCCTTCGGTCACGGAAAGCACCGCCACTTTATGCCGTTCGCCGAGGTCGAAGCTTGCCGGGCATACCAGGTTGCCGACGTTTTCGATAAACAGGATGCCGTTATCCGCCAGCGGCAGGCGAGGGGCGGCGTCGGCAATCATCTGCGCATCCAGGTGGCAGCCCTTGCCGGTGTTAACCTGAATGGCGGGCGTACCGGTTTCGCGGATGCGCGCCGCGTCGTTAACGGTTTGCTGATCGCCTTCGATAACCGCGCAGGAGACGCGTTCGTTCAGGCGCTTGAGCGTTTCGGTCAGCAGCGTGGTTTTGCCGGAGCCGGGGCTGGAGACCAGGTTCAGCACCAGCAGTTGACGCGCGGCAAAGCGGGCGCGGTTGCGGGCGGCGATCTGGTTATTTTTGTCCAGCACGTCGATCTCCACCTCCAGCATCTGGCGCTGGCTTATGCCCGGCGCGTGGGTGCCCGCTTCGCCGTGGCCGTAATGCAGATCGCCCGCGTCGGAACGCTGCGGCGCAAAGGTGATGCCGGTCAGGGCCGCCGCAGGACGCGGGGCAGGGGAAAAGGGCGCGGAGCGAAACGCGGAGTGGGGACGGTGTTCATCCCCTTCTATAAACAGGTTGCCTTCGGCGCAACCGCAGGTGCTACACATACATTACTCCTTCTCGATTTCGAGGCGTTGGATCTGCATACCGTCATCCGCCACGATGCGAAGATCCGTGCTCTGACACTGCGGGCAGCGCTGAACCTTTGATGAGAGCAGGGTGACGTACTGCTGGCACTGCTCGCACCAGCACTCCGCCTGCTGCTCGTCGATATGCAGCGCGCAGCCTTCCGCCAGCGTGCCGCGGCACACCAGCTCAAAACAAAAGTTCAGGGCGCTGGTCTCGACGCAGGAAAACGCCCCGACCTTCAGCCAGACGCCGGTGACGCGCTTCGCGTGGTTTTGCACTGCCTGCTGTTCGATAAGTTCCAGAGCCCGCTGGCAGAGGGTGATTTCGTGCATGACGCCTCCTCAATGATTTGCGCCAGTAAATGCAATAACGGTGCCAGCTTGATTTGCGTTACGGCGTGACGATGTCAGCGCTGTCGAAATGACACGTCGACACGGCGGCGTTGACAGTGTCTTTTTTGATAAAAATCATTCAAATCAACAAATTAAAAACTGGCACGGAATCTGCTTAACAGCCGCTATCTCCATTAATCGGATACCTTCTATGACTATTTGGGAAATTAGCGAAAAAGCGGATTACATCGCGCAGCGCCACCAGCAGCTTCAGGATCAGTGGCACCTCTACTGTAACTCTCTGGTTCAGGGGATCACCCTGTCAAAAGCCCGACTGCATCATGCAATGAGCTGTGCGGCGCAGGGGGATATGCGCTTTGTCCTGTTCGGTCATTTCACGGTCTTTGTGACCCTGGCAGACAGCTTTAACAGCCACACCATCGAGTACTACGTTGAGAATAAAGAGGGTGAAAAACAACGTATTGCGCAGGCGCAGCTGATGGCCGACGGCATGGTCGACGGCTACGTCAGCAACCGCGATCGCCAGCAGGTGCTTGAGCACTATCTGGAGAAAATCGCGCCGGTTTACAACGGTCTCTACGCCGCGGTTGAGCACGACTTGCCGGTCGACCTCAAACAGCTCGTCGTGGGAAAGGCCCCCGCAAATCTTGCCTGATAACCGAATGTCGAAAAGTGTCGATGAGACAGTTTTTCGTCGTCAAAAATGACCATCACCAGAGGATTGCCCGGTGAACCGTTTTGTAATTGCTGACTCGACGGTCTGTATTGGCTGTCGGACCTGTGAGGCGGCGTGTTCGGAAACGCACCGCCTGCACGGGCTGCAGTCCATGCCGCGCCTGCGCGTCATGCGTAATGAGAAAGAGTCTGCCCCGCAGCTCTGCCACCACTGTGAAGATGCCCCTTGCGCGGGCGTCTGTCCCGTCAATGCCATCACCCGCGTCGATGGCGCGGTCCAGCTGAACGAAAGCCTGTGCGTGAGCTGCAAGCTGTGCGGCATCGCCTGCCCGTTCGGTGCCATTGAATTCTCCGGCAGCCGCCCGCTGCATATCCCGGCGAACGCCAATACCCCGAAAGCGCCGCCTGCGCCACCGGCTCCGGCACGCGTGAGCACGCTGCTGGACTGGGTGCCCGGCATCCGCGCTATTGCGGTGAAGTGCGACCTGTGCAGCTTTGACGAACAGGGCCCGGCCTGCGTGCGGACCTGCCCGACCAAAGCGCTGATCCTGGTTAACATCCGCGATATCGCCCGCACCAGCAGGCGCAAACGCGAGCTGACCATTAATACCGACGTCGGCGATCTTTCGCTTCTGCAGGTGCTAAACGAGGGGGCGAAATGAACGTGATATTTATGATTAACAGCGCCGTGGCGTACTTTGCCGCTGCCGCCGCGCTGGCGCTGGTGTTCTCTTTCCATAAAACCCTGAGCGGCTGGATAGCCGGTATCGGCGGGGCAGTCGGCAGCCTGATGACGCTGGCGGCGGGCGGTGTCGTCCTGCTCGGCGGACAATCTGTGGAAACACTCATGCCGCTGATTCGCCATACCGTGGCGATTACGCCGCTGAACGCCATCTGGCTGGTGACCTTTGGCCTGTGCGGGCTGTTTATCAGCCTGTTCAATATTGACTGGCACCGCCATCAGCAGACCAAAGCCAACGGCCTGCTGGTCAATCTGCTGATGGCCGCCGCGGTCTGCACGGTTATCGCCAGCAACCTCGGCGCGCTGGTGGTGATGGCGGAGATCATGGCGCTGTGTGGCGTGTTCCTGACCGGCTGCAGCGCCTCCGGCAAGCTATGGTTTGCGCTCGGACGCCTCGGCACGCTGCTGCTGGCGCTGGCCTGCTGGCTGGTGTGGCAGCGTTTCGGCACCCTGGATTTTGCCGCGCTTAACGGCCAGCCGCTGGGGAACGACGTCTGGCTGCTGGGCACAGTCGGCTTTGGCCTGCTGGCCGGGATTATCCCGCTGCACGGTTGGGTCCCGCAGGCGCACGCGAATGCCTCTGCGCCCGCCGCCGCGCTGTTTTCGACGGTGGTAATGAAGGTCGGTTTGTTCGGTATCCTGACGATTACCCTGACGGGCGGTCAGCCGCCGCTGTGGTGGGGGGTAGCGCTGCTGATTGCGGGGATGATCACCGCCTTTGTCGGCGGCCTGTACGCCCTGATGGAGCACAACATCCAGCGTCTGCTGGCCTATCACACCCTGGAAAACATCGGCATCATCCTGCTCGGCATGGGCGCGGGCGTCACCGGGCTGGCGCTCAACCAGCCGGCGCTAATTGCCGCCGGGTTTGTCGGCGGTCTGTATCACCTCGTCAACCATAGCCTGTTTAAAACCACTCTGTTCCTCGGTGCGGGCAGCGTCTGGTTCCGCACCGGCCATCGCGATATCGAAAAGCTCGGTGGGATTGGCAAAAAGATGCCGATGATTTCACTCGCCATGCTGGTGGGGCTGATGGCGATGGCCGCGCTGCCGCCGCTGAACGGCTTTGCCGGGGAGTGGGTGATCTATCAGTCCTTCTTCGCGCTCGGCCAGAGCGACGCGTTTATCGCGCGGCTGCTCGGCCCGCTGCTGGCGGTGGGCCTGGCGATTACCGGGGCGCTGGCGGTGATGTGCATGGCGAAAGTCTATGGCGTCACCTTCCTGGGCGCGCCGCGTACCCGTGAAGCGGAAAACGCCTGCTGCGCCCCGGTACTGATGGCCACCAGCGTGGTCGCGCTGGCGCTGTGCTGCATTGCGGGCGGGGTTGCCGCGCCGTGGCTGCTGCCGCTGCTGGGCCACGCCGTTCCGCTGCCGCTGGCGACGGCGCATACCGTTGTCTCCCAACCGATGATGGCGCTGCTGCTGATCGCCGGGCCGCTCCTGCCGTTCGTGCTAATGCTGTTCTTCAGACGCGACCGTCTCGCCTCCCGCTCTCGCGGCGCGGCGTGGGCCTGCGGTTATGAACACGAGCCGTCAATGGTTATCACCGCCCACGGTTTTGCCATGCCGGTGAAGGAGAACTTCGCCGCCGTGTTAAAGCTGCGCCAGTGGCTTAACCCGCAGGGCTGGGTGCCGGGCTGGCAGAGTGCTGCCGTGCCCGTGCTGTTCCGCCGACTGGCGCTGATCGAGCTGGCGGTGCTGGTGGTGATTGTGATTTCACGAGGAGCCTGACATGAGTCTTTTACTGGCAATTCTTCAGGCGCTGGTGCTGTTCGCCGTCGCGCCGCTGCTGTCGGGCATCACGCGCGTGGCGCGCGCCCGAATGCACAACCGTCGCGGGCCTGGCGTGCTCCAGGAGTACCGCGATCTCTTCAAACTGCTCTCTCGCCAGAGCGTCGCGCCGGATGCCGCGGGCTGGGTGTTCCGCCTGACGCCGTTCGTGATGGTCGGCGTGATGCTCACCATCGCCACCGCGCTGCCGGTGGTCACGGTAAGCTCGCCGCTGCCGGTGCTCGGCGATCTGATTACGCTCATCTACCTCTTCGCCATCGCGCGCTTCTTCTTTGCGATTGCGGGCCTGGACACCGGCAGCCCGTTTACCGGCATCGGCGCCAGCCGCGAGGCGATGCTCGGCGTGCTGGTGGAGCCGATCCTGCTGCTGGGGCTGTGGGTAGCCGCGCAGGTTGCAGGTTCGACCCATATCAGTTTTATCACCGACACCGTTTACCACTGGCCGGTGGCCCGCTCCATCCCGCTCGTGCTGGCACTCTGCGCCTGCGCGTTCGCCACGTTTATTGAGATGGGCAAGCTGCCGTTCGATCTCGCGGAAGCGGAGCAGGAGCTGCAGGAGGGGCCGCTCACCGAGTACAGCGGCTACGGCTTCGCGGTGCTGAAGTGGGGCATCAGCCTTAAGCAATTGGTGGTGTTGCAGATGTTTGTGGGCGTTTTCTTCCCGTGGGGGCAGATGACGCACTTCTCTGTGGGCGGCCTGCTGCTGGCCGTGGTGGTGGCCGCCCTCAAGCTGCTGGTCGGCGTGCTGGTCATCGCCCTGTTTGAGAACAGCATGGCGCGTCTGCGTTTTGCGGCAACCTCGCGCATCACCTGGGTCGGTTTTGGTTTTGCATTTTTAGCGTTCGTCTCCTTGCTGGTGGCGTGATTAAAGAGAGTGTTTATGTCTGAAGAAAAGAAAGGTCAGCAGTATCTCGCCGCGTTGCATCAGGCTTTCCCCGGCGTGGTGCTGGAGGAGTCCTGGCAAACCAAAGATCAGATCACCATTACCGTGAAGGTGAACTACCTGCCGGAAGTGGTGGAGTTTCTCTATTACCAGCAGGGCGGCTGGCTGTCGGTGCTGTTCGGTAACGACGAGCGTCAGCTGTGCGGTAACTACGCGGTGTACTACGTGATGTCGATGGAGCAGGGCGAGAAGTGCTGGCTCACCGTGCGCGTCGAAGTCGACCCGAATAAGCCGGAATACCCGTCCGTGACGCCGCGCGTTCCTGCCGCCGTCTGGGGTGAGCGCGAGGTGCGCGACATGTACGGCCTGGTGCCGGTCGGCCTGCCGGACGAGCGTCGTCTGGTGCTGCCGGATGACTGGCCGGATGAACTCTATCCGCTGCGCAAGGACAGCATGGATTACCGCCAGCGTCCGGCCCCGACCACCGACAGCGAAACCTACGAGTTCATCAACGAGCTGGGCAGCAAGAAGAACAACGTGGTGCCGATCGGCCCGCTGCACGTCACCTCCGACGAACCGGGCCACTTCCGCCTGTTCGTCGACGGCGAAAACATCATCGACGCCGACTACCGCCTGTTCTACGTCCACCGCGGCATGGAGAAGCTGGCGGAAACCCGCATGGGCTACAACGAGGTCACGTTCCTCTCTGACCGCGTGTGCGGCATCTGCGGCTTCGCCCACAGCACCGCCTACACCACCTCGGTGGAAAACGGCATGGGGATCGTGGTGCCGGAGCGCGCGCAGATGATCCGCGCCATTCTGCTGGAGGTGGAGCGCCTGCACTCGCACCTGCTGAACCTCGGCCTGGCGTGTCACTTCGTCGGCTTTGACTCCGGGTTTATGCAGTTCTTCCGCGTGCGCGAAGCGTCGATGAAGATGGCGGAAATTCTCACCGGGGCGCGTAAAACTTACGGCCTGAACCTGATCGGCGGGATCCGCCGCGACCTGCTGAAAGACGACATGATCAAGACCCGCCAGCTGGCGCAGCAGATGCGCCGGGACGTGCAGGAGCTGGTGGACATGCTGCTCAGCACGCCAAACATCGAGCAGCGCACCGTCGGGATTGGTCGCCTCGATCCGGAAATTGCCCGCGACTTCAGCAATGTCGGCCCGATGGTGCGCGCCAGCGGCCACGCCCGTGACACCCGCGCCGATCACCCGTTCGTCGGCTACGGCCTGCTGCCGATGACCGTGCACAGCGAACAGGGCTGCGATGTTATTTCTCGCCTCAAGGTGCGTATCAACGAGGTCTACACCGCCCTGAATATGATTGACTTTGGCCTCGATAACCTGCCGGGCGGTCCGCTGATGGTGGAGGGCTTCACCTACATTCCAAACCGCTTTGCTCTCGGCTTTGCCGAAGCGCCGCGAGGGGATGATATCCACTGGAGCATGACCGGCGACAATCAGAAGCTCTACCGCTGGCGCTGTCGCGCGGCGACCTACGCCAACTGGCCTACCCTGCGCTATATGCTGCGCGGTAACACGGTCTCTGACGCGCCGCTGATCATCGGCAGCCTCGATCCGTGCTACTCCTGCACCGACCGCATGACGGTGGTGGACGTGCGCAAGAAGAAAAGCCAGGTAGTGCCGTACAAAGAGCTTGAGCGCTACAGCATTGAGCGCAAGAACTCGCCGCTGAAATAAGGACACGCCATGTTTACCTTTATCAAAAAAGTGATCAAAACCGGCGCGCAGACCAGCAGCTATCCGCTGGAGCCGATCCCGGTGGATAAAAACTTTCGCGGCAAGCCGGAGCACAACCCGCAGCAGTGCATCGGCTGCGCGGCCTGCGTCAACGCCTGCCCGTCGAACGCCTTAACGGTGGAAACGGATCTTAAAACCGGCGAGCTGGCCTGGCAGTTTAACCTCGGGCGCTGCATCTTCTGCGGCCGCTGCGAGGAGGTCTGCCCGACGGTCGCCATTCGACTTTCCCAGGAGTACGAGCTGGCGGTGTGGAAAAAAGAGGATTTTCTCCAGCAGTCGCGCTTCGCGCTGTGCAATTGCCGCGTCTGCAAGCGTCCGTTCGCCGTGCAAAAAGAGATCGACTACGCCATCGCGCTGCTGCAGCACAACGGCGACGCCCGCGCGGAGCATCACCGCGAAAGCTTCGAAACCTGCCCGGAGTGCAAACGTCAGAAGTGCCTGTTGCCGTCCGACCGCATTGATATTACCCGCCATATGAGAGAGGCCAGCTGATGGAAAACTTACTCGGCCCGCGCGACGATAACGGCATTCCGGTGCCGCTGACGGTGGAGGAGTCCATCGCCAGCATGAAGGCGTCGCTACTGAAAAAAATCAAACGCTCGGCCTACGTCTACCGCGTGGACTGCGGCGGCTGCAACGGCTGTGAGATCGAGATCTTCGCCACCCTGTCGCCGCTGTTTGACGCCGAGCGCTTCGGCATCAAAGTGGTACCGTCCCCGCGTCATGCGGACATTCTGCTGTTTACCGGGGCGGTGACCCGCGCTATGCGATCGCCCGCGCTGCGCGCCTGGCAGTCCGCGCCGGATCCGAAAATCTGCATCTCCTACGGCGCCTGCGGCAACAGCGGCGGCATCTTCCACGATCTTTACTGCGTCTGGGGCGGCACCGACAAAATCGTGCCGGTGGATGTCTATATTCCGGGCTGCCCGCCGACGCCCGCCGCCACGCTGTACGGCTTTGCGATGGCGCTCGGCCTGCTGGAGCAGAAGATCCACGCCCGCGCACCTGGCGAGATCGACAACCAGCCCGCGGCCATTCTGCATCCGGACATGGTGCAGCCGCTGCGCGTGAAGGTGGACCGCACGGCGCGCAGGCTGGCGGGCTATCGCTACGGTCGCCAGATTGCCGACGATTACCTGCGCCTGCTGAGCCAGGGCGACCATCAGGTGGCGCGCTGGCTGGAGGCGGAAAACGATCCGCGTCTCAATGAGATCGTGGCAAACCTGAACAGCATTGTGGATGAGGCGCGTATCCGATGAGTGAAACGGTGGTGTTCAGCCAGCTGAGCCGTAAGTTTATTGATGAGAACGATGCCACGCCGGATGCGGCGCAGCAGGTGGTCTATTACAGCCTGGCGATTGGGCACCACCTCGGGGTGATCGACTGTCTGGAGGCGGCGCTCAGCTGCCCGTGGACGGAATACCTGGCGTGGATCGCCACGCTGGAGGAGGGCAGCACCGCGCGGCGCAAGATGGAGGGCGTACCGAAGTACGGCGAGATCGTTATCGACGCCAACCATATCACGATGCTCGCCAACGCCTTTGACGCGGCGCTCGGCAGGCAAACCCCGGCGCAGCAGGCGTGGAGCAAAACGCTGCTCGGCATGCTGCACGATATTCATCAGGAGAGCGCCATCTACCTGATGGTGAGGAGATTACGTGACTGACGTTTTACTGTGTGTCGGCAACAGCATGATGGGCGACGACGGCGCGGGCCCGCTTCTGGCAGAAATGTGCGCCGCGAACCCGCAGGGCGATTGGGTGGTAATCGACGGCGGTAGCGCGCCGGAAAACGATGTGGTCGCCATTCGCGAGCTGCACCCGGAAAGGCTGCTAATCGTCGATGCCACCGATATGGGGCTCAACCCGGGCGAAATCCGCCTGATTGATCCGGACGACATCGCCGAGATGTTTATGATGACCACCCACAATATGCCGCTGAACTACCTGGTCGATCAGATTAAAGACGACGTGGGCGAGGTGTTGTTTTTAGGAATTCAGCCGGACATTGTCGGGTTTTATTACCCGATGACGCCGCCGGTGAAGGCGGCGGTGGAGGAGGTGTATTCGCGGCTGGCGGGGTGGGTTGGGGACGGAGGGTTTTCTCCGCTCTGAGCAGTGCCGGGTGGCGGCTACGCCTTACCGGGCCTACAAAACCGTAGGCCCGGTAAGCGCAGCGCCACCGGGCAACTGGCTACGCCAGATCCGCCCCGTTACTCGCAATCACCTTCTTATACCACCAGAACGACTTCTTGCGCTTGCGGTCCAGCGTGCCGTTGCCGGCGTCGTCGCGGTCAACGTACACAAACCCGTAGCGCTTGCTCATCTCCCCCGTTGAGGCCGACACCAGGTCGATGCAGCCCCAGGTGGTGTAGCCCATCAGCGGCACGCCGTCCTCAATCGCATCGCCCATCGCGCGGATATGCTCGCGCAGGTAGCTGATGCGGTAGTCGTCGTTGATCTCGCCATTTTCATCTATGACGTCCTTCGCGCCGAGGCCGTTTTCCACCAGGAACAGCGGCTTCTGGTAGCGGTCGTACATCATGTTCATGGTGATACGCAGGCCGAGCGGATCGATGCCCCAGCCCCACTCGCTTACCTGAATATGCGGGTTACGCAGGGACTTCACGATGTTTGCCGCGCTGGTGTTGCCCGCGTTCATGTCCGCCGACGCGCAGCGCGAGGCGTAATAGCTGAACGAGACAAAATCGACGGTGTTTTTCAGCAGTTCGTCATCGCCTGGGTCTTTCACAATCACAACGCCTTTTTCGCGGAACACGCGGGCGGAGTAGGCCGGATAGCTGCCGCGCGCCTGCACGTCGATAAAGAACAGGTTCTCGCGGTCTTTCTCCAGCGCCATCCACACGTCTTCCGGTTTGCAGGAGTACGGGTAGAAATTTCCGCCCGCCAGCATGCAGCCGACCTGGTTTTCCGGGTTCACCTCGTGAGCGATTTTGGTCGCCAGCGCGCTCGCCACCAGCTCGTGGTGCGCGGCCTGGTATTTCACCTGATCCTCGTTTTCACCTTCCTCAAACACCAGCCCCGCGCCGGAGAACGGGCTGTGCAGCATGATGTTGATTTCGTTGAAGGTCAGCCAGTATTTCACCAGCCCGTTAAATTCCTCGAAGCAGGTGCGGGCGTAGCGGGCGAAGAAATCGACCATCTTACGGTTGCGCCAGGAGCCGTACTCCGTCACCAGGTGCATCGGCACGTCGAAGTGGCAAAGTGTTACCAGCGGCTCAATGTTGTACTTTTTACACTCTTCAAACACCGCCCGGTAGAAGGCGATGCCCTCTTTATTCGGCAGCGGCTCGTCGCCGTTCGGGTAGAGGCGGCTCCAGGCAATCGAGGTGCGGAACACCGTAAAGCCCATCTCCGCCATCAGGGCGATGTCTTCTTTATAGCGATGGTAAAAATCAATCGCCTCGTGGCTCGGGTAAAACTCATCGTCACGCAGCGAAAAACGCTTTTCCTTACCCAGCTTCACCGCCAGGCGGTTCGCGCCGTGGGGGATCATATCGACCGTCGTCAGTCCTTTGCCGCCTTCACGGTAAGCACCTTCACTCTGGTTGGCGGCAAGCGCGCCGCCCCATAAAAATCCTTGTGGAAAAACAGACATTCTTACCTCGCTTTCAATTTATGCTTTTGCTGCGTTGTTCTGTACCGGTGCGGTCTGCAGGGCGCGCGCTTTTTCAGCCTCGTCTTCGACCGGGATATCCTCAAACCCTAACAGCAGGGTCAGAACAAATGACAGCACCACCGCCAGCCCCATTACGCCAAACACCCAGACGATGGTCATCGGGTTGGCCGGGTCGAAGAACTGCACGCTGGTAAACAGCCCCGGCGCCGCCATCGAGTGGCTGGCAAGGCCTGCCATACCCGCCACCGCGCCGCAGATAAAGCCGCTGATCAGGCTCGCAATCAGCGGACGCTTCAGGCGTACCGCTACGCCGTACAGGGCCGGTTCAGAGATCCCCGCCATGATGGCGGAGGCCGCCGCGGCCAGCGCCGTCTGGCGCAGTTCCGGGTTTTTCGTTTTCCATGCCACCGCCAGCGACGAGCCGCCGAGCGACAGGTTGGCGCCGATTTCTGACGGCATCACCATTCCTTCTTTGCCCGTTTCGGCAATGGTCTGAATGATGGTCGGCGTAAACACGCGGTGCATCCCGGTCATCACCAGTAGCGGCCACAGCGCGCCCATGATGGCGACGGAGAGCCAGCCCAGGTAGCCGTGAATGGTGTAAACCAGCGCGGAGATGGCGCTACCGATCCAGATCCCCAGCGGGCCAATCAGCACGATGGCGAGCGGGGCGGCAATCAGCACGATCAGCATCGGCTTGAGGAAGTTTTTGGTCACCGCCGGGGTGATGCGATCCACCCAGCGTTCGATATACGACAGGCACCAGGTCATGACCAGCGCCGGGATGACGGTATAGGTGTATTTCACCGCCGTCACCGGAATAAAGGCGAACTCAACGTGCTCGCCCTGCGCGGCTTTCGCCATCAGCTCGATAAAGCTCGGGTGCACCAGCACGCCCGCGATGGCAATCGCCAGCGACATGTTGGTTTTAAACTTCACCGCCGCCGAGGCCGCCACCATCAGCGGCAGGAAGAAGAACGCCCCGTCGCCAATGACCGTCAAAATGGTGAGCGTCGGCGCGCCTTTTTCCAGTACGCCAGTCATTTCGAGGATCATCGCCAGCAGCTTGACCATCGAACCGCCGATGATCGCCGGGATCAGCGGCGACATGGTGCCGATCAGCGCGTCGAGGATCCCGGCGCCAATGCGGCGTAACGTCAGCTTCTGCGGGCCTTCCGGTACCACGGGCTGCAGGTCAACGGGCAGCAGGCTCACTACTTCGCGGTACGCCTGTGAAACCGTGTTGCCAATAATCACCTGGCACTGGTTGTCATTACGCACTACGCCAAGCACGCCGCTGATGCTTTTCAGGCGCGCAACGTCGGTAAGATTTTCGTCTTTCAGAACGAAACGCAGGCGCGTCATGCAGTGGGTGACGGCGACGATATTCTCTTTGCCGCCCAGCGCGCTGATAACGTCGTTTGCCAGCGCAGCGTAGTTTTTGGCCATCGGATCTGTTCCTGTTATCGTTGTGTGAAATGTAGGAAACCGGTTCCACATAATCATCATGAGTTTCTTTTGTTGAAACAAGACCGCTTTTTGGACATTTTTTCTTTTCGTGATGAAGATCGCAGTGGGGTGTAGAAAGCGTGACGTCGTCGCTGCGACAATTTTTTCGCGGTGCAGTACACTGCCCGCATGAGTTTCGGATGGAAGAACAATATGACCACGATGCTGGAAGTGGCGAAGCGGGCAGGCGTGTCGAAAGCGACGGTTTCCCGGGTGTTATCGGGCAACGGCTACGTTAGCCAGGAGACCAAAGACCGGGTTTTTCAGGCCATCGAAGAGAGCGGCTATCGCCCAAACTTGCTGGCGCGAAACCTGGCGACCAAACGCACCCAGACGCTTGGGCTGGTAGTGACCAACACCCTGTATCACGGCGTCTACTTTAGCGAGCTGCTGTTTAACGCCGCGCGGATGACGGAAGAAAAAGGGCGGCAGCTGATCCTCGCCGACGGCAAGCACAGCGCCGAAGAAGAGCGCGAGGCGATCCAGTATCTTCTGGATATGCGCTGCGATGCGGTAATTATCTACCCGCGTTTCCTGAGCGTGGAAGAGCTGGACGAGCTCGTCGAGAAATGCGAGCAGCCGATTATGGTGCTTAACCGCCGCCTGCGGAAAAACAGCAGCCACAGCGTCTGGTCCGATCATAAAGCCTCGTGTCAGGACGCGGTGTCGCAGCTGATTGCGAAAGGGCACCGGGAGATTGCCTTTATCACCGGTTCGCTGGATTCCCCCACCGGGGTTGAGCGTCTTTCCGGTTACAGGGATGCGCTGGCGCAGCACGGTATTGCAGCGCGTGACGCGCTTATCGCCGAAGGGAAGTGGAACCCGGCCAGCGGCGCGGCGGCGGTCACTCAACTCCTCTCCCGCGGCGAACCGTTTACCGCGCTGGTGGCGAGCAACGACGATATGGCGATCGGCGCCATCAAGCAGCTGCACGACAGCGGCGTCGCCACGCCGGACGCGGTGTCCGTTATCGGCTTTGACGACGTGGCGATTGCGCCCTACATCGTGCCGTCGCTCTCCAGCGTGCGTATTCCGGTGACGGCGATGATCCAGGAGATCGTCAGTCGCCTGATTTTCATGCTCGACGGCGGAGAGTTCAAATATCAGCAAACCTTTTCTGGCGAGCTTGTCCTGCGCGACTCCGTTACCGATGGCCCGCACCGCTGACGTCGACATCTGTCATCGTCACTAATGACGATGACAGAAACGCTGCGTTTTTATTATGATTAAAAATCAGTAACTTAAATATTGGCACGGTTTATGAATAGCTTCGCGCATAACAGTTATGCCGGAGAAGCAGATGAACCGTTTTATTATGGCCGATGCCAGCAAGTGCATTGGTTGCCGTACCTGTGAAGTGGCGTGCGTGGTTTCCCACCAGGCGGAGCAGGATTGCGCCTCTCTCACTCCCGATACCTTCCTGCCGCGCATTCACGTCATTAAAGGTGTGAATATTTCCACCGCCGCCATCTGTCGCCAGTGCGAAGATGCGCCGTGCGCGAACGTCTGCCCGAACGGGGCGATTAAGCGCGAGAAGGGCTTTGTGCACGTGATGCAGGAGCGCTGCATCGGCTGCAAAACCTGCGTGGTGGCGTGTCCGTATGGCGCGATGGAGGTGGTTGTCCGCCCGGTGGTGCGCAACAGCGGCATGGGGCTGAGCGTGCGGGCAGAGAAAGCCGAAGCCAATAAATGCGATCTTTGCTATCACCGCGAAGCCGGCCCGGCCTGTATGGAGGCCTGCCCGACGCACGCGCTGGTCTGCGTGGATCGTGACAAGCTTGAGCAGATGAGCGCAGAAAAACGCCGTCGCGCGGCGTTCGACACCTCGTCATCGCTGCTGTTTTAAGCTGCGATGAGCGTTAACGGCGTACTGCTTCGGGTGCGCGGCAAAGTGCAGGGCGTGGGGTTTCGGCCCTTCGTCTGGCAGCTGGCGCACCGGCTGAAGCTTGTGGGCGATGTCTGCAACGACGGAGAGGGTGTCCTGGTGCGTCTCGCGGGTAATGGGGGGGACTTTACCGCGAGGCTGCATCAGGACTGCCCACCGCTGGCGCGCATCGATCGCGTTGAAACGCAGCCGTTCACCTGGGCGGACATGCCTGAGGACTTTACCATCCGCCACAGCGATCGCGGGGCGATGGATACGCAAATCGTGCCGGATGCCGCCACCTGCCCGGCGTGTCTGGCTGAAATGCGCGATCCCCGCGAGCGCCGCTATCGTTACCCGTTTATCAACTGCACCCACTGCGGGCCGCGGTTTACCATTATCCGCGCCATGCCGTACGACCGTCCGGCCACGTCGATGGCCACATTCCCGCTCTGCGCGCCGTGCGAAACCGAGTACCGCAACCCGGCCGACCGCCGCTTCCACGCCCAGCCGGTGGCCTGCCCGGACTGCGGGCCGCAGCTGGAATGGCGAGCCGGAGACACTATTGCCACTCGCGAATCGGCCTTAAATGCGGCGGTGAAGAGGCTGAAAAACGGCGGGATCGTGGCGGTTAAAGGGCTGGGGGGATTTCATCTGGTCTGCGACGCGCTTAACCCGCAGGCAGTGGCGACGCTGCGGGCACGCAAGCAGCGCCCGACGAAGCCGCTGGCGGTGATGCTACCGGATGCGGACGATCTGCCGGAGACGATACAGACGCTGTTACGCTCGCCCGCGGCACCGATCGTGCTGACGCCGAAAGCTTCGCTTCCCGCGTTTCCCGAGGAAATTGCCCCAGGGCTCGACTGCGTAGGCGTGATGCTGCCCGCGAACCCGCTCCAGCATCTTTTGCTGATGGACTGCCGGCGCCCGCTGGTGATGACCTCCGGCAACCTCAGTGGCAGGCCGCCTGCCGTCACCAACGCGCAGGCGCTGGAGGAGCTCGGCGGCATCGCGGACGGCTTCCTGCTGCACAACCGCGACATCCTGCAGCGCATGGATGATTCGGTGATGGATCGGGATGGCGCTATCCTGCGTCGTGCCCGGGGTTTTGTGCCCGATGCCGTCACGTTGCCCGCGGGTTTTGAGAATATCCCCGCCATGCTGTGTACCGGTGCAGAGATGAAAAACACCTTCTGCCTGGTGCGCGGCAACCAGGCGGTGCTGAGCCAGCACTTTGGCGATCTGAGCGACGAGGGCGTAGAGGCGCAGTGGCGCAGCGCGCTCTCGACGATGCAGGACATCTACGCTTTCCAGCCTGATAAGCTGGTGTGCGATGCCCATCCGGGGTATCGCGCGCGCCGGTGGGCGCAGGAGCAGGCGCTGCCCGTCGAAACCGTGCTGCATCATCACGCTCACGCGGCGGCGTGCCTGGCGGAGAACGGCTGGCCGCTCGGCGGCGGAGACGCTATCGCTCTGACGCTGGACGGGATCGGCATGGGCGAGAACGGCGCGCTGTGGGGAGGAGAGTGCCTGCGGGTGAACTATCTCGACTGCGAACGGCTCGGCGGCCTGCCTGCCGTGGCGCTGCCGGGCGGCGATCTGGCGGCAAAGCAGCCGTGGCGTAATCTGCTCGCCCACTGCCTGGCGTTTGTCCCGGACTGGCAACGCTACCCGGAAACGCGAGCGGTTCAGCGCCACAGCTGGCCGCTGCTGGCAACGGCGATCCAGCGTGGCATCAACGCGCCGCAGGCGTCGTCCTGCGGTCGTTTGTTTGACGCGGTCGCCTGCGCGCTGGGCATTGACGCGCAGCGCTACGAAGGCGAGGCAGCGTGCAGGCTGGAGGCGCTGGCATCGCAGTGCGCGGGCGTTGACCATCCGGTGATTCTGAAAGCGAATAACCTTGCGCTGTTCTGGCAGCAGTGGCTGAACTGGCAGGCGGAGCCCTGCGAGCGCGCGTGGGCGTTTCACGACGCGCTGGCAAAAGGGCTGGCTCAGCTCGCCGCGCGCCATGCCCGACGCTTATCGATTTCGACAATCTGCTTCAGCGGCGGCGTGTTGCACAACCGCCTGCTGCGCGCTCGCCTGCGTCATCATCTCTCTGACTTTACGCTTCTTTTTCCTTCGCGCCTGCCCGCAGGTGACGGAGCGATCTCCTTCGGGCAGGCGGTGGTTGCCGCTGCCCGGTCATGTTCAAAAAGGATTTAAAATGTTACGACTGTTACGCAACGAACCTCGCGCCGCGCTTCTGCTGCTGGCTCTGGTAATGGCAAACCTGCTGGCCTGGGGATGGGCATGGCACTCTTTTAGCGGCAGCACGGCGCTGATGGCCGCCAGCCTGCTGGCGTGGTGCTACGGGCTGCGCCATGCGGTGGATGCCGACCACATCGCGGCCATTGATACCGTGACGCGTAAGATGATGCAGCAGGGCAAACGCCCGTGCGGGGTGGGGGCGTGGTTCTCGCTGGGGCACTCCACCATTGTGGTGCTGGCCTCCATTGCCATCGCCGCCACCGCCACGGCGTTTCAGAAAAACATGGAATGGTTCCACGAAACCGGCAGCCTGATTGGCACTGCGGTATCCGCCACCTTCCTGCTGGCGATGGCGCTGGTGAATATGGTGATCCTGCGCGGCGTCTGGCGCAGTTTCCAGGCGCTGAAAAAGGGCCAGACGGTGCAGGGTGACGTCACGCTGCCTGCCCAGGGGGGCGTTATGAACTGGCTGTTCGGTAAAACCTTCCGCCTCGTCAATAAAAGCTGGCAGATGTATCTGGTGGGTTTCCTGTTTGGCCTCGGGTTTGACACTGCCACCGAAATTGGCGTGCTGGGGATCTCCGCCGCCAGCGCCTCCAGCGGGATGTCCGTGTGGTCAATCATGATCTTCCCGGCGCTCTTCGCCAGCGGCATGGCGCTGGTGGATACGCTCGATAACCTGCTGATGGTCGGTGCCTACGGCTGGGCGTTTGATAAACCGCAGCGCAAGCTCTACTACAACATGACCATCACCGGCACCTCCGTGGTGGTGGCGCTGTTTATCGGCGGGCTGGAAGCGCTGGGCCTGCTGATGGATAAATTTGCCCTCAGCGGCGGCATCTGGGATCTGATCGGCGCGGTAAATGACAACCTGGGCAACGCCGGGTTTGTGGTTGTCGGGCTGTTCGTTGCCTGCTGGCTCATCTCCATGGCCAACTATCGCTGGCGCGGCTACGACGCGCTGGTGGTGCGTTCCTGAACTCCCCACCCTGTTTTACCCGGCGGCGCTACGCTTGCGCGGGTCTGCATGTAGGCCGGGTAAGCGGAGCGCCACCCGGCAATACGAGGGTTAAGCAGGCAGCGATTTCAGCAGCGCGAAAGCCTCCTTCATCCTGTCTTCGCTGACGACAAAGGCGCGTATCTGACCGTCTGCATCGGTGCCGCGCGCCACCATGCCCTGCGGCGAAAGGGCAATCTGCCAGTCCAGATCCCGACGCTGCGTTTCACCTGCAAGATGCAGCGGCAATTCCGGCGTTTTGACCTTTACCAGCATGGCGGGTAATTTCAGCGGCGCGCTGCCGCCGAGCAGGTTTTTTGCCAGATACATGGCGCTTAATTGTATCGGCTGCAGGAAGGGCAGCACCTGGCCGTTAATTTCCGCGCAGTCGCCCAGGGCATAAATATCCGGCCGCGTGGTTTGCAGGTAGCTATTTACCTTCACGCCGCGGTTTATTTCAGCCCCTGCGCGATGCGCCAGCGCGGTTTCCGGGCGCAGGCCCGTCGCGGCAACCACCGCATCCACTTCTACGCTGCGGCTTCGGCCGAGCGTGGCACGGATACCGCCTTCGGTTTTGCTCAGGCTTTGTAGCTGCGATTTCAACATCAGATGCACGCCCATATCGGTCAGACGATGCTGTAAGCGACTGCTTACTTCTGCGGGCATCAGCGCCGACAGAATGCTCGCTGCGTGGTCAACCAGGGTCACGGATTTTCCCGCCCGACATAAGTCCATCGCCAGCTCGGTGCCGATCAGCCCGCCGCCCACAATCATCACTCTGGCGGCATCGCGTAGCCGGGTTTCGCTGGCCTGATACTCCTGCTGGCTGTTGAGGGTAATCATCAGCTCGCGGCCCTCAACCGGCGGCACAAACGCAGATGCCCCGGTCGCCAGCACCAGCCTGTCGTACTGCCAGGTTTTCTCTTTCGCTTTTACCACGTGGGCGTCGGCATCGATATCGGTGACCCAGGTGTACGGAAACAGACGCAGGTTGAACTGCTCTGCGAACTCCCCCGCCGTCTGGCGGGTGAGGTCATCGGCGCGCTGATTCTGGCTAATGACGTGGCTTAAATCAGGCTTGTTGTACTCGTCCATGCTGTCGGCGGCGATCAGCGTCAACGGCACGTTTGCATCCTGTTTGCGGATATTTTTCACCAGCTGGCGGGCAGCAAAGCCCGAGCCGATGATAACGATGCCGTTGCTCATTTTGCCTCCGTTGCCAGTTCATCAAAGACGTCTTTGCCGAGGGAGCATTCCGGGCAGAGGAAGTTGTCTGGCACCTCGCTCCACGGCGTGCCCGGGGCAACATCCTGCAGCGGTTCGCCAAGCTCAGGATCGTAGATCCACTGGCAGACGCTGCACTGCATGCGCGGACCGAGATCGGCGCTGGCTGCCGCTGAACAGGTTTGTGGCTGTTCCGCAGGTTTTGCGGTGACTTCAGGAAGCGGGGCGAGCGCCCACTGACGGGCGATGTCGCGGCCATGCTGGCGGCAGATTTCCAGCGCGTCGATATCCGGACGCCATTTCGCCTTCAGGCTCATGGACATCTCAAAACCCGCATCCTGTAAACGGGTGGAAAGACGGTCTACCGCGCCGCCGCTCCAGCCGTGTGAACCAAAGGCGCTGGCGCGTTTGTTACGAAAGCGCAGGCCGGTCATCTCTTCCACCAGGCCGGCAATCTTCGGCATCATCACGTTATTCATGGTGGAGGTACCCACCAGCACGCCTTTGGAGCGGAAGACGTTGGTCAATACCTCGTTCTTATCGCTGCGCGCCACGTTGAAGATTTTCACCGCCACGTTCGGGTCAACTTCATTGATACCCTGGGCAATCGCGTCCGCCATCATGCGGGTGTTGTTGGACATGGTGTCGTAGAAGATAGTGATGCGGTCTTCCTGGTAATCCGCGGCCCATTTCAGGTACAGCTCGACGATCTGGGTGGGGTTTTCACGCCACACCACGCCGTGGGAGGTGGCAATCATATCTACCGGCAGGTTGAAGCCGAGGATCTCGGTAATTTTAGGCGTCACCAGGCGGCTGAACGGAGTCAGGATATTGGCGTAGTAGCGCTGACACTGTTCGAACAGCTCGGTCTGATCCACTTCATCATTAAACAGGCGTTCGTCGCAGTAGTGCTGGCCGAAGGCGTCGTTGCTGAACAGCACCGCGTCGCCGGTCATGTAGGTCATCATGCTGTCCGGCCAGTGCAGCATCGGGGTTTCGACGAAGATCAGCTGCTTGCCGTTGCCGATATCCAGCGTGTCGCCGGTTTTTACGGTGTGGAAGTTCCACTCCGGATGATGGTGGTGGCCGTTAATTGAATCAATGGCGTTGGTGGTGCAGTAGATTGGGGTATCCGGAATGTGGGACATCAGCTCGGTCAGCGCCCCGGCGTGGTCCTCTTCCGCATGGTTGATGATGATGTAGTCGATGTCATTCAGGTCGATTTCACCGCGCAGGTTCTGCACGAACTCACGGCTGAATTTGTGATCGACGGTATCGATCAGGATGTTTTTACCTTCGCGGATGAGATAGCTGTTGTAGCTGCTGCCGCGCAGCGTTTTGTATTCCGTCCCGTGGAAATCGCGCACTTCCCAGTCACGTTGACCCACCCAATGAATGTTATTTTTAACCAGAATAGACATAGCAACCTCAACTTAATACAGCGTTTTCAAATAAGATGGTTTGCTTATATCAAGTTGCGTGCCAACTTTTTAAATTATTAATATTCAATAACTTGTGATTTAATGCCCCATAATGAGTAGTCATTATGACTATCCTAAAAAGAGTCAATATGACATTATGCATTGTCAAAATGACAGTGAGGCAGACATGAGCTTTTCCGTAGACGTGCTGGCGAAGATCGCCATTGAGCTGCAAACCGGTATCGGCCATCAGGACCGCTTTCAGCGCCTGATCTCCACGCTGCGCCACGTGCTGGCTTGCGATGCATCGGCGCTGCTGCGTTACGAAGGGCGGCAGTTTATTCCGCTGGCTATCGACGGCCTGGCGAAGGACGTACTCGGGCGGCGCTTTACGCTGGAGGGCCACCCGCGTCTGGAAACCATCGCCCGCGCGGGCGACGTGGTGCGTTTCCCGGCAGATAGCGATCTGCCCGATCCGTACGACGGCCTGATTCCGGGGCAGGAGAGCCTGAAGGTGCACGCCTGTATTGGCCTGCCGCTGTTCGCCGGGCAGAATCTGATTGGCGCATTAACCCTCGACGGCATGTCGCCGGATCAGTTCGACACCTTCAGCGACGAAGAACTGCGCCTGATTGCGGCGCTGGCCGCCGGGGCGCTGAACAATGCACTGCTGATAGAGCAGCTGGAGAGCCAGAATATTCTTCCCGGCAGCCCGGCGGCGTTTGAGCAGGTGGCACATACGGAGATGATCGGCCTTTCGTCCGGCATGGCGCAGCTCAAAAAAGAGATTGAGATTGTTGCCGCGTCCGATCTGAACGTGCTGATCTTCGGAGAGACCGGTACCGGTAAGGAGCTGGTGGCGAAGTCCATCCACGAAGCTTCGCCGCGCGCGGTCAACCCGCTGGTGTACCTCAACTGCGCCGCGCTGCCGGAAAGCGTGGCGGAGAGCGAGCTGTTCGGTCACGTCAAAGGGGCGTTTACCGGGGCCATCAGCAACCGCAGCGGCAAGTTTGAAATGGCCGATAACGGCACGCTGTTTCTTGATGAGATTGGCGAGCTTTCCCTTTCACTTCAGGCCAAGCTGCTGCGCGTATTGCAGTACGGCGACATCCAGCGCGTGGGGGATGACCGCAGCCTGCGGGTGGACGTGCGGGTCCTTGCTGCGACCAACCGGGATCTGCGCGAAGCGGTGCTGGCCGGGCAGTTCCGCGCCGACCTGTTCCATCGCCTGAGCGTGTTCCCGCTGTCCGTGCCGCCGCTGCGCGAGCGCGGAGACGACGTGGTGCTGCTGGCGGGTTATTTCTGCGAACAGTGCCGTCTCAAAATGGGGCTGTCCCGCGTGGTGCTTAGCCCGGGGGCGAGAGCGCATCTGCTCAGCTACGGCTGGCCGGGCAACGTGCGCGAGCTGGAGCATGCGATTCACCGCGCGGTGGTGCTGGCGAGGGCGACGCGCTCGGGGGATGAAGTGGTGATTCATGCGCGCCATTTTGCGCTGCATGAGGAAAATGCCCCGACCGTGAAGCCTGCTGTGCCTGAGAGCGCAATCGAAAACCTGCGCGAAGCGACGGAAGAGTTTCAGCGTCAGATGATTACCCGCGCGCTGGAGCTGAATAACCGCAGCTGGGCGGCGTGCGCGCGGGCGCTGGAGATGGACGTCGCCAACCTGCACCGGCTGGCGAAGCGTCTTGGGCTGAAGAGTTAAATAATCCCGGCCTGGTAGAAGTCCTGCAGGTTGATAGCGCCGCACAGCCTGCCGTGCTCGTCCACCACCGGTGCGGCGGTGATTTTGCGCTTCATCAGCACCTCTTTGGCTTCAATGGCGCGGCTGTCGGCATTGAGCGTCAGCCCACCTTTGGTCATGGCGTCAGACACGTTTGTTTCCAGCCTGCCGCCGCCCACCAGCCAGCGGCGCAGGTCGCCGTCGGTGAAGACGCCCTTCACGTTTCCGCCGTCATCGCATACCGCCACCAGCCCCAGACCGGTGCGGCTCAGCTCCAGCATCGCGTCCATCACGCTGGTATCGAGTTTGACCTGCGGAATGGCATCGTCGGTGCGCATCAGATGGTGAACCTTGTTGAGCAGTCGCGCGCCGAGCGCACCTGCCGGATGCGAACGGGCAAAATCTTCCTCATTGAATCCGCGCGCCTGCATTACCGCCATCGCCAGCGCGTCGCCCATCATCAGGGTGTTAACGGTGCTGGAGGTCGGGGCGAGGTGCATCGGGCAGGCTTCACGCTCAACGGAAATATCCAGCGTCGCTTTGGCGGCCAGCGCCAGCGGCGAGCGGGGTTTCCCGGTCATCGCCAGCAGGGCGACCGATTTTTCCTGCAGGCGCGGAATAATCAGATCCAGTTCTTTGGCCGAACCGGAGTAGGAGATAAACAGCATCACGTCGCGGCTTTCGATCATCCCGAGATCGCCATGCAGCGCCTCTGCCGGATGCACGAAGAACGCCGGGGTACCGGTGCTGGCGAGCGTCGCGGCAATCTTCTTGCCGATATGGCCGGATTTACCGATGCCCGCCACAATCACTTTGCCTTCGCAGTGGATAATGGTGTTGGCGGCGCGGACAAAATCCTCGCCCAGACGTTCCGGCAGGCGGCTGGCTTCCTGCAGCTCCAGCATCAGCGTCTGGCGGCCCGTTTCTAACAGAAAATCACTCATCTCTTTCTCCGGTTACGATCACGTCGATCCCTTTCTCTTCCAGCGCTTTTTTGAACGCCGGATCGATACCCGCGTCGGTAATCAGCTTATCAACGCTTTCGAGGCTACAGACAATATTGGGGCTTTTGCGGCCAAACTTCGACGAGTCGGCCATTAAAATCACTTCCCGCGCGGCGTTGCACATGGCTTTACTGACGCTGAACACCTCGTTAAACGTCGTGACGCCTGCGTTCAGGTCGATGCCGTCGGTGCCCATAAACAGTTTATCGAAGCTGAAGTGGTCGAAAGCGTTCTCCGCCAGCTGGCCGTGAAAGGACGCCGATTTTTTGCGGAATGTGCCGCCGGGCATCAGGATGGTCTGCTCGCTGTCGAACTCCGACAGCGCGTTGACGATGTGCAGGCTGTTGGTCATCACCGTAATGTTGTTAAAGCGGCTGAGCAGGGGGATCATCTGCAGGACGGTACTGCCTGCGTCGAGGATGATGGAATCGCCGTCCTGGATAAATTTGACGGCGGCTTCGGCAATCAGCGCTTTCTGGTGGGTATTGATCAGCGTTTTGTGATCGATTGGCGGGTCCGCTTCGTCCTTGTTGAGCACCACGCCACCGTAGGTGCGAATAACGGCGCCAGAGTTTTCGAGCAATACCAGGTCCTTGCGTATTGTCGTGCCGGTGGTGTCAAAGTAGTGGGCCAGATCCTCTACCGAGCATTTTCCCTGCTTTTGCAGATGCTCGAGAATGGCCGCCTGCCGCTGACGTGGTTTCATAGGCGCTTCGTTCCTTAGGTTGCGAAATGATAATTTCGCAAGTCTATAACTTTCACAACGAAATTATCCATGTTTCAGATTGAGCGCTAATGATAGTGCATTCTGACAGAGTGGATCATGGGGAAAGATCACATCAGGCTGCAATTCCTGTAACAAGAGGCCGTTGATTGCCTGGATTTTGGCCGGACGGGCAAATACCGTCATGCCACGCATGAGGAGGGAATCGCACACCCGGTCGTGCTCGTCCAGCGCTACGGCGACGACCACGCGCGGTTTAAAGCGTCCGCCGGAACGCCCGACGCCGACGCGGCCCTTCTGACACAGCGCATCAAACGCGCGGTTAAACTGGTGGATCTGCCAGCCGCCAAACGCCATCTGGCACAGCCAGGCGAGGGCGGCGACGGTGATGAGTGCGGTTACCATATCGACTCCTTGTTTTGTTCCCTCTCCCGGTGGGAGAGGGTTAGGGTGAGGGCATCAGGCCGCTCGATCAGAACATCACCTGCCCACCGGTCACGTTAATCGACTGCCCGGTGCAGTACGACGCTTTCGGACTGGCGTAAAACAGCAGCATGTTCAGCACGTCCTGATAGTCACACCCGCGCTTCAGCGGCACTTTATCGATGTAGTACTGCTCCACTTCCTCAGCCTTGATGCCGAGCTTGGTGGCGTACTGCGGCAGCAGGGACTGGAACATCGGCGATTTCAGCAGGTTGCCCAGCATCAGCGAGTGCACGGTAATCCCGTATTCGGCCAGATCCAACGCCAGGGACTGCGTCAGCCCCACGCCGCCAAACTTCGCCGCGCTGTACCCGGAGTTGTGCTTGCTGCCCACTTTCCCGGATTTTGAGTTGATCTGAATGATGCGCCCCTGAATCCCGTCGCGGATCATCAGGCGGGAAAACTCGCGGGCGCAAAGGAAATAGCCCACCAGATTCACCTGCAGCGAACGGTCAAAATCCCCCAGTTCGAAATCGCTGATAAACGCCGCTTTCGCAATCCCCGCGCTGTAGACCAGCAGGTCGGTGCGCCCAAAAATCTCGTCCACGCCGCGGGCCAGCGCCATCACGCTCTGCTCGCTGGTGGCGTCAGCACCAAACCCGTACGCCATCCCTTCGCCAAACTCGGTGTTAATGGTGTCCGCCACGCGGGCGGCTTTTTCACTCTGAATGTCCACTACCGCCACGCGGTAGCCCTCTGCGGCAAGCCCACGGCAGAGGAACTCGCCTAAGGTTTGTCCCCCACCAATGACAACGGCAACCTGACTCATGTGACTCTCCTTAATTACGCAACAAATTTTAACGTGCAGCCTGGGGTGACAGACTGCGGAACCGGGCCATCCACGTGAACCGTACCGGGGTATTCCGCCTGCGGCTGGCCGTCGAAGCGCAGGGTGATGTGGCCGAGCTCGCGCAGGTTTTGCTCCGCCACGTCGCCGACGGCGGTGACGGCATAGCGCGCCTCGCCCAGCTCCAGCTGGCTTCCGGCCTTCAGCTCGCCGTTCAGTTCGCCGTGGCAGTGGATAAAGCAAAACTCTTCGATATCCGCCGGAGCGCCTTCGCGGAAGGTGATCAGCATCTGGTCGCTCAGCGCGTCCGCAGCGCTCTGGCCGATGCGGGTAATGGTGGTCTGGTAAATGACGTTCATTGCAGGAACCTCTTATTGATAGATAAAGCCGGAGACAAACCAGGCAATCAGCACCGTCGGCGCGCCCGTCAGGAAGCGGCTCACCAGCACGGACGGCACGCCCACGCGCACGGTGTCCTGGCGCGCTTCGGCCAGCGACAGCCCCACGGGGATGAAGTCGCACGCCGCTTGGGCGTTAATGGCAAACAGGGCGGGCAGGGCGAGGTGCGGGGGAATGTTGCCCAGACCAATCTGCACCCCTATCAGCACGCCGATGACCTGGGCAATCACCGCGCCCGGACCGAGGAACGGCGACAGCAGCGGGAAGGAGCAGATCAGCGCCAGCGTCACCAGCCCGAGCGGGTGGCTGGCGAGCGGGGCGAGGCCGTGGGCAATCCAGTCGCCCAGACCGGACGCCATGATGATGCCGATCAGCGCCGAGACGAACGCCATAAACGGCAGAATCGTTTTCAGCACCGTATCGATAGTGTCGCGCCCGGACTGGAACAGCACCGCCACGGCGGAGCCCATCCCCATCCCGACCTTTGCCAGCAGGCCGTCGCTCTGCTCGGTGATTTTCTTGCTGGTGTCGTACTCGCGCGGGGCTGCTTTTTGCGGCGCGGCAGTGCCATTCACCAGAGTGATGTTGTCCTCCTTCACGCCCGAGACATAAATGTCCTCAAGGATGTACTGCGCCAGCGGGCCGGATTTCCCGGTGGAGTGAATATTCACCGTCGGAATGCGGCGCTTCGGATAGATGCCGCAGCGCAGCGTGCCGCCGCAGTCAATCACCGCCACGCCGATGTCCGCTTCCGGCGGCTCGCCCTCTTTAAAGCCGTCAACCGCTTCCCAGCCGGTCAGCTCGCGCAGCTTGTCGACAATCGCCGGGCGCGTGCCCGCGGTGATGTAGACGATCTTTTTGCCTTCGGTGGCGTCGAACTCCAGCGGGCCGCCCCAGCCGCCCGTGCCTTTCTCAATGCGGATCCGGTTCATGCTGTCGCTCCTGAAAGATGGACCTTCTGTTCAAGCTGGATGCCCATTTTTTTCTCGAAAATAGCGGTGGTGAGGTCAGTCACCCAGCCGCGGAAGAAGTTGGTCACCAGGCCAACCAGCAGGTAGCTCACCGCCAGCGGGCCGAGCGGCAGGCCAAGCGTGGTAAGGCCGCTGGCGATCCCGAGGTAGACAAACAGCTCTCCGGGGTTGATGTGCGGGAACAGGCCGTTCATCGAGTGGCAGCTGTAGGAGGCGGCGGCGTAGTAGCTCGGCTTGTACTTTTCCGGCATAAAGCGGCCGAGGCTTAAGGTCATCGGGTTACAGAAAACAAAGGTGCCGATGAATGGCAATATCAGGTAGCGGGACAGCGGGTTACCGGCGCAGCGCTGGGCAAAGCGTTCGATGCGCTGCTGGCCGATAAAGTTGATCAGCGCGTTCATGATCACCAGCAGGCTGATCAGCAGGGGCAGGATCCCGGTCACCATGCCGGTGAACACTTCTCCGCCTTTCTGAAACAGCCCGATGAACCACTCGGCGCCGTGGGTGATGGTCTCTATCATTCTTCTCTCCTGTGGGGCTTTTTTGTTTTTGTATAACTGCGGCTAATAATAATCACTTTGAAAGGTTTTAAAGTGTTAGTTAGATCTCACAATGAAAGAAAAATGTATTATTTTGAAAGTTAATTGATGAGGTGAATGATTTTCGGTGGAAAAAAGCGCGGATTTGCGTTGTGGAGGCGCGTACCGCTTCCTTGAGGTGTTGCGGATGCTTTACCATACTGGGTTCTTATCGAACCCGTTAAATGGATGTCTCATGTTCAAGCGTCGTTATGCAGCGCTGTTGCCTGCGCTTATCCTGCTGTCTGCCTGTAGCAGCAAACCTAAGACCGAAGCCGTTCAGCAAACGGCGGGCGCGCCTTCCGGGGGATTCCTGCTGGAGCCGCAGCACAATATGATGCAGATGGGAGGCGACTTCGCGAATAACCCGGCGGCCGAGCAGTTCATCGATAAAATGGTGAGCAAACACGGTTTCGACCGCCAGCAGCTGCATGAAATTTTGTCTCAGGCGAAGCGTCTGGACTATGTTCTGCGCCTGATGGACAGGCAGGCACCGTCCGCCCAGGTGCCGAGCGGGCCGAACGGCGCATGGCTGCGCTACCGCAAACAGTTTATTACCCCGGACAACGTGCAAAACGGCGTGGCGTTCTGGAACCAGTATGAAGATGCGCTCAACCGCGCGTGGCAGGTTTACGGCGTGCCGCCGGAAATCATCGTCGGGATTATCGGCGTAGAGACCCGCTGGGGGCGCGTGATGGGCAAAACCCGCATCCTCGACGCACTGGCGACACTCTCCTTTAACTACCCGCGCCGCGCGGAGTATTTCTCTTCCGAGCTGGAAACCTTCCTGCTGATGGCGCGCAACGAGCAGGACGATCCGCTCGATCTGAAAGGGTCATTTGCCGGCGCGATGGGCTACGGCCAGTTTATGCCGTCCTCCTATAAGCAGTATGCCGTCGACTTTAACGGGGATGGTCACATTAACCTGTGGGATCCGGTGGATGCCATCGGCAGCGTGGCGAACTACTTCAAAGCGCACGGCTGGACGCCGGGCGGCCAGGTTGCCGTGCAGGCGAACGGCGAAGCGTTTGGTCTGGAAAACGGCTTTAAAACCAAATACAGCGTTGCACAGCTGACGGCGGCAGGCTTAACGCCAACCCAGCCGCTGGGCAACGTTGACCAGGTGAGCCTGCTGCGTCTGGACGTGGGAACCGGCTACCAGTACTGGTACGGCATGCCGAACTTCTACACCATCACCCGCTACAACCATAGCACCCACTATGCGATGGCGGTGTGGCAACTGGGGCTGGCGGTATCGCAGGCTCGCGTCCCGGCGGCGTCGCCGTTTAGTCAGTAACTCGCCTTTTTCCGCCCTCTCCCTGTGGGAGAGGGCACCCGCGCGCACCTCTTTCCCGCAGAAACATTTCGCCACACTCCCATTTCACTCCCGCCGTTTACATCTTCATCGCCTTTCATTATTGTTATGTTATAACATTATTATTGAGTTGAAATGTCCATGTCCCTGTTTTCTCTCTCATCCCCGGTTCGGCTGCTGCTGGCGATGGTGCTCATTCTTTTTCTCGGGCTGGCCGTGCGCTGGGCGGTGGCGCTGCCATGATCGTGATGAACGCACTGGTTGCGGGCTACGACCGCCAGCCCGTCACGCGTCCGCTTTCGGGCGTGATTGAACGCGGCAGCATGACCGCCATTATCGGCGCCAACGGCTGCGGCAAATCCACGCTGCTGAAAACCCTCGCCGGATTTATTCCGCCCGTCAGCGGCAGATTTCACTGGCAGGGTAGACGACCGGTAATCGGCTGGCTGGCGCAGCGTCACGCGCTGGAAGCGCAATTTCCGCTGACCGTCCAGGACGTGGTGAGCATGGGCTGCTGGCCCGGAATTTCGCTTTTCGCGGGTTTTCGTCGCGAAGCGCGTCTGCGCATTAGTGGTGCACTTGAGCGCGTGGGGCTGGAGTCGATGGCGCTCTCCACCATTGATGAACTCTCCGGCGGCCAGTTTCAGCGCATGCTTTTTGCCCGCGTGTTAGTACAGCAGGCGCCGCTGGTGATGCTCGACGAGCCCTTCACCGGCGTTGATGAAGCGACCTGCAACGTGCTGATGGACCTGATGCTGGAGATGTATATGCAGGGGCAAACGCTGCTCGCGGTACTGCACGACAGCGAGCGCGTAGCGCGCCACTTCCCGCAGACGCTGCGGCTGGATGCTGACGCCCCCCAGTGGAAAACCGAACGGGTGAGGGTGGCATGATCTGGCACACATTCTTCCAGCCGTTTATCGAATTCGGTTTTATGCGCCGCGCGCTGGTGGTTTGCCTGGCGCTCTCCGTCAGCACCACCGCGCTCGGCGTGTTTCTTCAGCTGCGCCGGATGAGCCTGATGGGCGATGCGCTTTCTCACGCCATTTTGCCCGGCGTCGCCGTGGGGTATTTGCTCAGCGGGATGTCGCTGTTGGCTATGACCGTTGGCGGGTTTATCGCCGGGATTGCCGTTGCGCTGGTGGCCGGGCTGGTCAGCCGCCGCACGCCGCTGAAAGAGGATGCCAGCTTTGCCGGTTTTTACCTGGGGTCACTGGCGCTGGGCGTCACGCTGGTATCTCTGCGCGGCTCGAATGTCGATCTGCTGCATCTGCTGTTTGGTTCAATCCTCGCGGTGGACAACGACGCCGCGCTGTTTGTGACCGGCGTGTGCATCTTCACCCTTATCATGCTGGCCCTTTTTTACCGCGGGCTGGTGACGGAGGCGTTTGACACCGCCTGGCTGCAGGTGAATGCCCGCTGGCTACCCGGGCTGTTGCACGGCCTGTTTCTGGCGCTGCTAGTGCTTAACCTGGTGGCCGGTTTTCAGGTGCTCGGCACGCTGATGGCCGTCGGGCTGATGATGCTCCCGGCGGTGGCGGCGCGCTGTTGGGTCCGCACCTTACCCGGA
The DNA here is from genome assembly GCF_014895885.1 of Enterobacter cloacae complex sp. P17RS. Classification (NCBI taxonomy): domain Bacteria; kingdom Pseudomonadati; phylum Pseudomonadota; class Gammaproteobacteria; order Enterobacterales; family Enterobacteriaceae; genus Enterobacter; species Enterobacter cloacae complex sp. P17RS. The sequence goes on from NZ_JADBQK010000009.1 coordinate 227,088, forward strand.
TTACTCCTGATGGCTGGTATCAGCGGTATTTTCTGCGCGTGGCTGGGGCTAAGCCTCTCCTGGGCGGCAAGTTTACCCGCGGGGCCATCTATTGTGCTGACCGCCAGCGCGCTGTTCTTTATTTCCGTTTTATTTGGCACGCGCAGCAGGCTGGCTGGCAGCCTGCGGGCGCTTTATTAACGCAAGGGGAAACAATGAAAAGTACAGGATTAATCATGGCGCTAGCGCTGGGGATGATGTCGCATAGCGTGATGGCGAAAACGCTGAATGTGGTCACCAGCTTTTCGATACTGGGGGATATCGCGCAGGAGGTGGGGGGCGATCGTGTAAACGTGACGACGCTGGTGGGGCCGGACGGCGATCCCCATACCTTCGAACCGTCGCCTAAGGACAGCGCGGCGCTGAGCAAGGCTGACGTGGTCGTGGTCAACGGTTTGGGGCTGGAAGGCTGGCTCGACCGCCTGGTGAAAGCCTCCGGATTCAAAGGCCAGCTGGTCGTTGCCTCAAACGGGGTGAAAACCCACACGCTTGAGGAAGATGGAAAGACCGTGACCGATCCGCACGCCTGGAACAGCGCGGCGAACGGTGCGCTGTATGCGCAAAATATTCTGAACGGGCTGGTGAAAGCCGATCCGGAAGACAAAGCGGCGCTGGAGGCTTCAGGAAAACCATACATTGCGCAACTGACCCAACTGGACAGCTGGGCCAAAACGCGCTTTAGCCAGATCCCGCAGGAAAAGCGCAAAGTGCTGACCAGCCATGACGCGTTTGGTTATTTTGGCCGCGCTTACGGCGTAACCTTCATGGCACCTCAAGGGCTCTCTTCAGAGAGCGAGGCCAGCGCGTCGCAGGTGGCGGAGATTATCAAGCAGATTAAAGCCGACGGCGTGAAAACGTGGTTTATGGAAAACCAGCTCGACCCGCGTCTGGTGAAGCAGATTGCGTCGGCGACGGGCGCACAGCCGGGCGGCGAACTTTACCCGGAAGCCCTGTCGGCAAAAGGTGGAGCAGCAGACACCTACGTTAAGGCGTTTCGCCATAATGTCGATACGCTTGCGAACAGCATGAAATAATATTTTTACAGCCGGTGCGCCCGCACCGGCTTTTTTCTGAAGCCCCCTCGTAAAACCTGAAGCGCATCCCCATATCTGACGAGAAAGTGCTATCTTGTGCTGCACGTTTTTCTCAAGCCTGGAGCAAGAATGACTGACCATGAATTGATGCAGCTTAGCGAGATCGTTGGCCTTGCCCTGAAGCAGCGTGGCGCGACTATTACCACTGCGGAATCCTGCACCGGCGGCTGGGTGGCGAAAGCGATTACCGATATCGCCGGCAGTTCCGCCTGGTTTGAACGTGGCTTTGTGACCTACAGTAACGAAGCTAAGGCCCAGATGATTGGCGTGCGCGAAGCCACGCTGGAACAGCATGGCGCGGTCAGCGAACCGGTTGTCATTGAAATGGCCATTGGCGCGCTGAAAGAGGCGCGGGCAGATTACGCCATTTCCATCAGCGGCATCGCGGGGCCGGACGGCGGCAGCGACGTGAAGCCTGTCGGCACCGTCTGGTTCGGGTTTGCCACGTCCAAAGGGGAAGGGATCACCCGCCGGGAGTGCTTCAGCGGCGATCGCGAAAGCGTGCGTCGTCAGGCTACCGTTTATGCGTTAAAAACGCTCTGGCAACAATTTCTACAAAATACTTGATACTGTATGACTATACAGTATAATTGCACCAACAGAACAGAAGTCCATGGTGAAGCGCAGTTGCTTCTCCCGGCATGACAGGAGTAATAATGGCTATCGACGAAAACAAACAGAAAGCGTTGGCGGCAGCACTGGGCCAGATCGAAAAGCAATTCGGTAAAGGCTCCATCATGCGCCTGGGTGAAGACCGTTCCATGGATGTGGAAACTATCTCCACCGGTTCGCTTTCTCTGGATATCGCACTGGGCGCGGGCGGTTTGCCGATGGGGCGTATCGTAGAAATCTACGGTCCGGAATCCTCAGGTAAAACGACGCTGACCCTGCAGGTTGTTGCAGCGGCGCAGCGCGAAGGTAAAACCTGTGCGTTTATCGATGCCGAGCACGCGCTGGACCCGGTCTATGCCCGTAAGCTGGGCGTTGATATCGACAACCTGCTGTGTTCCCAGCCGGACACCGGCGAGCAGGCGCTGGAAATTTGTGACGCGCTGGCACGCTCCGGTGCGGTTGACGTGATCATCGTCGACTCCGTTGCGGCGCTGACGCCAAAAGCGGAAATCGAAGGTGAAATCGGTGACTCTCACATGGGCCTCGCGGCACGTATGATGAGCCAGGCGATGCGTAAGCTGGCCGGTAACCTGAAGCAGTCCAATACGCTGCTGATCTTCATCAACCAGATCCGTATGAAAATTGGTGTGATGTTCGGTAACCCGGAAACCACCACCGGTGGTAACGCCCTGAAATTCTACGCCTCTGTCCGTCTGGATATCCGCCGTATCGGCGCGGTGAAAGAAGGCGAGAACGTGGTGGGTAGCGAAACCCGCGTGAAGGTTGTGAAGAACAAAATCGCAGCACCGTTCAAACAGGCTGAATTCCAGATCCTCTACGGCGAAGGTATCAACTTCCTCGGCGAGCTGGTTGACCTGGGCGTGAAAGAGAAGCTGATTGAAAAAGCGGGCGCCTGGTACAGCTACAACGGTGACAAGATTGGTCAGGGTAAAGCGAATGCTATCTCCTGGCTGAAAGAGAACCCGGCTGCGGCGAAAGAGATTGAGAAGAAGGTGCGTGAGCTTCTGCTGAACAACCAGGACTCCAAACCTGATTTCGTGGTGGATGCCGCGGATGCTGAAGAAACCAACGAAGACTTTTAAGTCTCTCGTGTAAAGATGAAGGGCTGCTGACGCGGCCCTTTTTGCATTTCTGATTCTGCAGGTTTTTTATGAGTGAACCGACATCACGCCGACCCGCCTACGCGCGCTTGCTGGATCGTGCGGTACGCATTCTCGCCGTGCGCGACCACAGTGAACAGGAGCTGCGGCGGAAGCTGTCAGCGCCCGTCATGAGCAAAAACGGGCCGGAGGAGATTGATGCCACTGCGGAAGACTACGACCGCGTGGTGGCCTGGTGCTATGAGCATCATTACCTGGACGATGACCGGTTTGCCTCGCGTTTTCTCGCCAGCCGTGGTCGCAAAGGGTATGGGCCCGCGCGCATCCGCCAGGAGCTAAGCCAGAAAGGGGTGGCCAGGGAGTCCATCGAAAAAGCGATGCGCGAAAGCGACATCGACTGGTGCGAACTGGCAAAAGAGCAGGCGATTCGTAAGTACGGCGAACCGCTGCCGCGTGAATTTTCAGAAAAAGTCAAAATCCAGCGCTTTTTGCTCTACCGCGGCTTTCTGATGGAAGATATTCAGGATATCTGGCGTAATTTTGCCGATTGAACGCATGCGGGATTTTACTTCCCACTAAAGAAAACTTATCTTATTCCCACTTTTTCCAGTAGCTGGTCCGTCCAACGGTTTACCGATACAGGCTGGCTACGACATTTCGTTAGCTTGATTTCAGGATAATTATGAGCAAGAGCACCGCTGAGATCCGTCAGGCGTTTCTCGATTTTTTCCATAGTAAGGGACACCAGGTTGTTGCCAGCAGCTCCCTGGTACCGAACAACGATCCGACTCTGCTGTTTACCAACGCCGGGATGAACCAGTTCAAGGATGTGTTCCTTGGTCTCGACAAGCGTAATTATTCCCGCGCCACAACCTCACAGCGTTGCGTGCGTGCGGGCGGTAAACACAACGACCTGGAAAACGTCGGTTACACCGCGCGCCATCACACCTTCTTCGAAATGCTGGGTAACTTCAGCTTCGGCGACTACTTCAAACATGATGCCATTCAATACGCATGGGAGCTGCTGACCGGTGAAAACTGGTTCAACCTGCCGAAAGAGCGTCTGTGGGTGACCGTCTACGAAACCGATGACGAAGCGTTCGAAATCTGGGAAAAAGAAGTGGGTATCCCGCGCGAGCGTATTATTCGCATCGGTGATAACAAAGGCGCGCCATATGCGTCTGATAACTTCTGGCAGATGGGCGACACCGGTCCTTGCGGTCCGTGCACCGAGATCTTCTACGATCACGGCGACCATATCTGGGGCGGCCCTCCAGGCAGCCCGGAAGAAGACGGCGATCGCTATATTGAGATCTGGAACATCGTCTTCATGCAGTTCAACCGCCAGGCTGACGGCACTATGGAGCCGCTGCCGAAGCCATCCGTTGATACCGGTATGGGCCTGGAGCGTATCGCCGCGGTTCTGCAGCACGTTAACTCCAACTACGAGATTGACCTGTTCAGCACTCTGATCAAAGCCGTTGCGAACGTTACCGGCGCGACCGATCTGAACAACAAATCGCTGCGCGTTATCGCAGACCATATTCGTTCCTGTGCGTTCCTGATTGCCGACGGCGTTATTCCGTCGAATGAAAACCGTGGCTACGTGCTGCGTCGTATCATTCGCCGTGCGATCCGTCACGGCAACATGCTGGGCGCGAAGGACACCTTCTTCTATAAACTCGTTGGGCCACTGATTGGCGTGATGGGGTCAGCCGGCGACGAGCTGAAACGCCAGCAGGCGCAGGTTGAGCAGGTTCTGAAAACCGAAGAAGAGCAGTTCGCTCGTACGCTGGAGCGCGGTCTGGCGCTGCTGGACGAAGAACTGGCGAAGCTTAAGGGCGACACGCTGGATGGCGAAACCGCTTTCCGCCTGTACGACACCTACGGCTTCCCGGTTGACCTGACGGCGGACGTTTGCCGCGAGCGCAACATCAAAGTTGATGAAGCAGGCTTTGAAGCCGCGATGGAAGAGCAGCGTCGTCGTGCGCGTGAGTCCAGCGGTTTCGGTGCAGACTACAACGCGATGATCCGCGTTGATAGCGCGTCTGAATTCAAAGGTTATGAAGCGCTGGAACTGACCGGCAAAGTGACCGCCCTGTTTGTTGACGGTAAAGCCGTAGACAGCATCAGCGCGGGTCAGGAAGCCGTCGTCATTCTGGACAAAACGCCGTTCTATGCGGAATCCGGCGGTCAGGTTGGCGATAAAGGCGAACTGAAAGGCAACGGTTTTAGCTTCAGCGTCAGCGACACCCAGAAATACGGTCAGGCGATCGGTCACCAGGGCAAACTGGTATCCGGTTCTCTGAAAGTGGGCGAGGGCGTACAGGCTAACGTTGATGAAGCACGCCGTGCGCGCATTCGTCTGAACCACTCTGCAACCCACCTGATGCACGCAGCCCTGCGCGACGTGCTGGGTACCCACGTTGCACAGAAAGGTTCTCTGGTAAACGATAAAGTGCTGCGCTTCGACTTCTCGCATTTTGAAGCGATGAAGCCGTCTGAAATTCGCGCGGTGGAAGACCTGGTGAACGCGCAGATCCGTCGTAACCTGCCAATTGAGACCCACATCATGGATCTTGAGGACGCGAAGAAAAAAGGTGCGATGGCGCTGTTTGGCGAGAAATATGACGAGCGCGTTCGCGTGCTGAGCATGGGCGACTTCTCTACCGAACTGTGCGGCGGTACTCACGCCTCGCGCACCGGTGACATCGGCCTGTTCCGCATTGTTTCCGAATCCGGTACGGCTGCAGGTGTGCGTCGTATTGAAGCGGTGACCGGTGAAGGCGCAATCGCCAGCCTGCATGCGCAGAGCGATCAGCTGCACGACATCGCGCAGCTGCTGAAAGGCGATAGCCAGAATCTGGGCGAGAAAGTGCGCGTTGCGCTGGATCGCACGCGTCAGCTGGAAAAAGAGCTGCAGCAGCTGAAAGAGCAGGCTGCGGCGCAGGAGAGTGCAAACCTCTCCAGCAAGGCTGTAGACATTAAGGGCGTCAAACTGCTGGTCAGCGATCTGGCGGGCGTTGAGCCTAAGATGCTGCGTACTATGGTCGACGATCTCAAGAACCAGCTTGGTTCTACCGTTATCGTGCTGGCGACAGTGGCAGAAGGTAAGGTTTCTCTGATTGCGGGCGTCTCTAAGGATGTGACCGACCGCGTTAAAGCAGGGGAACTGATTGGTATGGTCGCTCAGCAGGTGGGCGGCAAGGGTGGCGGTCGTCCGGACATGGCGCAAGCCGGTGGTACGGATGCGGCGGCACTTCCTGCGGCATTAGCCAGCGTTGAAAGCTGGGTAAGCGCGAAACTGTAATAACTACAAAGCACAAGCAGACGCCATAGCGGCAACGTTATGGCGTCTTGTTCACTGTGCTATCGATAACGATAAAGTCAGGTTGAGTTTGTGTATATCGGCTAAACTTACGTTTAACAGAATGTGATGCCGTGACTGCTTACACTTTACGTGTTTGTCATCGCTTACTTTTTGGCGTTATATGATGGATAATGCCGGGATACAAGAGACCCGACTCTTTTAATCTTTCAAGGAGCAAAGAATGCTGATTCTGACTCGTCGAGTTGGTGAGACCCTCATGATTGGGGATGAGGTCACCGTGACAGTTTTAGGGGTAAAGGGTAACCAGGTACGTATTGGTGTTAACGCTCCTAAAGAAGTATCTGTCCACCGTGAAGAGATCTACCAGCGTATCCAGGCTGAAAAATCCCAGCAGTCCAGTTACTGATATTGTCGCGTCTCGCTGTCGGGCGAGACGCAACCCTCCCGCTATTTTTCCTGCTCAAAGTTACCGTTTAATTTTAATCGCTCTCTTTTTAACCACTCTGTAACCCTTAACTCGTCTCAATACCGCCATTTCGGCAGATGTTTTCTGTGGCATTGCCTGCAAAATCCGCTTATAAAACACCCTCTTTGCGGCTTTTACATGCGAATTGCGTGTGATTTGTGCAAACGATAAAAGCTTTTGGAAAATTGTTTGACTTATAAGTCCCAGAAAGTAATATATGCGCCACGCAGCGACGAGAAGCTCTTAACGAGTTGCTCGAAGCACTCGAAAGAGGCGTTGTGTGGTGAGGTGGCCGAGAGGCTGAAGGCGCTCCCCTGCTAAGGGAGTATGCGGTCAAAAGCTGCATCCGGGGTTCGAATCCCCGCCTCACCGCCATTTTGCATCCGTAGCTCAGCTGG
>NZ_JADBQK010000009.1:234440-306334 GCF_014895885.1 Enterobacter cloacae complex sp. P17RS
ATCCTCCCGGATGCACCATCCCTTCTGTTATTCCCTTCGATGTTTAGTTCTTAATCACTCTCGTAGTTATCACTTCTCAATCAGCGACAAAAACCCCCTTTTACGATAAAGTAATGCTTTGTTAATCGTTTAGCGAGAGCACGATGTACGCACAGTATGACGGTTTGATCTTCGACATGGATGGCACCATCCTGGATACTGAACCCACGCATCGTCAAGCCTGGACCGAGGTCCTTGGCCGCTACGGCATGCGTTTCGACCTTCAGGCGATGATTGCCCTCAACGGATCCCCAACCTGGCGTATTGCGCAGGCCGTGATTGAACTGAATCAGGCCGATCTCGACCCACACCTTCTCGCGCGTGAAAAAACCGATGCGGTAAAAGCCATGCTTTTAGATACCGTACGCCCTCTGCCACTGATTGATGTGGTAAAAGAGTGGCACGGGCGTCGCCCGATGTCTGTCGGGACGGGCAGCGAGAGCGCGATAGCAGAAGCGTTGCTCAACCATCTTGGCCTGCGCCACTATTTTTCTGCCGTGGTGGCCGCCGATCATGTTAAAAATCACAAGCCCGCGCCGGACACCTTCCTGCTTTGCGCAGAATTAATGGGCGTACCGGCGGCAAAATGCGTCGTGTTTGAAGATGCCGACTTCGGTATTCAGGCCGCGCGTGATGCCGGAATGGCGGCGGTGGATGTGCGCTTACTGTGAGTGACGCGCTGTCACTTGCCTCATTATTCGCCAGCAGTTTTCTAAGCGCCACGCTGTTACCGGGAAATTCGGAAGTGGTACTGGTGGCGATGCTGTTGTCCGGCGTGAGTCAGCCCTGGCTGCTTGTATTAATAGCAACAATGGGTAATAGCCTTGGAGGGCTGACTAACGTTATTCTTGGGCGTTTCTTTCCGCTGCGCGAAAAATCGCGCTGGCAGGAAAAGGCAGTCGGCTGGCTAAAACGCTATGGCGCTGCCACGCTGTTATTAAGCTGGATGCCTGTAATAGGCGATTTACTGTGTCTGCTGGCGGGATGGATGCGCATCTCCTGGGGACCGGTGCTCTTTTTTTTGTGCCTTGGCAAGGCGTTGCGCTATGTTCTCGTGGCGTGGGCAACACTACAGGGTATGACGTGGTGGCACTAATTGGTGGAATGAATACGCGACCTTCAATCGTCAACCATTACAATTATGCTGAGTAACATTACTTTGACAGGCGGGAGGTCAATTTGATCCCGGACGTATCTCAGGCGCTGGCCTGGCTGGAAAACCACCCTCAGGCTCTGAAGGGTATTCAGCGTGGTCTTGAGCGTGAAACGCTGCGCGTTAACGCGGACGGTAGCTTAGCGACGACGGGTCACCCGAAGGCGTTAGGCTCGGCGCTGACACATAAATGGATCACAACCGATTTCGCTGAAGCGCTGCTGGAGTTCATTACGCCGGTGGACGGCGATATTGATCATATGCTGACGATCCTGCGCGACATCCATCGCTACACCGCGCGCAATCTCGGCGATGAGCGTATGTGGCCGCTCAGCATGCCGTGCTATATCGAGCAGGGCCAGGAGATTGAGCTGGCGCAGTACGGCACGTCAAACATTGGTCGGCTGAAAACGCTCTATCGCGAAGGTCTTAAAAATCGCTACGGCGCGCTGATGCAGACGATCTCTGGCGTGCACTACAATTTCTCTTTGCCGATGGCGTTCTGGCAGGCGAAGGGGGGAGAAACGGATAAAGAAGCGATCTCCGCCGGTTATTTCCGTCTGATCCGCAACTATTACCGTTTTGGCTGGGTGATTCCGTATCTGTTTGGCGCGTCGCCTGCCATTTGTTCATCGTTCCTGCAGGGGAAACCGACCACGCTGCCGTTCGAAAAAACCGAGTGCGGCATGTACTATCTCCCGTACGCGACTTCTCTGCGCATGAGCGATCTGGGCTATACCAATAAATCGCAAAGCAATCTCGGTATTACGTTTAACGAATTGCACGAATATGTGGCAGGATTGAAGCGGGCGATTAAAACTCCGTCGGAAGAGTACGCGAAAATCGGCCTTGAAAAAGACGGAAAGCGCCTGCAAATCAACAGTAACGTATTGCAGATTGAAAACGAACTGTATGCGCCAATTCGTCCGAAGCGCGTGACGCGCAGCGGTGAAACGCCGTCGGATGCGCTGCAGCGCGGCGGCATTGAATACATTGAAGTGCGCTCGCTGGACATCAACCCGTTCTCACCGATTGGCGTTGACGAGCAGCAGGTTCGCTTCCTGGATCTGTTTATGGTCTGGTGCGCGCTGGCGGATGCGCCGGAAATGAGTTCAGACGAACTGCTTTGTACGCGCACGAACTGGAACCGCGTGATTCTGGAAGGCCGTAAACCGGGTCTGACGCTGGGTATTGGCTGCGAAACAGCGCAGTTCCCGCTGGCTAAGGTTGGTAAGGATCTGTTCCGTGACCTGAAGCGTGTTGCCCGCACCCTGGACAGCATCGACGGCGGCGACGCGTATCAACAGATTTGCGACCAGCTGGTGGAATGCTTTGATAACCCGGAACTGACGTTCTCTGCGCGCATATTGCGCACCATGATCGAGCAGGGGATTGGCGGCACGGGGCGTTCACTCTCAGCGGAGTACCGTGAGATGCTGATGCAGGAGCCGTTAGAGATCCTGAGCGAAGCGGATTTTGTCGCGGAGCGCGACGCGTCCCTGGTGCGTCAGAAAGAGGTTGAAGCGGCGGATACGGAGTCGTTTGAGGCGTTTCTGGCGAAGCAGGCTTAAGCAGAAAAGAAAAAGGCCACATCGCTGTGGCCAAAATATACATCTCTGAATTCAGGGATGATGATAACAAATGCGCGTCTTTCATATACTCAGACGTGCATTCTGTAGAAGAGTTCAGTTTATTTTAAAAAAAATCACTATCGGAGGTGACGTATGCCGTTATTAGATAGCTTTACTGTCGACCATACCCGTATGGAAGCACCTGCAGTCCGCGTGGCGAAGACCATGCACACCCCGCACGGCGACACGATCACCGTCTTCGATCTGCGCTTCTGCGTGCCGAATAAAGAAGTGATGCCGGAGAAAGGCATTCACACCCTGGAACACCTGTTCGCCGGTTTCATGCGTGACCACCTGAACGGCAACGGCGTTGAGATCATCGACATCTCTCCGATGGGTTGCCGTACCGGCTTCTACATGAGCCTGATTGGTCAGCCTGAAGAGAAACGCGTCGCCGATGCGTGGAAAGCGGCGATGGAAGACGTGCTGAAAGTGAAAGAGCAGAACCAGATCCCTGAGCTGAACGTTTACCAGTGCGGCACTTACCAGATGCACTCTCTGGAAGAAGCCCAGGAAATTGCCCGTCACATCATCGAGCGTGACGTTCGCGTAAACAGCAATGAAGAGCTGGCCCTGCCAAAAGAAAAACTGCAGGAGCTGCACATCTAGTATTGTGCCTGTGGATGCCCGGTGGCGCTTCGCTGGCCGGGCCTAAAATCCTCATGACGACAACCACCACCTTCTCCTTTACCCATCGCCCGCTTGTGCCGTTTTCGCATGATTATGCTCATGGCGATAGCGAGCCGTGGCATGAACACGACTGCGCGCAGCTGCTGCACAGCCTGACGGGCGTCGTGCGGGTCGATACCGCATCCGGCTGCTGGGTAGTGCCGCCCGGGCGCGGCGTCTGGCTACCGGCGGGGACACAGCACTCGCTTCGCATCACCGGCAACGTTGCAGCCCGCACGCTGTTTATCGATCCGCTGGCGCGAGCCGATCTCCCGGCGACCTGTCAGATCGTGCAGATCTCCCCGCTGCTGCGCGAGCTGATCCTCACCTCCCTGACGCTACCGGAGTCGTACTCGCCGGGAAGCCGTGACGAGCGCGTGTATGAGCTCATTCTGGATGAAATTCGCATCATGCCGGTGCTGCCGTTTCACCTGCCGGAACCGGAAAGTGAAGCGTTACGCCAGCTGTGTCGGCAGGTCCGTCAGTTACCAGGTGAAAGCTGGAGCGGTCAACAGAGCGCGAGCTTGCTCGGCATGAGCGAGCGTACGCTGAACCGCCATTTTCAGCAGCAGACCGGGCTAAGCTACGGCGAGTGGGTGAGAAGGGCGCGCCTGCTGGAAGCCTTAGTGCGGCTGGCGCAGGGCCAGCCGGTGCTGCGCGTGGCGCTGGATCTGGGATACGGCAGCCACAGCGCCTTTACGGCGATGTTCCGCCGGACGATGGGTATCTCACCCAGCGATTACTTTAAGAACGACTGACCGCGTTAAACAGCGCCTGAAGCGACGCGCGCGCCACGTCGCTGTCAATGCCCACGCCCCAGCTGCTGGTGCCGTCCTGGAACAGGCAGCGGATATAGGCCACCGAACGGCTGTCGCTGCGTTCGCCCAGCGTATGTTCGTGATAATCCTTAATCACAAACGGCGCGTTGACCCAGCGGCTCAGGCCCTGCGCGGCAGCGGAGAGCAGACCATTGCCCTGACCCTCCAGCTGGCGCGTTCCCCCCTGCGTGACGACGCTTGCCGTCAGCCGCAGCTGGCCGTCCTGCTGGCCGTCGCTGCGGTAGGATTGCAGCGCCAGCTGCGGCGTCGTTACCAGCCCGTAGCGGGTGCGGAAAAGCTGCCACAGCGCGTTCTGCGTCATTTCTTTCCCGTGGCGATCCGTTTCCTGCTGCACGTGCTGGCTAAAATCCTGCTGCAGGGCGCGGGGCAGCTTCAGGCCGTGGTTTTGCTCAATAAGCCAGGCGCTGCCGCTTTTTCCTGACTGGCTGTTCACGCGGATCACCGCTTCGTAGGTGCGGCCGATGTCCTGCGGATCGACGGGCAGATAGGGCATCTCCCAGCGATCGCCAGGCCTGCGGGTATCAAAGCCTTTCTTGATGGCGTCCTGATGCGAGCCGGAGAAGGCGGTATAGGCCAGCCGTCCTGCCCACGGATGGCGCGGATGGACAGGCAACTGGTTGCAGGTCTCTACCGTTTCGACCACCCGATTCATATCGCTAAAGTCCAGATTGGGACTAATGCCCTGGCTGTAGAGGTTCATCGCCAGCGTTACCAGGCAAACGTTGCCCGTGCGTTCGCCGTTGCCAAAAAGGCAGCCCTCTACGCGGTCGGCCCCGGCCATCACCGCCAGCTCCGCGCTGGCGACGCCCGTTCCGCGGTCGTTATGCGGATGCACGCTGATGCACACGTCGCGGCGGCGGCTGAAGTGGCGGCAGAAATACTCGATCTGATCGGCATAGACGTTCGGCGTACTGACCTCGACGGTAGCGGGTAAGTTGATCACCATTGGCCGTTCATCGCACGGCTGCCAGATCTCCGCCACGGCTTCACAAATCTCCAGCGCAAACTCCGGCTCGGTAAAGCAGAAGGTTTCCGGGGAGTACTCGTACTGCCAGCGGGTTTCAGGGTTCTCTTCACAAAGCTGGCGGATAAGCCGCGTGGCGCGGGTGGCCAGCTCGACGATCTGCGCTTTCTCCATACCGAACACCAGGCGGCGGAACAGCGGGGCGGTGGCGTTATACAGGTGGACGGTGGCCTGCTTCGCGCCGCGCAGGGATTCAAAAGTACGATGGATGAGATCTTCCCGCGCCTGTGTTACCACCTGAATCGTGACGTCATCCGGAATGCGGTTCTCTTCGATAAGCTGGCGGACAAAGTTGAAGTCGGTCTGCGAGGCGGACGGGAAGGCGACCTCAATCTCTTTAAATCCGCAGCCCAGCAGCAAATCCCAGAACTGCAGCTTGCGCGCGCTGTCCATCGGCTCGGCAAGCGCCTGGTTGCCGTCGCGTAAGTCTGTCGAGAGCCAGCGCGGCGCGCGGGTGATGGTCTGCTCCGGCCAGCGGCGGTCGGGCAATGAAACGGTGGGATAAGGCTGGTATTTGTCGGCGGGTGTGTTCAGCATGATGCGCTCCTGTTGTCTTTTCACTATCGTGAATTGATTTCAGGAGCGCTGCTTTATCGAAACTGACAATCGCTGTCGCGTTCTGGACAACGCGAATTAGTGCGCCCCTCCGCCGCCGCCACCGGCGCCAAACGGCGGTCTGGCAAACCACACCAGCCCCAGCAGGACGATGAAGATCCCCGCCGATATCCAGAAAATCTCGTTTGCCGAGATAATCAGCCCCTGGTTGGTGATCTGCTGGGCAATCCAGCCGGATGCCTGCTGCTCCGTCATCCCCATGCCCTGAAGCTGACTGTACATCTGCTGGGCATTCGGATTGTACGGGTTCACCGCTTCGGTCAGCTGGGCGTGGTGCATCGATTCACGGTTGGTCCACAGGGTGGTGGTGATCGACGTCCCGATGGAACCCGCTAGCGTACGGGTGAAGTTCGACAGGCTTGATGCCGCCGCCAGACGCTCAGGCGGCAGGCCAGAGAGCGTAATGGTGGTCAGCGGCATAAAGAAGCACGCCACCGCAAAGCCCTGAATGAACTGCGGCCACGCCGAGGCGCCAAAGTCCATTCCCGGCTCAAAGGTATACGCGCGCCAGTAGAAGCACACGGCGTACATAATGAAGCTGAACGTCACCAGCCGACGCATGTCGAGCTTGTGGGCGAAGCGGCCAATAATCGGCGACAGCAGAACCGGGATCACCCCAACGGGCGCTGAGGCCAGCCCCGCCCAGGTCGCGGTATAGCCATACACCTCCTGCAACAGCTGCGGCAGCAGAACAATCGCGCCGAAGTAGAGCATATAGGCGAGGCTGATACACAGGCAGCCGATGGTGAAGTTTCGCGATTTGAAGAGCGAGAGATCGACAATTGGGTTGTCGTCCGTCAGCTCCCAGACAATCAGGAAGCTTATCGACACCACCGCGACAATGGTCAGGATGATGATCTCCTGCGAGTTGAACCAGTCGAGCTCTTTACCGCGGTCGAGCATGATCTGCAGACTGCCGATACCCAGGATCAGCAGCGCCAGCCCGATGCTGTCGATACGGCGCTGTTCGGTACGCGTCTCTCGTCCCCGCAGCGACTGCAGCGTCATCAATACCACGACGGCGCCAATCGGTACGTTGATAAAGAAGATCCAGCCCCAGTGGTAGTTATCGCTGATGTACCCGCCCAGAATCGGTCCGCAGATAGGCGCGACGATAACGGTCATTGACCACAGCGCCAGCGCGACCGAACGTTTTGCTGGGGGGTAGTTGCTCAGCAACAAACTCTGCGACAGCGGGATCAGCGGCCCGGCGACAATCCCCTGAATGACGCGGAAGAAAATCAACATCGTCAGGCTGCTGGACATGCCGCACGCCCAGGAGGCAAGAACAAACGCTACCGTGGACCAGAGGAACAGCTTCACCTCACCGACGCGCTTCGCCAGCCAGCCGGTGATAGGGATGGAGATGGCGTTTGCCACCCCAAACGAAGTAATGACCCAGGTCCCCTGGCTCAGCGACGAGCCAAGGTTGCCGGCGATGGTTGGGATCGCCACGTTTGCGATGGTGGAGTCCAGCACCTGCATGAATGTCGCCAGCGACAGCGCAATGGTCATAATGACCAGCTGCGCGCCTTCCAGCGGTTTTTGCGGCTTTTGCTGTTGCATAACGCTCACCTTCGGATTAACCGGCGTTTGCCTTCACGATGTCATCGATCAGTTTGTTGACCGGATCGAGGCTAATTTCACGGGCGTTACTTTCATAAACCGGGCTGCTACGCACCTGGCTTGCCAGGATCTGACCGTCGCGGTTGGCGGTATCGACCGTCACAAGCGTTGAGAGGCCGATACGCAGCGGGTGATCCGCCAGCTGTTTGGCATCCAGCTCGATACGCACGGGCAGACGCTGAACCACTTTGATCCAGTTGCCGGTGGCGTTTTGCGCAGGCAGCAGGGAGAAAGCGCTGCCGGTCCCCATATCCAGACCCACCACTTTCCCGGTGTACTTCACGTCATCGCCATAGATATCGCTGACCACGGTTGCGGTCTGGCCGATACGCATATGGGCGAGCTGCGTCTCTTTAAAGTTGGCGTCTACCCACAGGTTGTCTGCCGGCACGACCGCCATCAGCGGCGTGGTCGGGCTAATCTGCGCCCCTGGCTGGACGGAACGGCGGGAGACATAGCCGGTCATCGGGCTGACGATTTTGGTACGCTGCAGGGCAAGCCATGCGTTGCGTACTTCAGTCGCCGCCTGTTGTACGGCGGGCTGGTTTTCGAGGCTGGTGCCGAGCACCATCGCCTGGTTGGCGTTGTACTGTTGAATCGCCACGTCCAGCTGTGCCTGGGCACTGGCAACCGCGTCGCGCGCGTGCTGCAGCTCTTCACGGCCAATCAGGTTAGCGGTGCCGAGCGGTACACGGCGGTTCAGGTCGCTCTGCGCCTGCGCGAGTGCGGTTTTCTGCACGTCGATATTGGCCTGCAGCTGTTTACTGTTGATCATCAGCTGGCGGGTCTGACGGACGCTGGAGGCCAGCGCGGTCTGGGCTTTCTCAAAGGCCTGCTGGGCGTCGGTTGGATCGAGGGTCACCAACACATCGCCTTTTTGCACAAAGTCGGTATTGTCAGCCCAGACTTTCGTCACGCTGCCCGACACCTGCGCCATAATCTGTACCTGGTTCCCTGCCACGTATGCGTCGTCAGTCTCTTCTGCATGACGCAATACTAAAAACCAATAGATCCCATATGCCACGGCAATAATAATAAAGAGCAAGGTCAACAGAAGAAGGGCACTTTTACGTTTGCCTTTCTTATTGGCCGGTTGCTGCGGGGTAGTGCTCTCCGCATTTGCGCTCATTGTTGTTCTCCACGATCTTCTTATTTTCACATCGGCTGAGCCGACCTGTTGTCAGAAAGGCCAGCAGTGTGACGTGCTGGCCTGTCGGTTTTCTTATATAAATCTGGATTGTTGAGCGTGTCGTCGCGTTAGCGCAGCGCCTCAAGAACAGCGCCTTCTTCATCCATCTGGTCCAGACGGGTGAGCAGCTTGCGAGTGATATGCTCAAGCTGGTCGCGCTCGGAAGTACTGAGGGCAGACCAGAGTTTGTGCAGGCAATTGTGCTGAGGTGGCAGCACCTCACGCAGGAACTGGTGACCTTTATCGGTCAATTGCAGATGCAGGCAGCGGCGATCGTTATCGCTTTCACGGCGCTCAATCCAGCCGCGCTTTTCCAGCTCATCGGCAATACGGGTCGCATTGGTACGGGACGATCCCAGCGCGCAGCTCAGCTCAGAAGGCTGAATGCTATGGTTTTCCTGAGACTCCAGCGTAATCAACGCCATAAACAACGTCTCGTTAATCCCTTGAGCTTTCAGCATTTTATTACGATTTTCCAGCAGTTTACCCTGCATGTGCATGCACAGGCGGGTCAGCAGGATTTCCTGATACGGGAAGTCCTCATGACGACTGGCGCGGAATTTAAGCATTTGTTCAATGGGCGTAAACGAACTATCCATTTTGGGCATAACCTCATTAATTACAGCCGATATAGTAACGATGGTGACAAATAATGTAAATGAATTATTTGTGCGGTTATATCCGCCAAACGAATGCCACCATCAAAGAGCGCCGGGTAAGTCCGTGACCCGGTGAGCACAGAAAGCGTAGGGTATAAACCCGCTGAAGAGAGGATGTGGGGACGGGGGTCTGAACTATTCATGCCAATTGTAGATATGTCACCCACATTAAAATTTCTGGGATAAATGATTACGTTTACATTAACAGACTGCCGGGCCCCTTTACACCCTAAGAGGCCCAAAGCAATGTAAAACTTAATGAATTGCTTCCTGACGATGATAGCCGCGCCACCATACAACCAGGTTAAGTGCGGCGACGAGTGCCCCTATCCCGCACACACCTGACCAGCCGGCATGCTGCCACGCCGACGCTGATATTAACGAACCCGCCGCACCACCAATGAAGTAGCTGGTCATGTATCCGGCCGTGAGGCGGTTACGCGCCTCGGGCTTCACGCGGTAAATCACGGTCTGGTTGGTGATGTGAACACCCTGTACGGTGAGATCGAGCACCAGAATACCGACGATCAGCGCCAGCACCGAGACGTGCCCATACCAGATGGCCGCCCAGGAGAGCAGGAGCAAAATCAGTCCGGCTGTCGTGGTCATGTGCGATTTGCCTTTATCAGCCAGCCCGCCTGCCGGGCGAGCGCCCAATGCACCGGCGGCACCGGCCAGACCGAACAGACCAATCACCCCTTCGGAATAATTGAACGGCGGTGCTGCCAGCAGAAACGCCATTGACGTCCAGAGAATGCTGAAGTTGGCGAAGGTTAAACACCCCAGCAGAGCGCGGGTGCGCAGCAGTTTATCCTGCGTGAACAGGCTAAACACGGAGGCCAGAAGCTGCGGGTAATTCAGGTGGTTCTCCTGCTTCACCTTCGGCAGCCCGCGCCACAGCGCCAGCGCCATCACCACCATCAATACGCTCGCCACCCAGTAGACGGTGCGCCAGCCGCCGAGGCTTGCCAGCAGCCCGGCAACGGTTCGCGCCAGCAGAATGCCCAGCAGCAGGCCGCTCATGATAGTGCCGACCACTTTGCCGCGTTTTTCCGGCGAGGCGAGCGTTGCGGCGAGAGGCACCAGGATTTGCGCGACGACGGAGAAAAGCCCCGTTAGCGCGGTACCGACGATCATCATCGTCAGCGACTGGCTGCTGGCGGTGATCAGCATGCCGCCTGCCGCCAGAAGCGTCATAGAGACGATAAGCATCCGGCGCTCAAACATATCGCCCAATGGCACCAGGAACAGCAGCCCTGCCGCATAGCCGAGCTGCGCAGCGGTGACGATAAAGCCGGCGGAGCTGGCTGAAAGATCGAAGGCGCGCGCGATAGTATCAAGCAGAGGTTGTGCGTAATAGTTGCTGGCGACTGCCAGACCCGTTGCCACGGACATTAAAAGGATGAGTGCGGGGCTAAGCCCCTGAGATGTTTTTGTCATTAGTTTCAGGAATCGTGAGTTAAGTGATTAGTTTCCGGAAACATAATAACCAATGATTGTGAATGTTGGGGAATTGTTATGTGTGTGTTTGTGCGGTTAATCCCCTCACCCTAACCCTCTCCCCAGAGGGGGGGACGGGCTGGGGGGAGGGGTAAGGTTGTGTTGTGTTTTTACTTCTGCGCCGCAAGCGCTTCTTTCACCCAGCCATCAAACTGCTGCTGGTGGGCTTTGATCCAGCCATCCACGTGGCCCTTAACATCCGCCTCAGAGGATTTGCCCGCGTGCATCATCGCATTCTGGGCGTTGATGTCCGCCAGCGGCAGCTTCATCACCGAGAACAGCTTCGCCGCAGCCGGGTTTTTCTCCGCCCAGGCTTTGTTCGCCACGATGTGCATAGTGTTCACCGGGAAGCCATAGTTCATGCCGTTCGGCAGTTTGGTGTCGATATCTTTCTGCTCGCCCGGCAGGGAGGAGAAGGGCACCTGTAACCACACCACGTCTTTGCCCGGCTTCAGCACGTCGCTCACCCAGTACGGCGTCCAGGTGTAGTAGATCACCGGCTTGCCTTCCTTAAAGCGGGCAATGGTGTCGGCCATCATCGCGGAGTAGTTGCCGTGGCTCACGTCGACGGTTTTCGCCAGATCGAACGCTTTGTTCTGGTGGTTAATCACCGCTTCGCAGCCCCAGCCCGGCGAGCAGCCCATCATGTCGGCCTTTCCGTCACCGTTGGTGTCGAACAGTCTGGCGATCTTCGGATCTTTCAGCTGCTCAATATTGGTGATGTGGTACTTATCAGCGGTTTTCTTGTCGATCAGATAACCCTGCGCCGCGCCGGTCACGAAGGTACCTTCGCGATAGAATTTCTTATCGCCACCTGCGGCGGCATACATGTCGTCGTGCAGCGGCTGCCAGTTCACGGCGGTAAAGGTGGCATCACCGGAAGCAATCGAGGTGTAGCCCACGTTGTAATCCACTTCGCTCGGCGTGTTGACCGTATAGCCCAGCTTCTCCAGCGCGCGGCTGACGATCAGGGTCTGGAAGCTCTCTTCCGAAATGGTGCTCTGCACCGGCTGCACGGTAATGCCTTTGCCCGGCAGGTCAGCGGCAAACGCGCTGGTGGAGACAAGGGTGGCAAACGCTGTGGCAAAAAGTACGTTATGTCGCATCGTTGTTCCTTATTTTGTAAATGGGCGGGTCAGTAACCCGACAGGGCCGGTGGTGTACCAGCGACGGTTGCCGCGACTGCGTGAATCACGACCGACAGCCTGGGTCAGGCGGTCAAGGATAATGGCGAGGATCACAATCCCGACGCCGCCGACGGTCGCCAGCCCCATATCAAGACGGCCAATACCGCGCAGCACCATCTGGCCGAGACCGCCAACGGCGATCATCGAGGCGATCACCACCATGGACAGCGCCAGCATCAGCGTCTGGTTAACGCCCGCCATAATGGTCGGCATCGCCAGCGGAAGCTGAACCTTAAACAGCATCTGACGCGGGCTGGCGCCGAACGAGCGCGAGGCCTCAATCAGATCCGCCGGCACCTGGTTAATGCCCAGGATCGTCAGGCGAATAATCGGCGGCAGGGCGAAGATAATGGTCACCACCACGCCCGGCACGTTACCGATGCCGAACAGCATCACGATAGGCACCAGATAGACGAACGCCGGGGTGGTCTGCATCGCATCCAGCAGGGGACGAATAATCTTCGCCGCCCGCGGGCTGCGCGCCAGCCAGATCCCCATCGGCAGGCCGATGACAATGCAGAAGAGCAGGGCGGTCAGCACCAGCGCCAGGGTAATCATCGCCTGAGACCACGCGCCAATCGCGCCGATGGCGATCAGGGAGATCAGCGTGGCGACGCCCATACCCGCGCTACCGAACTGCCATGCGATCAGCGAGAACAGGATTATCGCCACGGGCGCCGGCATGCCCAGCATCAGCTGCTGGAAGCCGTTCAGGATGTAATCCACCGGGATGCGGATCCCCTGGAACACCGGGCGGAAATGGGTAACGACCCAGTCGATCCCCTCTGTCACCCAGCTGTCCAGCGGGATCAGCGTCTTGTGGAACGGATCCATAATATTGAAATGCTCTGGCGCAGGTGCGGGTGCGCTGTTGAGCCAGTCCGCCGCGCCGCCGCCGTCGGCAGGTGCGGGCGTGGAACCCCACGCATCGGCAGATTGCGCCGCGCTGTCCGCAGCTTCAGTGGTACCCCATGGGTTTGATTGATCAGCCATTGTTTGCCCCCTCGCGATCTAAAGCCTGTAGCAGCATCCGTTTTGAGATGATGCCAACGTACTGTTGTTCTTCACCGACAACCGGCACGGCGCAAGGCGCCTGACCCACGTGAGAGAGCAACTCGCTAAGCGGCGTTTCGGCATCCACGGCAAGTGGAGCATCAATCAACGCCGCATCGATTCCCTGGTTTTCGCTCAGGGCGTTTTTCAGAGAGTCGATGGAGACAACGCCGACAAATTTATTGCCGCGTTCAACCAGATAACCGTATTCACGGTCTTCATCCTGCAACAGCTTCAGCGCGGAGCGCGGGCCGAAGCCTGGCGTTTTTCGAATAATGCCGTTTGGCGTTCGGCGGGCAATATCTTTCGCGCTAAATACCTGGCTAATATCCACGCCGCGGAAGAAGGTGCGCACGTAATCATTCGCCGGATTATTCAGAATTTCATCCGGCGTACCGACCTGCACCACTTCGCCATTTTGCATAATGGCAATGCGGTCGCCAATACGCATGGCTTCATCGAGATCGTGAGAAATAAAGACAATGGTGCGCTGGTGTTTGGCCTGTAATTTTACCAGCTCATCCTGCATCTCGGTGCGAATTAAAGGATCGAGAGCGGAGAAGGCTTCATCCATTAATAATATGTCTGGATTAATGGCTAACGCGCGGGCTAATCCGACGCGCTGACGCATCCCGCCCGAAAGCTCGTCCGGGTAGGCATGAGCGTAATTTTCCAGCCCAACCTGACGCAAAGCATCCAGGGCTTTTTCCTGACGTTCCTGAGCAGGCGTGCCGGCTAATTCCATACCGAAGGCGGTATTATCGAGCACCGTCATATGCGGCATCAGCGCGAATGACTGAAACACCATTGCGATCTTCTTTCTGCGCACCTCGCGGAGTTCTGCGTCTGAGATTCTGGCGATATCCACGCCGTCAATCAGCACCTGTCCGCGGGTGGGTTCAATCAGGCGATTGAGAAGGCGAACCATAGTGGATTTACCCGAACCGGATAACCCCATGATGACAAAAATCTCGCCTTCTTCAATGGCCAGACTGGCGTCTTTAACGCCAAGCGACAGCCCGGTTTTTTCCAGAATTTGCTCTTTCGAAAGGCCTTTCTCAATATATTTGAATGCGCGCTGCGGGTGCTCGCCAAATATTTTATAAAGATTTTTCACTTCTAATTTAATTGCCATGCAATAGAGAGTGTCCTGTTATTTGTTTATGTCGATATGATTACCATGGTAAATTGTTAACGGGCATAACCCTAACATACTGAGAATCTGAGACAACCCTGAGTTGGCCTGACGCCGGAATTTTGCTGCAAGCGAAACGGCTGAATTTCCCATGAATAAAGGGCTGAGGGCGGTTTGAATTTTTCTCAATTTTTTGCTGCTGCGTCGGGAAATTCGCCTGAATCGGTGTGAATCAGGCGAATATGACGGGGAAATTACAGTGTAGTGCCTGGTGAAATAGTGGTGTGGAAATAATGAGATTTATATTTAATTAATGAACGTTAATTCATACATTAAAAATCCCAGTCCTCATCTTCTGTCTCCACCGCTTTACCCATCACGTACGACGATCCGGACCCGGAGAAGAAATCGTGGTTTTCGTCCGCATTGGGCGACAGCGCCGCGAGGATCGCCGGGTTTACCTCCGCCATCTCCGGCGGGAAAAGCGCGTCGTAGCCCAGGTTCATCAGCGCTTTGTTCGCGTTGTAGCAGAGAAACGCCTTCACGTCCTCTTCCCAGCCCGTTCCGGCGTACAGCTCTTCGGTATAGCTCAACTCATTGTCATACAGATCCATCAGCAAATCGAGGGCGAACCCTTTGAGTTCCTCGCGTTTTTCCGGGCTGACATTCTCAAGCCCTTTCTGATACTTATAGCCGATGTAATACCCGTGCACCGCCTCGTCACGGATAATGAGGCGAATCAAATCGGCGGTGTTGGTGAGCTTGCCCCGGCTCGACCAGTACATGGGCAGCCAGAAGCCGGAATAGAAGAGGAAGGATTCCAGGAACACGCTGGCGATCTTCTTCTTCAGCGGCTCGTCGGCGCGGTAATACTCCAGCACCAGTTCAGCCTTGCGCTGCAATGACGCGCTCTCTTCACTCCAGGCGTAGGCCGCGTCCACGTCTTTGGTCTGGCACAGCGTCGAGAAAATCGAGCTGTAGGAGCGGGCATGTACCGCCTCCATAAAGCTGATGTTCGACATCACCGCCTCTTCGTGCGGCGTCAGCGCGTCGCTCATCAGCGCGGGCGCACCGACGGTATTCTGAATGGTGTCCAGCAGCGTCAGGCCGGTAAAGACGCGGATTGTCAGCTGCTGTTCGGCGTGGCTCAGCGTCTGCCAGGCTGGAATATCATTGGAGAGCGGCACCTTTTCCGGCAGCCAGAAGTTGCTGGTCAGGCGGTTCCACACCTCCAGGTCTTTATCGTCCTGAATCTTGTTCCAGTTAACGGCACTCACGCGTGACAGTTTCATCCTTTCTCCTTACAGCGCGCAGGATACGCAGCCTTCGATTTCGGTGCCTTCCAGCGCAAGCTGGCGCAGGCGAATGTAGTACAGCGTTTTGATGCCTTTCTTCCAGGCGTAAATCTGCGCTTTGTTGATATCCCGCGTGGTGGCGGTGTCCGGGAAGAAGAGCGTCAGCGACAACCCCTGGTCCACGTGCTTCGTGGCCTCGGCGTAGGTATCAATGATTTTTTCCGGGCCGATCTCGTACGCGTCCTGGTACAGCGCCAGGTTCTCATTGGTCATAAACGGGGCAGGGTAGTAGACGCGTCCGGTTTTGCCTTCCTTACGAATCTCAATCTTCGACACGATCGGGTGAATGCTCGACGTGGCGTGGTTGATGTAGGAAATCGAACCGGTCGGCGGTACCGCCTGCAGGTTCTGGTTATAAATGCCGTAGCGCATCACGTCGTCGCGCAGCTGCTGCCACATCTCGCGCGTCGGCAGGGTAATGCCGGCGCGGTCAAACAGCGCGCGCACTTTTTCGGTTTTCGGCTGCCAGTCGCCTTCCAGATACTGGCTGAAATACGCCCCGCTGGCGTAGCGCGACTGCTCAAAGCCTGCGAACCGCTGGTTGCGCTCGCGCGCCAGCATCATTGAGGTATGCAGCGCATGCCAGGTGACGGTGTAGAAATAGAGATTCGTGAAATCCAGCCCTTCCGGGCTGCCGTAGGCGATGCCTTCCCGTGCCAGATAGCCGTGCAGGTTCATCTGTCCCAGGCCGATGGCGTGCGACGCGGCGTTGCCCGCCTCGATGGACGGCACGCTGCGGATGTGGCTCATGTCCGATACCGCCGTCAGCCCGCGAACGGCGGTCTCCACCGTGCGGCCAAAATCCGGCGAATCCATGGTGTGGGCAATATTCAGCGACCCGAGGTTGCAGGAGATATCTTTGCCGATCTCCGCGTAGTCCAGGTTTTCGTCGTAAGCGGAGGCGCTGTTGACCTGCAAAATTTCCGAGCACAGGTTGCTCATGTTAATGCGCCCGGCAATCGGATTGGCGCGGTTTACCGTATCCTCGTACATGATGTACGGATAGCCGGATTCAAACTGAATTTCCGCAAGCGTCTGGAAGAAATCGCGGGCGTTGATGTATTTCTTGCGGATGCGATCGTCTGCAACCAGCTCGTCATAAAGCTCGCTTATCGCCACGTCGCCAAACGCTTTGCCGTAGATACGCTCCACGTCATACGGCGAGAAGAGCGCCATGTCGGCATTCTCTTTGGCCAGCTTAAACGTGATATCCGGGATCGTCACGCCGAGCGACAGGGTTTTGATGCGGATTTTTTCGTCGGCGTTTTCGCGCTTGGTATCGAGAAAACGCAGGATGTCCGGGTGGTGCGCGTGCAGGTAAACCGCCCCCGCCCCCTGGCGTGCGCCAAGCTGGTTGGCGTAGGAGAAGGCATCTTCCAGCATCTTCATCACCGGGATCACGCCCGAGGACTGGTTTTCGATGCGCTTGATCGGCGCGCCCGCTTCCCGCAGGTTCGAGAGCAGAAACGCCACGCCGCCGCCGCGTTTGGAAAGCTGCAGCGCCGAGTTCACCGCACGGCCAATCGACTCCATATTGTCTTCGATGCGCAGCAGGAAGCAGGAGACCAGCTCGCCGCGCTGGGCTTTACCACAGTTGAGAAACGTCGGCGTGGCGGGCTGGAAGCGGCCGGAGAGGATCTCCTCCGTCAGCCGTTCAGCCAGCGCTTCATCGCCCTGGGCCAGCGTCAGGGCCACCATCACGGTGCGATCTTCAAAGCTTTCTAAATAGCGTTTGCCGTCGAAGGTTTTCAGGGTGTAGCTGGTGTAATACTTCCATGCGCCAAGAAACGTCTGGAAGCGAAAACCGCTGGCGTGCGCACGTTCAAACAGTCTTACCACGAAGGGACGATCGTAGCGGGCCAGGACGCGCTCCTCGTAGTAGCCCTCGTTAACCAGATAGTCGAGACGTTCATTCTGGCTTGCAAACGTCACGCTGTTGGGCCGCACGTGGGCGGCGAAAAAAGCTTCTACCGCCTCGCGATCTTTGCCAAACTGAATGCGCCCCTCACGGTCATAGAGGTTAAGCATCGCGTTTAATGCGTGGTAGTCCGGCGTCGCCTGAATTACCCGTTCTGCGGTTGTCGTTGCCAAAATTCGTTCACTCCTTTACGCACGTTTTCTACGTCCTGCTGTGTCCCCATCAGTTCAAAACGATAGAGATACGGCACGCCGCATTTTTGAGAGATGACATCCCCGGCGCGGCCAAAGGCATCGCCAAAATTACGATTGCCCGCCGCGATCACGCCCCGAATCAGTACCCGGTTATGAGGATCGTTCAGAAAGCGGATCACCTGGCGGGGTACTGCTCCTGCCGTACCGCCGCCGCCATAGCTGGGCACCACCAGAATGTAAGGTTCGTCTACCTGAATGCGCTCCCGCTCGTTGAGCGGAATACGCACCGCAGACAGCCCGAGGCGCTCAATAAAGCGGAGCGTGTTTTCTGAGCTGCTGGAGAAGAAGACCAGCCCACTCATGCACGCGTGGCCTGAGCGCTCAGGCGGTTAATCATGTCCGGGCGAAAGCCAGACCAGCTGGTATCACCGGCAACCACCACCGGAAGCTGACGAAATCCCTGTTCGCGCAGGGTATCCGCGGCATCGGGCACCAGGTCGATATTTACCATCTCAAACGCCACGCCGCGGCTCTCCATCGCCCGTTTGGTGGCGTGGCACTGAACACAATCGTTACGAGTGTAAATAATAATGCTCATGATTCGTATTTCCATTTAGAATGAGAAAACGGCGCGAGTTAACGCGTCATAGAGTGTGTGTCTTTCTAAAGGGAATACTAGATGTAGTTGATAAAAGATTCAACCATACAAGATATGGGAAATTAAGATTAATATTGCCCTGATGATGAGCACAGCGGGGCAGGGCGGGCTGTACGGGTTTTTCAGGCTTACAGGCATAAAAAAGCCCCGGCGCCTGAGGCTACCGGGGTTGAGAATGCGGGCTTACTTACGCAGGCTGAGCAGGGCTCCGACAAAAATGCCGACCGCCGCGACGGTTCCCAGCGTACACAGTGGTTTTTCACGTACGAAGGTCGTAGCACAGCTTGCCATGTCGCAGGCCGCCTGCGTAGCGCGTGAACGTCCGTTCATACGGGCGCGGGTTTCACGGAGCAGAGACTGAGCCTTACGTTTCGCAGCATCTGCTTCATCCTTCGCATCCGATCCCCAGGATTTCAGCACTTCCTCAAGCGTGTCCGCTAATTGGCTGACATCATTACGAATATCCTGCGCGTCGTCGTTAATATCGTTTCGGTTCGGTCTGTTAAACATACGATCCTCCGTAATTTTGTGTTCCCGTTTAGTTTAGTTCAGAAATTTAATATCTGAAGCGCGTCACGCGTTATCCGCCAGTTTATGGACTATTCTGAAAGCCCTGCTAATGCTGATTACTGTAAGGTTGCCGGGCAGGAAAAGATAACGAGGAAAAGATATGTATTTACGACCTGACGAGGTGGCACGCGTTCTTGAAAAAGAGGGATTCACCATGGATGAGGTGACGCCAAAAGCGTATGGATATCGCCGCGGCGAGAATTATGTTTATGTTAATCGTGAAGCCAGGATGGGACGTACCGCTCTCATTATTCACCCGACGCTGAAAGACAGAAGTCTGTCATTTGCTGAGCCTGCCTCGGATATTAAAACCTGCGATCACTATCAGCAATTTCCGCTCTATTTAGGCGGTGAACGGCATGAGCATTATGGTATTCCGCACGGTTTCAGTTCGCGTATGGCGCTGGAGCGGTTTCTGAAGGGACTGTTTGGCGACGTACAGTAAATCTGCGACTGGCTTTCGCCAGTCGCTTCACATTACGCTTTTACCTGGCCGTACTGGCTGACCTTAAACAGGCGGCGGCAGTAGTCGAGGAAATAGCCGTATACCGCACCCATCAGCATTGATACCACGATATTCGAACTGACCGCTGCGGCGATCTGGTGCCAGTCCGCGCCCACTGTCAGGAGAATAGCCACGTAGACCGGCGACTGGAACGTGACGTACGCCAGCACGTCGGCAAGATTTTTCATCCAGCCCGCCGGGCTGATGCGGCGCGCGAAACGCATAACGGCATCGCGGTATAGCCCGTAAGGCCATGCGATAATAATATTGACCGGGATCGCCACCAGACGAGAAGAAAGTGACTGCTCGAAGGTCATTCCGGAGAGGAATATTTCAATCAGCATGTTCACAACGGAACAGTAGACAACCATCGCGAAAGTATCCGCCACCGCGTGGCGCAGGCGAGATTGCGGCGAGAACATGTCTGAACTCCTTGAGAAGAACGCAGTGGAATCGGTTTTCCTTCAGCGGCTAGTGCTTTAGGTTGGTTTGTTTGAGGTGTATAGCGTATATCTCTATGTTTGAACTAACAACTAGTGATTAATTTTTATTTACTCGCCTTTTGTCCACAATATTCTCTAAAATTGGTTGTTTTTTATCCGGTTCGTTATAATCTGTCTCATCAAATGTTTTACTTATATAAATCAGTGGCTTAGATGTTTTGCTTTTGACGCAGAAATCCACTCCCCTGATGATAGCGCAGTATGCTGTGATTTGGATTAAAGTTGACCATTTATATTGATTCGGTGATTAGATCCACGTGTTTCCCGCCAATGCTATGCGCTATTATTAACGGCGATATTTAAATATATTTACATTTATGCCCGTTTGGACCTTTGGGTAGATATTTCAACTGAAATGAATTATTCTTGGGGCGATTTATCTATTTACCCCAAAGAAAAGGTTTTCAATAATATGTCTTTGACGTTACAGAATCTTAATAATATCCGAACCCTGCGCGCGATGGCGCGAGAATTAACCCTGGACGTTCTTGAGGAAATGCTGGAAAAGGTCAGGGTCGTTACTGAAGAAAAACGCAATGAGCTGGCGGAATTAGAGCAGCAGCGCGCTGAACAGCAGGAAAAAATTAATACCCTGCTGGAACTGATGAAAGCCGATGGTATTTCTCCGACTGACCTGCTGGGTTCAGAACTGGCGCAGGCGGGTAAACCGACTAAAAAGCGTAAACCGCGTGAAGCGAAATATCGCTTTATTGACCAGAACGGTGAAGAAAAAACGTGGACCGGCCAGGGTCGCACGCCGAAGCCTATTGCCAGCGCGCTGGCAGAGGGTAAATCACTGGATGATTTTCTGATCTAATACGTGGACCGGGCGGAACAAGCCGCCCGGTTGTCTGTTCAGCAGACGCCGAAATCACCTTCTTCGGTATACGGCGCCAAATCGGCCGCTTTCAGCGTATATTTCTCGCCTTGTTCATTGCTGGCCTGTACCGCCACCACGTTTTCACCGTTCACTTCGAGCACTTTCAGCTTTGGGCCGCCTTTTAGCGGTTGCACATAATCACCGACAGAAAACATATAACCTCCTCATCGTTTTAGCGATCTTCACCTTAGCCGACGTCTGATGCCGGGTACAGCGTAATTCATTGATTACTGCTTATGAGGTATGACGGTTCCACGGCATCACTTTCAGCAACCGTGCCATACCGCAAAAACCTGTCACACCGGCGAAAAGCAGCCCGGCACCGACGAAACCGCTCAGCAGGAAAAAGCCGCTGGAGACGCTATAACCCAGCACCACGCCGCAGAGGATCAGCAGCCCGGCGGCAATTTGTACCTGCCGCATCAGCGGGAGCGGCTGGGATTTATCTTCAACGGTCAGCAGCCCGGCCTGCTTCCAGCCCTGAATGCCCCCCTCAACCACGAAGGCCTGAGCCGGCAACGCTGCCTGCGCAAGTCGCGCAGCATTGTTTGATGTCCGTGTCCCGGACTGACAGTGGAAAATCACCGTTTCACCAGGGGCAGCGTTGAGCCCGCCGGGTAAAGAATCCAGCGGTATGGAGCGTGCTGCCGGAATATGCTCGCGGGCATACTCATCGGGATCGCGAATATCAATCAGTTTTGCGCCTTCTTTAATAAGCGCGTTCGCCTGCTGTGGCGAAATAAGAGAAAGAGACATGGTGTTTCCTTACGGTCAATTTATGAGAAGTAGAACATTTAAGGAAGGGCTTAAGCCAGTGTAAAGAGGGTAAAGGCAGGTAAAAGCGCGAGAGACGAATGGCAGTAACCCGTAAACTGGCTATGCTTAGAGAAATGTCTCTTTTTAATTTTCAATTGGTTAGCTTGCACGGAGTGATTATGGGTTTTTGGCGCGTTGTTTTTACGATTATTCTCCCGCCGCTGGGCGTGCTGCTTGGCAAGGGACTGGGCTGGGCGTTTATTCTGAACATCCTTCTGACCATCCTGGGTTACTTCCCGGGCCTTATCCACGCGTTTTGGGTGCAGACGAAAAACTAAGCACGCCACAGTAAATCACTGTATATACCGGTTAACACGCCTTCCGGGCCAAACTGCTGTTTGATCCAACGCGTCACCTGGCCGGTCGCCGCATGCTGCGTGGCGAGCAGCATGCGCGAGTCCTGACGCGGATTGTTAATACGCCGCGTGATGAGCAGACCGTCTTCCATCGCTTCTCTTGCCATGTATTCCGGCAAAAAGCCAATCCCTTCCCCCAGAATCTGGCACTGGCACTTGGTGTTGAAATCCGGCACCAGAATTGCCTCCTGCCCGTGCAGCAGCCAGCCGACCTTCTTGTTGATAGTATGCGCGGTATCTTCCACCATGATGTTGGGGTACAGGCGCAACTGGCTCTCCGCAATCGGTTCGGGAACAAAGGCGAGGGGATGTTCCGGCGCGATGGCAAACACCCAGCGAATGGCGCCAATTTCGGTGTAATCAATCCCGCCGCCGTCCAGCAGCGTATCCGGCGCGCCAATCGCGATGTTGGCCTGATTGTTGATGATCGAATCCCATACGCCGTTATACACCTCGGTCGTCACCGTGATCTGGCAGGTGGGAAACTGCTTTTTCAGCACCTGCAGCAAACGCGCGGTATGGCGCGGCGTATACAAGAGCTGATTAATGCAGATGCGCACTCGCGCCTCGATGCCCTGCGAAATGGTATCAATCCCGCGCTTGATGGCGTGGAAGTCGTTCAGCAGGTCGGTGGCCTTACGGTAAAAATAAAACCCGGACTCCGTCAGCTCGATGCTGCGCGTGTTGCGCACAAACAGCACCACGTCCAGCCCGGTCTCCATGCGCTTAATGGTGTAGCTAATGGCGGAGGTCGTCACACCCAGCTCGGCGGCGGCTTTGCTGAAGCTGCCGAAGCGTGCCGCGGTGGTGAAGGCCAGCAGGTTCTCTTCGGTAAAGATGGAATTCATATCACAGCATCCTCAGCCATCAGTTTTGAACATATTTTAACAGCGCCGTTACATCATATTTGAAGTCTGTCACAGTTCTGACTATTTACGCGGAGCCGCGTCCTGCAAGGCTTTTACAACCATAAGGATAATGCTGCCTGAGGCGCTAAAAAACGGTAAACCATAAGAAAAAGGTTGCACAGACGCACGTTTTAGCCTGACTGTTGAATTTAACTCAACAATGAATTGCGTGTCGATGAATCATTTTTAAGCGGATTCTTTTGTGACCAGGCTGTTGCTATTCTCAGGTCATCAGAAGTGAAACATTGGGAGACTGAATATGTCTGCAAACGCACTCGTTACGGAATTTCTGCTGGCGGCAGAAGAGGGCAACATCGACGCGCTAAAAGCCTGCCTGGATAACGGCGTGGATATTAACGCCACCAACCGCCAGAAAAGAACCGCCATTATTATTGCCAGCCTGAAAAAGCATTATGCCTGCGTGGAATTTTTAATTGCCGCCGGCGCGGATATTGATAAACAGGACCAGACCTGTTTTAACCCCTTCCTGATAAGCTGCCTGACTAATGATTTAACCCTGCTGCGCATCGTTCTTCCGGCGAATCCGGATCTCGACCGTCTGACGCGCTTCGGCGGCGTGGGCATTACCCCTGCCAGTGAAAAAGGCCACGTTGAAATCGTGCGCGAGCTGCTGGAAAAAACCGATATTAACGTCAACCACACTAACTTTGTCGGCTGGACGCCGCTGCTGGAAGCCATCGTGCTGAATGACGGCGGCGCAAAGCAGCAGGAAATTGTGAAGCTGCTGCTGGATCACGGCGCGAATCCGCATATGACCGATAAATACGGCAAAACCCCGCTCGAACTGGCGCGGGAAAAAGGCTTCGATGCAATAGCCGACCTGCTGCTGGCGGCGGGCGCATAACGCATTCGGCCAGCCACGTCCGGCTGGCCGTTAATTCAAACAGTATTTTTACCGACGTGCATTCTGCGCGACGGCGGCCCCCTTTTATCCGTATTCAGGAGAAAACAATGCCAACCAAAATCGTCATAAAAAAGAACACGTATTTCGATTCGGTTTCCTTAATGTCGGTTTCCACCAAAGCCAATAAATTGCCGGGTGTCGAACAGGCGTTTGTGGCAATGGCGACGGAAATGAATAAAGGCGTTCTGAAAAATCTCGGGCTGCTCACGCCGGAATTAGCGGAAGCCAAAAATGGCGACCTGATGATCGTGATTAAAGGCGACGCGGCGAACGATGAAACGCTGGCGGAAATAGAGGCTTTATTTACCCATAAAGCGAGCAGCGGCACCCATGAAGCACACTACGCGACGATTGCCAGCGCCAAAACTCATCGCCCGGACAGCAACCTGGCGGTCATTTCCGTCAACGGCACCTTTGCCGCCCGCGAAGCGCGTCAGGCGCTGGAAAACGATCTTAACGTGATGCTGTTCTCCGATAACGTGTCGCTCGACGACGAGCTGGCGCTGAAGCTGCTGGCGCATGAGAAAGGGCTGCTGATGATGGGGCCCGACTGCGGAACCGCCATCATCAACGGTGCGGGGCTGTGCTTCGCCAACGCGGTGCGTCGCGGGCCGATTGGGATTGTTGGCGCCTCCGGCACCGGCAGCCAGGAGCTGAGCGTGCGCATTCACGAGTTCGGCGGCGGCGTGTCGCAGCTGATCGGCACCGGAGGGCGCGATCTCAGCGAAAAAATCGGCGGCCTGATGATGCTCGACGCCATCGACATGCTTGAGGCGGATGAGGGCACTCAGGTGATTGCGCTCA
Organism: Enterobacter cloacae complex sp. P17RS; assembly: GCF_014895885.1. Taxonomy (NCBI): domain Bacteria; kingdom Pseudomonadati; phylum Pseudomonadota; class Gammaproteobacteria; order Enterobacterales; family Enterobacteriaceae; genus Enterobacter; species Enterobacter cloacae complex sp. P17RS. Next base: position 259,152 of record NZ_JADBQK010000009.1, read on the forward strand.
TCTCCAAGCCGCCTGCGCCAGCGGTGGCAGAAAAGGTGCTGGCCCGCGCCAGAGCCTGCCGCAAGCCGGTGGTTGTTTGCTTCCTCGGCCGCAGCGAACCGCCCGCCGATGAAGACGGCCTGCAGTTTGCGCGCGGCACCAAAGAAGCGGCGCTGAAGGCGGTGCTGCTTACCGGCATTAAAAAAGAGTCCCTGGATCTGCATCCGCTCAACTGGCCTTTGATTGAAGAGGTGCGCGCCCGCCTGACCCCGCAGCAGAAGTACATTCGCGGCCTGTTCTGCGGCGGCACCCTGTGCGACGAAGCGATGTTTGCCGCGCTGGAGAAGTTCGACGATGTCTGGAGCAATATCCAGCCCGATCCGGCTAAGCGCCTGCAGGATATTAGCGTCAGCCAGGCCCACACCTTCCTGGACTTCGGTGACGACGACTTCACCAACGGCAAACCGCACCCAATGATCGACCCGACCAACCGCATCAGCCGCCTGCTACAGGAGGCGCGCGATCCGCAGGTGGGCGTCATCGTGATGGACTTCGTGCTCGGCTTCGGCGCGCACGAGGATCCGGTGGGGGTGATGATCGACGCGATCAAAGAGGCGCAGGCGATCGCGAAGGCCGATAACCGTCCGCTGGAGATCCTCGGCTACGTGCTCGGCACCGACCAGGATCCGCAGTCGCTGGCGCAGCAGTGCCAGCGGCTGACCGACGCAGGCGTCATCTGGGCCAGCAGCAGCACCAACACCGGATTACTGGCACGTGAATTTGTCTGCAGAGGGGAGAAAGCATAATGACCACTTTATTCAACCAGCCGCTTAACGTCATTAACGTCGGCATTGCGATGTTCAGCGACGACCTCAAAAAGCAGCACGTTCCCGTGACCCAGCTCGACTGGACGCCGCCGGGGCAGGGCAACATGCAGGTGGTAGAAGCGCTCGACCAGCTGGCAGAGAAACCGCTGGCGGAGAAGATCGCCGCCGCGAACAAAATCGCCCTTGAGCGCATCATCCAGTCTCACCCGGTGCTGGTGGGCTATGACCAGGCAATTAACGTAGTGCCGGGCATGACCCGCACCACCATTCTGCACGCCGGTCCGCCCGTCGCCTGGGAAAACATGTGCGGGGCGATGAAGGGCGCGGTTACCGGTGCGCTGGTATTTGAAGGGCTGGCGACGGATCTGGAGGATGCCGCAAGGCTGGCGGCTTCAGGCGAGATCACCTTCTCGCCGTGCCACGAGCACGACTGCGTGGGCTCCATGGCAGGCGTCACCTCCGCCTCGATGTTTATGCACATCGTTGAGAACAAAACCTACGGCAACCGGGCGTTCACCAACCTCAGCGAGCAGATGGCGAAGATCCTGCGTATGGGCGCTAACGACCAGAGCGTGATCGACCGCCTGAACTGGATGCGCGACGTGCTCGGCCCGATGCTGCGCGACGCGATGAATATCATCGGCGAAATCGACCTGCGCCTGATGCTGGCCCAGGCGCTGCACATGGGCGACGAGTGCCACAACCGCAACAACGCCGGCACCACGCTGCTGATCCAGGCGCTGACGCCGGGGCTGATTCAGGCGGGCTACCCGGTGGAGCAGCAGCGCGAGGTGTTTGAGTTTGTCGCCAGCAGCGACTACTTCTCCGGCCCGACGTGGATGGCGATGTGTAAAGCCGCGCTGGATGCCGCTCACGGCATTGAATACAGCACCGTCGTGACCACCATGGCGCGCAACGGCTACGAGTTCGGCCTGCGCGTTTCCGGCCTGCCGGGGCAGTGGTTTACCGGCCCGGCGCAACAGGTGATTGGCCCGATGTTCGCGGGCTACAAGCCGGAAGACTCCGGACTGGATATTGGCGACAGCGCCATCACCGAAACCTACGGCATCGGCGGCTTTGCGATGGCGACGGCACCGGCCATCGTTGCGCTGGTGGGCGGCACGGTGGAGGAAGCCATCGACTTCTCGCGCCAGATGCGCGAAATCACCCTCGGCGAGAACCCGAACGTCACCATTCCGCTGCTGTCGTTTATGGGCATTCCAACCGCCATCGACATCACCAGAGTGGCGGGCAGCGGCATTCTGCCGGTGATCAACACCGCCATTGCCCACAAAGACGCGGGCATTGGCATGATTGGGGCGGGCATCGTTCACCCGCCGTTTAGCTGTTTTGAAAAGGCGCTGTTGACCTTCCGCGATCGCTACGTTCTATAAGGTATGCATCCATGAAAAACATGAAACTGGAGTGGAAAAGAGGTGACTGGGCGGCCTATTTCGGGTTGATGACCAACAACCTGACTAATTTGCTGACCATGATGGGGCTGCTCATTTTTGTCGTCGGCATCCCGAAGGAGATTGTTTATGGACGCATCGCGCCGGCCTTCGGGCTGGCGGTGCTGGTAGCGAGCTTATGCTACACATGGTTTGGCCTGCAAATGGCGCGCGCCACCGGACGTACGGACGTCACCGCGCTGCCGTCCGGCCCGAGCGCACCCTCGATTTTTACCGTGACCTTCCTGGTCCTGATGCCCGTCTACCAGCAAACCGGTGATGCGGATTTCGCGATTCAGATTGGCCTGGTGTGGTGCTTCGTGGAAGCGATGATCCTCGCGGGCGGCTCGTTCCTGGGTGAGACCATCCGCAAGATGATCCCGCGTACCGTGCTGCTGTCGTGCCTGTCCGGTCTTGGCCTGCTGCTGCTGGCGATGAACCCGATGTTGCAGGCGTTTGAAGCGCCCACCGTGTCGTTCATCGTTCTGCTGCTGATCTTTATTAACTGGTTCGGTAAAAAGCCGATTTTCGCCAAAATCCCGACCGGCCTGCTGCTGCTGATTGCCGGAACGGCGCTGGCGTGGATTTCCGGACTGCAAAGCCCGGATGCCATCAAGGCGTCCATGTCATCCTTCGGCTTTAACCCGCCGGAAGTGCACGTGGACAGCTTTATGCAGGGCCTGCCGCACGCGCTGCCTTATCTGGCGTCCGCCGTACCGCTGGGGCTGGCGAACTACATCTTTGACCTGGAGAACATCGAAAGCGCCCACGCGGCGGGGGATGAGTACCCGACCCGCAAGGTGATGCTGGCGAACGGCCTGGCTTCCATGCTCGGCTGCCTGATGGGCAACCCGTTCCCGGTCACGGTCTATGTGGGCCATCCCGGCTGGAAGGCGATGGGGGCGAGCATCGGTTACACGCTGGCGTCCGGCGTGACCATGTTCATCGTGCCGCTGTTCGGGCTGGGGGCCTTTATGCTCGCCATCATACCGATGACCGCTATCGTGCCGATTCTGGTGTTTATCGGCGTCGTCACCGCCAACCAGGTGGTGCGGGAAACGCCGAAAGTGGAGGTGCCCGTCATCTTTATCTGCCTGTTCCCGTGGATCGCTAACTGGGCGCTGACCATGATGAACAGCGTGATGAGCGCGGCGGGAACCAGCGCGGCGAAAATTGGCACCGACGTGCTGCACAGCAAAGGGATCTACTACGAGGGGCTGATGCACCTCGGCAACGGTGCGCCGCTCGCCAGCATGCTCTGGGGCTGTATCGCTATCTTCGCCATCATCAACAAACCGCTGCGCGGGGCCGTCGCCGCCGCAGGAGGCGCGCTGCTGGCGCTGTTTGGCGTGATCCACGCGCCAGTGGTGGGCTTTGCCGAGGGCAGTTCCCTGATGTTCGTCACGGCCTACCTGATGATGGGCGGCATGTTTGTGGTGAAGCATTTCCTCGACAGCCGCGAAGTTGCGAGCGCAGAAGTTACTGTTGCGAAGGAAAACGTATGAAAGAGCTTATGGTCGTCGCCATCGGCGGCAACAGCATTATCAAAGACAACGCCAGCCAGTCGGTTGAACATCAGGCGCAGGCGGTCAAAGCGGTGGCCGAGTCGGTGCTTGAAATGCTGGCCTCCGACTATGACATCGTCCTCACCCACGGCAACGGCCCGCAGGTGGGGCTGGATCTGCGCCGCGCCGAGATCGCCCACGAGCGGGAAGGGCTGCCGCTGACCCCGCTGGCAAACTGCGTGGCGGATACCCAGGGCGGCATCGGCTACCTGATCCAGCAGGCGCTTAACAACCGCCTGGCGGCGCGCGGGGAGCAAAAGGCGGTCACGGTCGTCACTCAGGTGGAGGTGGATAAAAACGATCCCGGCTTTACGCACCCGACAAAACCGATCGGCGCGTTCTTCAGCGAGGCACAGCGCGACGAGCTACAGCTCGCGCACCCGGACTGGCATTTTGTCGAGGATTCAGGCCGGGGCTATCGCCGCGTGGTGGCCTCGCCCCAGCCGCTGCGCATCGTCGAGGCGGATGCGATTAAGGCGCTAACGCAGAAAGGTTTTGTGGTCATCGGCGCGGGCGGCGGAGGCATTCCCGTGGTGCGCAGCGAGCAGGGGGATTATCAGAGCGTGGATGCGGTTATCGATAAAGATCTCTCCACCGCGCTGCTGGCCCGTGAGATTTGCGCCGACGTGCTGGTGATAACCACCGGCGTGGAGAAAGTCTGCGTTAACTTCGGCAAGCCAGACCAGCAGGCGCTGGACACCGTCAGCGTGGCGCTGATGACGCGCTACATGGATGAAGGACACTTTCCGGCGGGCAGCATGCTGCCCAAAATCGTCGCCTCGCTGGCATTTTTACGACACGGCGGCAGGCGCGTGATCATCACCTCGCCGGACTGCCTGCCCGCGGCGCTGCGCGGTGAAACGGGTACCCACATTGTTAATGAAGGAAGATAAGATGAGTGAAAACAAAAGCCGCCGCGAGTTTATCAGCCAGAGCGGCAAAATGGTCACCGCCTGCGCGCTGTTTGGCGCAACCGGCTCCGTCGCGTATGCTGCCGACACTGCAAAGGCAACCTGCGAGACGGGGAAACCGATGAAGATCATCGCGAAACATTACTATCTGGACAACGTGCTGCTTGAAGCCGGGTTTAATTTCGAGGGCAGCGTGGCGACGAGCACCCGCACCGAGTTGAAAACGCTGGAGATCAAAGACGGGAAAATTGTCGCCCTGCGCGACAACGGCAGCCACGCCGACGCGACCCTGCCGCACTACGACGCGGGTAAAAAGCTGATGCTTCCGGCGATGCGCGACATGCACATTCACCTGGATAAAACCTTCTACGGCGGCCCGTGGCGCTCCCTGAACCGTCCGGCGGGCACCACCATTCAGGACATGATCCGCCTGGAGCAGAAGCTGCTGCCGGAGTTACAGCCCTACACGCAAGAACGTGCCGAAAAGCTGATCGACCTGATCCAGTCGAAAGGGTCGACCATCGCCCGCAGCCACTGCAATATTGAGCCGGTTTCCGGCCTGAAAAACCTGGAAAATTTGCAGGCGGTGCTGGCGCGCCGCAGCGCAGGTTTTGACTGCGAAATCGTTGCCTTCCCGCAGCACGGCCTGCTGCTCTCCAACGCTGAAAAGCTGATGCGCGAGGCGATGCAGGCGGGGGCGCACTACGTAGGCGGGCTGGACCCAACCAGCGTTGACGGCGCGATGGAGAAATCGCTCGATACCATGTTCCAGATTGCGCTGGATTACGACAAAGGGGTGGATATTCACCTCCATGAAACCAGCCCGGCGGGCGTGGCGGCGGTGAACTACATGGTGGAAACCGTGGAGAAAACGCCGGAGCTGAAGGGGAAGCTGACCATCAGCCACGCCTTCGCGCTGGCGACGCTCAACGAGCAGCAGGTGGATGAGATTGCCACCCGCATGGCGGCGCAGCAGGTGACCATCGCCTCCACCGTGCCGATTGGCACCCTGCACATGCCGCTGAAGCAGCTGCGGGAGAAGGGCGTGTTTGTTATGACCGGCACCGACAGCGTGATCGACCACTGGTCGCCGTACGGTCTGGGGGACATGCTGGAGAAAGCCAATCTGTACGCCCAGCTCTATATTCGCCCGAACGAGCAGACGCTCTCCCGCGCGCTCGGCATCGCCACCGGCGACGTGCTGCCGCTGAACGATAAAGGTGAACGCGTATGGCCGAAAGCGCAGGACGACGCCAGCTTTGTGCTGGTGGACGCCTCCTGTTCCGCCGAGGCGGTGGCGCGCATTTCTCCGCGCACCGCGACGTTCCACAAGGGGAATCTCGTCTGGGGTGTTGTTGGCTAAAAGCGATCCGGGTGGCGCTGCGCTTACCGGGTCAACATGGGATCGTAGGTCGGGTAAGGTGAAACCGCCACCCGACAATGCAGTATACTGCTATGCACATTCTTAAAGAGGGATCTGCCATGGCACAAAACATCTACGACAACCCGGCGTTTTTTGAAGGCTACGCTCAGCTTCCGCGCTCGGTGCAGGGGCTGGACGGTGCGCCTGAGTGGCCTGCGCTCAAGGCAATGCTGCCTGATTTAACCGGCAAAGCGGTTATCGATCTCGGCTGCGGTTACGGCTGGTTCTGCCGCGCGGCGCGCGAGCTGGGCGCGTCTGACGTTACGGGCGTCGATATCTCAGAAAAAATGCTTGCCCGCGCGGCTGAACTGACGGATGACGCGGAGATTCACTATCAGCGTAGCGATCTGGAATCTCTTCAGCTTCGCGAAAACAGTCTCGATCTGGTCTACAGCTCGCTGGCGCTACACTACCTGCCGGAGCTGGACACGCTATTCGCCAACGTTCAGCGCGCGCTAAAACCGGGTGGCAGCCTGGTCTTCTCGATGGAGCACCCAATTTACACCTGCGCCACCCGTCAGGGCTGGCTGACCGACGACAGCGGCGAGCGGTTCTGGGGCGTGAACCATTATCAGGACGAAAGCCAGCGCGTCAGCAACTGGCTGGCGGATGGAGTGATTAAATACCACCGCACGCTGGGCACCACGCTTAACGCGCTGATAAAGGCCGGGTTAACGATAAGTGAAGTCAATGAGTGGGGACCAACGCAGGCGCAGATTGACGCCTGGCCTGCATTGTCCGAAGAGGCGGAGCGCCCGATGCTGGTGCTGATGTCCGCCCGTAAGGCTCAGTAACCTACCTTATACACCCGCCCGCTCTGCACCCCTTCCACGCTGCGGCGGTAGGCCTGGGCCACGGTCGCGGCGGGAACGCTTTCAAAGCCAGGGAAGAACCCGTCATACGCTTCGGCGGATTCCGTCAGTACTGTTGGGCTAATCAGGTTAATGCGGATCCCGCGCGGCAGTTCGCAGGCTGCGGCGCGGACAAACCCTTCCAGCGCCGCATTGACCGTGGTGGCATTTACGCCATGCGCAATTGGCTCGTGCGCCACAATCCCGCTTATCAGCGTAATCGAGCCGCCTTCGTTCAGATAATGCTGGCCGGTCAGCGCCAGACGCACCTGCCCGAGCAGCTTGTCCTGCAGGCCCTGGTTGAAGTCGCTGTCCTTCATGGTCGCGAGCGGGCCAAAGTAGAGACCACCGCTGGCGGAGACAATCGCATCCACCGGGCCGATTTTCTCAAACAGCGCCTGCACGCTCGCCTGCGAGGTGATATCCACCTGGTAGTCGCCCCGCGTGCGACCCACGCGGATGACCTCGTGACGACGGCTTAACTCTTCGGTTACGGCACGACCGACCGTACCGCTGGCACCAATAATGACGATTTTCATATCCGACTCCTCATGTTGTGAGCCCTCATTCTTTAATAAATTAAAAGTCAGATAAACTGGGCTAAAGTTAGATGATTACTAACCAGGGGTTTGGAATATGGATAAGCTTCGCGGCATGGAGACGTTTATCGCGGTGGTAGAGAGCGGCAGCTTCACCGGCGCGGCGGCGCGGTTGGAGATGTCGGCGGTGATGGTCGGGAAATATATTGCGCTGCTCGAATCTCAGCTCGGCACGCGGCTGCTGGAGCGCAATACCCGTCGCCAGAGCCTGACCGACGCCGGACGCGTTTATTTCGAAGAGGCCAGGCGCGTGCTGGAGCAGGTCTCGATTGCCGAAAGCGCGGTTGAACGGCTGCGCGCGACGCCCGCCGGCACCCTGCGCGTCACCGCCCCCACGTCGTTTGGCGGCTGCGCGATCGCCCCTCTGACGGCCACATTTTTGCAGCGCTACCCGGAAGTGCGTATCGAACTGGATCTCACCAACCGGATGGTCGATCTGGTGGAAGAGGGGGTCGATCTGGCCATTCGCATTGGCGATATCCGCAATGACGATCTGGTGGCGAAATATCTGTGTCCCTACAACATGGTGATCTGCGCCGCGCCGGATTATCTGGCGCGACACGGCACGCCGCAGACGCCCGCCGATCTGGTGGATCATCTGTGCCTGTCGCACACGGTGTGGACCGCGCGCAACGAGTGGCGGCTGCCGGGTGCGGAAGGGGAGGTGCGCTGGAAGCGGGATGCGATCTTAAGATGCAACGACGGATACGGCTTACGCATGGCGGCGCGAGCCGGGGCAGGGCTGCTGCTGCAACCGGAAGTGCTGGTGGCGGAAGAGCTGGCAAGCGGCAGGCTGGTGCGTGTGCTGGAGCCGTTCACGCCCGCGCCGAGGCCGGTGCATTTACTGTGGCGTCAGGATTTGCGTCCCCTCCCTAAGCTAACGGAATTTATTGCTCATATTCTGCTAAGATTGGGCACAATATAAAAAAAGAAGGTAATCAAAGAATGTCTGCAAACAAACTCGCCAGCAGCGCGCAGGGCCTGCAATCATCAGCCATCCGTGAATTATTAAAACATAGCAAAATGGCGGGCGTGATTTCGCTGGGCGGCGGTATTCCTAATCCGGACCTGTTCGATCGCGAAGGGCTTAAAATTGCCGCCGATGCCGTGTTGTCACAGAATTTTGGCGAGGCGTTCCAGTATGGCCTGACGGAAGGCGTACCGGGGCTGCGCGAAGAAATTAAACGCATCTGCGAGGGGCGCGGCATCGCCTGTAAGGCCGATGACGTGGTCATTACTTCCGGCTCTCAACAATCTCTGGACGTGCTGGCGCGTGCGTTAATTAATCCGGGCGATACGGTTGTCGTTGAACGTCCTACCTATCTCGCCGCGCTGCAGGTCTTTGGCCTGGCACAGGCGAATTTTGAATCCGTCGGCACCGACGGCGACGGCATGAAGGTCGATGAACTTGAAGCGTTGGTGGCGAAGAAAACCATCAAGGCGGTTTATATCGTTCCAACCTTTGGTAACCCTGGCGGCGTAACGCTTTCCGAGGCGCGCCGTAAACAGCTGGTTGAATTATCAAAGCGCTATGATTTCGTGATTATCGAAGACGATCCGTACAGCGAAATTAACTACACCGACGACGTGTTCCGCCCGCTGATTGCCCATGCGAAAGATATCGGCAATGAGGATAACGTGGTGTACACCTCTACTTTCTCCAAAATCCTCGCGCCGGGCACCCGCGTAGGCTGGGTGCTGGTGCCGGAATGGCTGAAGCGCGCGGTGGTGAACCTCAAGCAAACCACCGATCTGCACACCAGCACGCTGTCCCAGCTGATGACCTACGAGTACCTGAAAACCGGGCGTCTGGCGAACCAGATTAAAATGATCCGCGAGGCCTATCGCCAGAAATACCAGACGTTTGCAACGGAACTGGAAGCCGAGCTGGGCGATGTGATGTCGTTCCACAAGCCGAAGGGCGGGATGTTCCTGTGGGCAAAAATGAACAACGGCATGAATACGACGAAATGGCTGGAAAAAACCTTAAGCAACGGCGTGGTGTTTGTACCGGGCGAGTTCTTCTACTGCAACGAACCGGACCCGACAACGCTGCGCATGTCATTCGTCACCCCAACGGATGAGCAGCTTAAAGAAGCGGTTCGACGCCTGAAGATCTCCCTGTAACAGAGCGCGCATAACGGCAGTTGCCGTTGTGCGCGCAGGGTGAGCTTATTGCGTGGCGTGGGCGAGCGCGCGGTCTGAAGCATCGCCGCCGATCGTCTGCGTCACTTCATGGATACGACAGATTTTACCCTCGCGCAGTGCGGCAAACATATACACCTCTAATTCCGCCTGGCGACCATCTGGATACGTCACCGTAGCCCAGTGCCGGTCTGCTAAAAGATTCTCGTGACAGGCCAGCTCTTCTACCCTGAATGCGATCGCGCGGATCTGCGAGCGGACGTGGTTCAGGTGCTGCACAAAACCCCGATAATCAAGCGCGTGACCATCCGTGTACTGCTGGTAATCGGGCGTGAACACCTCTGCGGGATCTAATTCGCCTTTGAACAAGCGGCTTAACAGGCACGCCATTTTTTCGCGCTGTAGGGTATTGTCAGGCTGGGCTATCAGGGTTGTGATGATGCTCATGTTGGCTCCTTGTGTAGTTGAGCCACCATTATCCTTGACAGTCGACGGCGCAGTTTCTGTAATACGTCGATGAATAACGATTTTCGGCCAGGATAAGATGATCGGTACAGAGACGCTCCGCCATCCCGGCGGTTACCGCACCGCGTGGCACAGCCATCCCACCGGACAGCTCTGGCGTATTGCAACGGGGCTGCTGGTGATTGAGACCCAACAGGGGCGTTCGGTTGTACCGGCAAACCATATTGGCTGGATCCCGCCGGGCCAGCAGCACGCCGCCTTTTCTGAAAGCGCGATAGAAGGCTGCGCTATCTATCTTGACCCTGCGTGCTGTGCAATGCTTCCCGATGCCCCCGCGCTGTTCGAGCCCGACGATCTCACTCATGCACTGTTTTCCCGCTTAAGCGTTGCAGAAAACGAGTACGATCCGCGAAAGCTCACCCTGCTGCTGGATGAGCTTGCCCTGACGCCTCAGGTGCGCTTTTATCTGCCCGTACCGACGGATCCGCGTCTGAAGAACGTGGTCAGCCACTTGCTGCAGTGTGTCGATGATAATCAAACGGTCAAGAGCCATGCCTGCCATGCCGGGATGAGCGTGCGTACGTTTAACCGTCGATTTAGCGCCCAGACGGGAATGAACTTCGTCAACTGGCGGCAGCTGGCGCGCGTCATGCAGGCAATGGAGTGGCTGGCGGCGGGGAAGCCGGTGGGATGGATTGCGCTGTCCTGCGGCTACAGCAGCGTCAGCGCATTTATTGAGGTTTTCAGAATGTGGACCGGTAAAACGCCTGGGCAGTGGGGGATTAAAGGTGGCGCTGTAGAGCCGGTTTGATTCAGGCCACATCCGGCTGGCCTGATTTCCTTTTTGCCATGATTTCTGCAATCGTTTTTATACGGCTCAACTCCTCCTGAGTGCGGGAATTGGTTTGCGCTTCCCAGACGTCGACGTTTAGCTGCAGGTTCAACCAGAATTCAATAGTGGTATCAAACGCCTTGGCTAGTCTGATTGCCATATCGGCCGTCAGTTTACGATTATTATTAACGAGAGCGCTGATGGTGTTACGGTGCACGTTAAGCATTTCCGCGAGATCGCTAATTTTCAGATTGAGCGGCTCAAGATATTCATACTGCAACACATCGCCCGGCGTAGTGGGTTTGCGTAGAGCCTGTTGAAGAGTCATAGGTAATGCCTCATTTGTATGGCGTGTACTTGTGCGGAGAGAGGTAGAGATCGTCTGCTTTACCCTCTGACCACCTGAATACCAACCTGTATTGCCTGTTAACGCGAATCGCAGAGTACCCTGCAAGCGGGGGATTCAGCGATTCATACATATTGCCTGGCGGGGATCTCAGCTCCCGGTGCGAGGTGGCAGCGTTGATCATATCCAGCTTCCTCGCTAAGGCTGATTCAAGGCTTGAAGGGATCACATTGCTGGATTTCCCGTACAGAAAAAAATCCTTAAGCCATTGATCACGAAAATGATTAATCATAGCGCTTATGAGCTCCACTCCATGAAGCTATGTGAATAGTAATGCACTCTTGCACAGTGCGCAAGTGCGTTTCGATTGGCGGCTATGTTACCCTGATGCAGGCTGAAGGAAAGCGGAAGGCGTCATTAAAAGCGGTTTCTTCGAGGCGGATTCCAGAAAAGGGGGATTGTGGTGTGGGTGCGGCATGATGCCCTCTCCCACAGGGCTGAAGAATCCCCACAAATTAATGCGGGCAGCGAATCATCCCCTCGCCCCTTTGGGGAGAGGGTGAGGGGGAAGATCGTAGCCGCCGCCCGGCGAAGACTACCGCTCCCTCAGCGCCTCCTTCGCCCGGTTAAACGGCTTGATCAGATAATCCAGTACCGTTTTCTCTCCGGTCTTGATGTCCACTGTGGCAATCATCCCCGGCACGATCGAGAAATGCCTGCCCGCCTTATTCACCAGGTAATCCTGGCTGGTGCGGATAAACACGCGGTAGTAAAACACCTCCGGCTTGGCCTCGTCCTGGATAGTGTCCGGTGATATGGTCTCCACCACCCCGTGCAGCCCGCCGTAGATGGCGTAATCGTAGGCGGTGATCTTCACCAGCGCCTCCTGGTTCGGGTGGATAAAGGCGATGTCGCGCGGCGAGAGGCGGGTTTCAATCAGCAGATGATCGTCCACTGGCACAATCTCCATCAGTTCGCCGTTGGGCGGGATCACGCCGCCGATGGTGGTGACTTTGATATTTTTCACGATCCCGCGCACCGGGGATTTTACCGTCAGGCGGGTGACGGAATCCTCGCGGCCTTTGAGGATCGCCGAGACCATATCCACCTCGGCGTTGGCCTTGGATAGCGCCTCGCGCGCCTGAACGTAATACTGGGAACGCACGTCGGTGAGCTTCAGCTCCAGGTCGCTTTTCTGCCGCTGCAGGCGGAGCACTTCCACGTGGCTGGCGGCGCCGGTTTTTACCAGCCGCTGGGTGATTGCCAGCTCTTTGTTTGCGAGATCTAACGCTGAACGCAGTTCACGCTGCGTGTCCTCCAGCTGCGCGCGGCGCGAATTGTAGAGCCGCGTTTCGGCGGCGGTCAGTTCGGTCCATTTCTCCAGCGAAGGCGGGAACTTCAGCGGCAGATCGTTCACCTCGGCGTACAGACGGGCGCTGGAGGCAAGCGACGCGCGGTAGCGCGCCGCGCTTTCGCCGACGTTCGATTCGGAACGCGTTGGATCCAGACGCGCCAGCACCTGTCCGGCCTGCACCTGATCGCCTTCGTGTACGTTCAGCTCGGTGAGGATCCCCCCATCCAGCGACTGCAACACCTGCTCGCGCGAGCTGGGGATCACTTTTCCGGTTCCCGTTGAGACTTCATCCAGCATCCCAAACCACGCCCAGACGCCCAGCGCCACAAACATCAGCAGCGAGAAGATCACAATCCGCCGCGCGCCGGTATAGCCGCTTTCGGAGTCGAGCGCATTATCCAGATCGTCCATCGCCGCCACGTCACGCTGACTGATTTTCATTTTTCCACTCCCGTCCGGTTGCTGCCTGCTGCTGTTGCTGCATGCGGCTGTTGTTCAGCGCCTGCGCTTTTGGCGCGTCCATGACCAGCATCCCATCTTTCAGCACGACCACGCGCTCCACCAGCTCCAGCACCGGCACGCGGTGGGTGGCGACAACCAGCGTCCGGTTGCCGAGCCACGCCCCCAGGCGCTGGATAAATTCCCGCTCGGTGTGTTCGTCAAGGGAAGCGGTCGGCTCGTCCATCAGCACGATATTCGGATCGCGCAGCAGCATCCGCGCCAGCAGAATCGACTGCCGCTGCCCGCCGGACAATCCCACGCCGTTCTCCATAATCGGGTAGTCCAGCCCCTTTGGCAGCTTCTGCACAAAGCTGGCCGCGCCGCACATCTCCAGCACCTCGAAGATCTCTTCGTCGGTGGCGCGCGGCATGCCGAGGGTGATGTTCTCGCGCAGGGTGCCGTAAAACAGCCGCGCGTTCTGGGTCATAAAGCCGACGTTTCGCCGCACGTCGGCCACGTCCAGATGCGGCAGGCTGAGGTTGTCGAGCCGCAACTCGCCGGCCGCCAGATCCATGCCGCCCGCCATTGCCTGCAGGAGAGTGGATTTGCCCGCACCGTTACGCCCGAGGATCGCCACTTTCTCGCCCGGCCTGATCTCCAGACGGTTAATGCGCAGCGCCATGCGCGGATCTTCCGGCTGATAGCGGAACTGCGCCTGCTCGAAAAGATAGTGTCCGCGCAGCACGTCCTGGCGGATCGGCGTCTCTTCACGCTGATTTTCAGTAGGAAGCTGCATAATGCTGTCCAGCCCCTCTTTGGCGGCCTTAACCTGCTGCCAGCGGGCGAGCACGCCGCACAGCGTCGCCATCGGGGCGATCATCCGCGAGGCCAGCATTGAGGCGGCCACCACCGAGCCGGTGGTCAGCGTGCCGTCAATCACCATCGGCGCGCCAACCACGATCACGGCGGCGTAAACCAGGCTCTGAACGGTCATCCCCCAACTGATCAGGTTCTGGGTCAGCTCGCGGGTGCGCAGGCCGGATTCCGCGGTGATCTGGATATAGCTGTTCCACTGCTGCAAAAAGCGGTTCTCCGCCTGCATCAGCTTGATGTCCTCCAGCCCCTGCACGCTCTCCACCAGCACCGCGTTGCGCAGGGTGGATTCATGCGCCGACTGCTTCGCCAGCTCGGCCAGCTTCTTTTGCAGCAGCAGGCCCGGCAGCACCATGATCACTGCCGCCACCGGGGCGATCCATGCCAGCTGCGGGGCGATGATCGCCAGCACCACCACAAACAGGAAGAAGAAGGGCAGATCGACAATCGTCGAGATGGTGGAGGAGGTGACCATCTCGCGGATCTGCTCCAGCTCGCGCAGCTGGGAGATAAAGCTGCCGGTGGAGCGCGGAATGGCGCTGTGGCGCAGCCGTAACGCGTGGCCGAACACGCGATCCGAGACGCGCAGATCCGAGCGTTTGCCCAGCAGATCCATAATGTGCCCGCGCGCAACGCGCAGCACAAAGCCAAACAGGGTGGCGATCAGCACTCCGATGGTCAGCACGTAGAGCGTCGGGTAGGACTGGGCGGGGATCACCCGGTCATACACCTGCATGGAAAAGACAATGCCGGAGAGGGAGAGCACGTTGATAAACAGCGCCGCCAGCATCACCCAGCTGTAGGGACGCAGGTCGCGCATCACCAGCCGGTAGAGCCAGTCCGGACGGTACTTTGAGATGTAGGCGTCCACGCGGCTGTCCTTAAGCGCGGCCAGTGGACGCAGGGCGATAACGTGGCGGATGGCGGGCAGCATTGCGATCATCGACAGGCGGTTGGTGTATGTCTTGTCGTCGAAAAAGCTGACCTCGAGCGTATCTTCTCCGTCGAAATTCTCGATCACGCCGATTTTTCCGTCGTTCAGCGCCACCACCACCGGCAGACGCCAGCTGTTGATCGACTGCTGATCGGCCGTCAGCAGCTGGAACGTCAGCCCGGCTTCACGGGCAAGCTGAGTCAGCGCGGGCACCATCGGTTTGCCTTTCAGCCACGGCGCGCCCGCGACGAGCGAGCCTGGCGAACAGGCAACGCGGTAGCGCGTGGCGACAAAGCCAAACGCCTGAGCCCACTGCTCCAGCGCCTCATCCGTCATCGTTTCCCCCTGCGGGATGTCGCGTTGCTTCATGGCTGGATCTCCACGGTTTGGATGGTGCGGTTATCAAGATCGAACGCATGACGCAATTGCCCGGTGTTATAGAGGCAGTTGAGCTGCAGCTGATGCAGCTGACCGAGGGTCTGCTGCTGGGTAAAGCGCGCCTGATAGACCTCCTGCTCGGCGTTGAGCACGTCCAGCAGCGGGCGTGAGCCGAGATCAAGATACTGCTGCTGGTAGAGCTCGCGGGTGCGGGCGCTGAGCGCCTCCTGGCGGCCCTGAATTTGCAGCGTGCTTTGCAGGCTCATGACCTGGCTGCGGGCCTCCAGCAGCTTCTGGCGGACATCGAGGCGCGTGCGCTGAATGGTCGACTGCGCCGCTTCCACCGCGTGACCGGCGGCGTTGCGTCGGGCGGTGAGCCCGCCGCCCTGATAGAGCGGCATCTGGACTTTCACCCAGGCGGAATATTGGGTGCGGTCCCGCGTTTCGTTACCCGCGTAGCGATCGTTCAGATAGTGACGGACTTCCGGCTCCAGCGAGACGGTTGGCGTCATCTGCGCGTCGGCGTAGTCAAGGTTAGCCTGAGCGACGTTCGCCTGTGCCCAGGCAGCGAGGACCGCAGGCACCAGACGATCGTCCGGCTCGGCGATATCGCAGCTGCGGGCCAGCTTCTGCGGAAAGTCATTGCTGATATCGTTCAGGCTGTTCCAGCCGAGAAAGCTCATCAGCGTGGCGCGGGCGCTGTCGAGGCTGGCCTGATACTGCATCAGCTGGGCGCGCGCCCCTTCAATGCGCGCGTCGGTCTGCACCACGTCAGACAGGGAAGTGGCCCCTTCGTCGTTACGCTGGCGGGTCAGGGTGCCTATTGATGAGAGGGCGTCAAGCTGCTCTTTGGCGGTGTCGACCATCTGCTGCCAGGTTTGCACCTGCACCATGGCGATAGCGGTATCGTGGGCGATGGTGTCGATACTGACCAGCACGTTGGCCTGCTGCTGGGCGACCCCGGCGTTTTCGGCCCGCACCTGGCTTGCCACTTTGCCGAAGTCGTAGAGCATCTGTGAAAGAGAGAGCACCAGCGACGGCGTAAAGCCGTTCTGGTCGCCGTCGTGGGAATACCCGTTGTCCATGCCGGCGTTGATTTGCGGATAGTATTTCGATTTGGCGACGTCGACCTCTTCGTTCTGTTCGTAGAGTTTGCCCACGGCTTCAGCGATCGCCGGGTGCCAGGTGACGGCGCGATTAACGGCCTCGCCAAGCTGTAGTGAACCGGGAGCGGCTTTGCCTGCCACCGGGGCGACGCGGCCATTCAGTGAGGGGAGTTCCTGCGTTTCGCGGAGCTGTCCGGTATTGATGGTTGCCGCCGGGTTTGCCGCGATGGCGGGTACAGATATCAGGCAGCACGAGAGCCACCAGTAAGGCATCTTTATTCCCATGTCTTGTCCCTAATAAATAAGTACAGCTTTATTATTTATGCCCGGGCGCTGTGCGCCCGGGTCATGTCCTGCAGGTGCTATCAGGTAATGATGTGTTGCTGGTTTACAAGCTCGTCGTACGTGGTCTGCACGTTATCAAGCGTAACGAGTGCAGTATTAGTGTAGGTGCTCCCTGCGCCGTCACGGTCGATGGAGATCACAGTGTTGCTACCGCTTTGCGTGACATTGATATAATTCCCCAGCGAGGCGGTATTACCGTCCCAGCCCACCAGCAGATCGCCAATGTCGATCTTGTCTCCCTGCGCCAGGGAGAAGTTCGTCCAGTGGTCGCCGCCAGCGCTGGTGATGTTGCCCCCCGTCGCGTTGCCCGCCGTGCTGTTCAGCACCTGATAAATCAGCGTGTCGCCGTAGGCCGTACCGCTAATCACATCGTTATGCTCCGAACTGATAAATTTCGGCGCCATGTTGATGGTCAGCGACGCGGTGTCCGTGGTGCCGTTGGCATCGGTCAGGGTGTAGTTAAAGACCTCCTTCGTGGTAATGGTAGAGAGCGATATCCCCGGGTTGAGCGTATAGGTGTAACTGCCGTCTGCGGCAATCGCCAGCGTGCCGTAGTGACCCGTGATGCTCGACTGCGTGCTGCCGGTGTAGGGATCCAGCGTAGTGGTAACGCCGTCGTAGCCGGTAATGCTCACGCGGGTATCCACCGAGTGCAGCTGGTCCATCGTCCCTGCGGAACCAGTGCCGTCGAAAATGTTGCCGTCAACGGTGTGGGTGCCCGTGGCGTCGAACTGCGACAGCGAGTAGCTTGTGCCGGTGACGCTTGGGGTGATGGTGATATTTCCTACTCCCAGCGGCCCCATTCTGCCGGTATAGCTCAGGGTGTAGGTCCCTGCCTCCAGGTCGAGACCCGTCAGGTTGACCGTTGCCGTGCCGCCCAGCAGCAGCCCGCCGTTGAACGAGCCGGTTCTGACGGTGGTGGCGCCGTTGGTCAGCGTCCAGTCAACCGTCAACCCTGTAAGCGTCAGCAACGAGGCGACGTTAAACGACAGCACCACGTTGTGCAGCGCGGTATTGGCATCCACCACGAAGGTGCCGGAGCCGGAGCCCTGTGTTGAAGCGAGCAGCGCGGCGTTCCAGCTCGCCGACCCGACGGTTGTATCCGAGTACGCGGCGGTGTGGTGTACCGACGTCACGTCCATCGCGGTGCTGACATCATTCACCGCATTCATCGGCTGCGCGGTTGGGGTGATGTTCAGCGAAGCCGTGTCTTTCGTGCCGTCCGGTGCGGTAATGGTATAGACGAAGGTATCCGGGGTGCTGATGTGGTCAACGCCGACGCCGCTATTCAGGGTGTAGGTGTACTCCCCGGCCGCGTTGATGCTCAGCGTACCGTACTCGCCGGTAATGTTCGTCAGACCGCTGCTGTTCACCGCTACGCCGTTAACCTCCGTCACCAGCGTGCCGACTGGCGCAATATCATCCGACAGAACGTCCCCGGTAGTGCTCGCGCTGACGCTCGCCACGCTGTAGACATGATCCTGCAGCACGTTCAGCGTGTAGGCCGTCAGGGCGGTGATCCCTGCAGCCGTATTCAGCAGGAACAGGTACTCACCGGCCGGCAGTTGCAGCGTCAGCTGAGGCGAGGTGCCGCCCAACAGCGGCGCGCGCAGCCAGCCTGGTTCAACGCGCATCTGCTCGAAGGTCTGGGTCGCGTTGTTGAACTTATAGACGTACAGATCAAACACCGACGCCAGCGCCACGCCGCCCACGGAGGCCTGGATGGTCATGGTGCGGGTAGTGCCTTCCTCCACGTTATAGATGATGGGATTGGTCATATCGTCCAGCAGGTTCAGCCCCAGCGTGTTGCCGAGATTGATTCCCACCAGGGTAAAGCCGCCCTGGGACGACGTACCGTTGTTAATCGCGTTGACGGTGGTATCGAAGGTCAGCGAGTTCGTATCGTCAACCGCGACAATACCGCTGGTGGCGGTACCGGTGCCCAGCGACAGCACCAGATTCGCCGACGCGCTGACGCCGTTATGCGTGATGGTGTAGCTGAAGCTCTCCGTCCGGCCAATCACCGATGCGCTGGTGTTGGTCAGATCGTAGGTGTAACTGCCGTCGCGGTTAATGGTCAGCGTACCGTACTGACCCTGGATCACCGTGCCGTCGGCAGTGACGCTGGTGGTGACACCCTGGGCGTTGGTGACGGCCGTGACCGTTGCCCCTGCCGGAGCGTTGTCGCTGCCTGCGGTTGGGTCAACGTCGGTGATCACGTTACCGCCGAGGCTGGTATCGCCCGTAACGGTGCCCGGCCCGGTCTCTTTCACCGCCACGTCGAGGCTGGTGTAGGAGCCGGTTGCCAGCAGGTTGGTGTTATAGCTCAGCACGCGGTAGTTGCCGTCCGCCAGCCCGGTCAGGTTCAGCGACACGCCGGTTGCGCCGAGGGTCAGCAGGTCGGCAAACTGCGGCTGTCCGGTATCGACTACGGTAGTCCAGGTGTTGTTAACGGTGTCAAAGCGCTGTACCACCAGCTCAAGGGTGTTGAGCAGAGAGAGCACCGCGCCCGTGGCGTTGGCGTTCACGACGATATCCGCGCTGCCGCCGCTGCCCACGGTGAAGTTGACCTGAGCGGTGTCATTACCGAGCAGCGTCAGGACGTTGCCCACGGCGCCGACCAGCAGGAAGCCGTAGTCGCTGTACTGGCTGTTGGTAACGGTGGCCGTGGTGCTGAGATCCAGCTCTTCGACATTATTGCTGGCGGAGAGCGGCACCACTGGCGCAAGCGCCGAGCCGGGCTGCGAGATATTGCCCGCCGCGTCGGTGGCGGTGATTTGCAGCGTCTGGCCTTCAGTCTGTTTGTTAACGAAGGTGTAGCTGTACGTGCCGTTGCTGCCCGCTGTGGTCGTGACCGTCGAGCCGTCCGTGAGTCGGATGGTGACGGTACTGCCTGCTTCAGCATTCCCGGTTAATACGCTACCGTCGGCGTTGAAGGTTCCGGTTGGGGCAGTTGGCGCGGTCAGATCGACGATAATCGTCGTCACGGCCGATGCCGGGCTGGTGTTGCCTGCGGCATCGGTGGCCGTGGCGGTGAAGTTGTGGGTGCCCTGCGTCAGCGTGGTGGTTTCCGGCAGCGTCCAGTTGCCATTGCCGTCGGCGGTGACGGTGCCCACCAGCGTGATGCCATCGTAGATCCGTACCGTTGCATTCGCTTCGGCGGTCCCGCTCAGGGCCGGACGCGTGTCGTTGGTCGGGTTGGTGCCGGTTACCGGACCGATGACGCTGCCGACATCATCAATTACCGAGCTGATGACCGGCGCTGCCGGGGCAAGAGTATCGACGTTAATCGTGTACCCGGCGGTTGGCGCGCTGGCATTGCCCGTCGCATCGGTGGCGGTAAAGGTCAACGTGTGCGGGCCGTTGCCCAGCGCCGGAGAAGGCGTATAGCTCCACGCCCCGCCGGTGGCGATCACGCTGCCGATCTGCACGCCGTTATCGAAGATTTTCACCGTAGAACCCGCTTCCGCCGTACCGCTGAGGGTTGGCTGCGCGTCGTTGGTTATTCCTCCGTTCGCGACTGGCGTTGCCGCATTGCCGACGTCATCCAGAATGCTGGTGAGCACCGGCAGCGCTGGCGGTGCGGTGTCAATCGTCAGACTGAAGCTTGCGGACGACGCGCTGGTGTTGCCTGCGGCATCCGTAGCCTGCGCGGTGAAGCTGTGCGCCCCCTCTGTCAGCGTGGTATTGAGTAAGATACTCCAGCTGCCGCTGCCGTCTGCGGTGCCCGTCCCGACCAGCGTGGTTCCCTCATAGATATTCACGGTGGCAAACGGTTCGCTGGTTCCGACCAGCCGCGGTACGGTGTCGTCGGTCGTCTGCCCGGACGTGATTGGCCCGGTAATGCTCCCTACATCGTCAATCGCCTGGCTGATAACCGGCGCGGTGGGTGCCGTGCTATCGACAACCAGCGTAAAGCCTGGCGAGGCGGGGCTGATGTTCCCTGCGGCATCGGTGACCGTGGCGGTCCAGGTGTGGCTGCCAGCCGCCAGCGGCGTGGACGGCGTAAAGCTCCATGCACCGGTACCGTCTGCCAGCGCGGTGCCGACAGGCTGCCCGTTTTCATAGATAGTGACCGTGGCGTTGGCCGTCGCGGTGCCGCTCAGCGTTGGCGTGGTGTCGTCGGTGCTTTGCCCGGAAGTGAGCGGGGTTTGAATACTGCCCACGTTATCTGCCGCGGCTGAAATGACCGGCGCAGACGGCACGCCCGTATCCACCGTCAGGTTAAACGGTGCCGTTGCAGTACCCACGTTGCCCGCCGCGTCGGTGGCGTTGAAGGTAATGGCATGCGGTCCGTCGATCAGATCGGTACCCGGCGTGAAGGTCCAGCTGCCCTGGGCATTGACCACGGCGGTGCCAATTTCGTTGCCATCAACAATCACGTGCACCGTAGAACCCACGTCGCCCGTACCGTTGAAGGTCGGACGCGCGTCGTTAGTGCTGTTACCCGACGTGAGCGTCCCCGTGATCGGTGCGACATCGTCAATCACGCTGGTCACCACCGGCACGCCGGGGCCTGCGGTATCGACGGTGAAGGCGAAGACCGACGAGTTCGCCGAGGCGTTGCCCGCGGCATCCGTTGCGTACGCGCGCAGGGAGTAGCTGCCGTCGTCCAGCGGCGTGGTCGGGGTGAAGGACCAGTTACCGTTTACGTCGACGGTCGTCGTACCCAACTGCGTACCGTTATTCATGATGTAGATGGTGCTGCCTGCCTGTCCGGTGCCGCTAATCGTTGGGGTGTTGTCGTTGGTCGCCTGCCCGCTGGTGAGGTTGCCCGTGACGCCGCCAGGGACGTTATCACTTACTGTATCCAGCGTTGGAACCGTCGGCGCCGTGAGGTCAACCACCACGCTCCACGGGGCTGAGACCAGGCTCAGGTTACCCTGCGGATCGGTTGCCTGAACCGTGAACGCGTGTGGCCCTTCGACAAGCGCGGTCTCTGGCGTAAAGCTCCACGCGCCGGTGCCATCAGCCGTAACCACGGCAATCTGGGTAGCGCCATCGAAAATGGTCACGATGCTGTTTGCGTCCGCTGTCCCCGAAAGGGTTGGCGTGGCGTCGTTCGTTTCGCTGCCGCTGGCTACCGGGGTGGCGGTATTGCCCACATTATCCGTTACGCTGGTGATGACCGGCGTGGTGGAAATGGAATCCACCACGATGGTGAAGTCCGCCGAAGGACCGCTCTGATTTCCCGCCGGATCGGTCTCGCGGATGGTCAGAACATTACTGCCTTCTGGCAGGGCGGGCGTGGTGTAGCTCCAGGTGCCGGTATTACCAACCACCACGCTGTCCAGCAGCACGCCGTTGTTGTAGATGGAGATGGTATCACCCACCGCGCCAGTGCCGGTGAGGGTTGGCTGGCTGTCGTTGGTGGTCTGGCCGCTGGTCAGCGGACCGGTGACAGGACCCACGTCGTCAATGACCGAGCCAATGGTTGGCGTGCCAGGCGCGGTCAGATCGACGGTTACGCTGGCCGCCGGAGAGCGGCCGCTGGTGGCACCGTTGAGGGTCGCAGTCACCTCAAAGGTGTGCAGCCCCTCGCCAAGCGCGGCCGGCGTATAGCTCCAGTTGCCGCTGCCGTCGGCGGTCACCGTTGTCAATGGCGTCGTGCTACCGTCCTGATAGATAGTAATCACGCTGCCCGCTTCGGCCGTACCGGTAAGCGTTGGCGTGGTGTCGTTGGTGGTTTTGCCTTTCACATCGCCGGTGACCGGGTCCACGTCATCAACGATGGCCGTAATAACGGGAACCTGCGGCAGCTCAAGCGGCGAGTCGGTAACGATAAAAGGCACGTCAGCGCTGGCATTTCCTGCTGCGTCCGTGGCGGTCACGGTCAGCGTGGTTGGATCCAGCTGCGCCGGGCTTAGCGCAATGGAGAAGCTGCCGTCGCTGCCGACAACGCCGGTACCAATGACCGTGCCACCGCTGTCTTTCACGGTAATGGTGCTTCCCTCTTCGCCGGTACCGGTCAGCGGTGTCCCTTCATCAGCCAGGAGCATGTTGCCCGGATCGGCCGGGTCGACGGTATCGACCGTCACGCTCAGCGGTGCTGAACTGCCAGAGAGGTTACCCGCCGGATCGCTGGAAGAGACGGTGAAGGTATATGTAGCATCCGGCAGCGTCGCGTCGGCAGTCCAGCTCCAGGTGCCATCCGGCTGCACCGTTACCGTCACGGCAGATGGCGTGCCGTTTACGGAAACGATCACGGTAGTTCCCGGCTCACCGGTCCCGGTAAGGGTTGGCGTGCCGTCCTGCGTATACAGCTGGTTGTTGGAGAGCTGGCTGTCAGCAACGGCGCTAATGACGGGGATTTCCGGCGCAAGGGTATCGAGCGTGACGGAAACGACCGGGCTCGGCGCGCTGACGTTACCTGCGGCATCGACTCCCGCAACGGTGATGTTCAGCAGGCCGTCCTGCTGTGGTGGCAGGACAAAGCTCCATTCTCCGTTAACGACATCGACACGTCCTACCTCAACGCCGTTGTTGTAAACGATGACCGTGTCGCCAGTCGTGCCGGTACCTCCGACGGTTGGCGTCGCATCGGTGATTAAGCCCCCATTCGGCTGGCCCCCGACGGCGTCAAATACCGGGACATCCGGTGCTACGGTATCCACGGTAATCGTAATCGCTGGCGACGGGTCAGAGACGTTGCCCGCCTCATCGGTGGCGGTGGCGGTATAGACGTGGCTGCCTTCCCCAATATTACTGTCAGGACGCCAGCTCCAGTTGCCGTTGCTGTCTACCGTCACGGTGCCCACGATGGTCGGTGTGCCGTTAACGGTATCAGTGATGTTGATAACGTCATTCGCCGTACCGGTGCCGCTCAGGACCGGGCGCGGATCGTTGGTGGTTCCGCCATCGGGAACGGGGCCGGTTATCTGGCTGACGCTGTCGGTGATCACCGGTGCTGCTGGTGCTGTTGGCGCATCGGTATCAATGGTGATGGTAACCGGCTGCGACGGGGCGCTTTCGTTGCCCGTGCCGTCCATATTGGTGACGGTCAGGGTAATGTCATAGGTGCCGTTAGGCAGCGGGGTAGCTGGCGTCCAGGTCCAGTTGCCGGTGCCGTCCACGAGCACATCATCAAGCTTGACCCCACCGTTGTAGATGGTCACGGTATCGCCCGGATTGCCGGTGCCGCTCAGGGTCGGCGTGGTGTCGCGGGTGGTTTCTCCCGGGTTCAGCGGCGTTTCTGTACCGTCAGGATTGACGGTGATTGCCGGGATATCCGGCGTGGCCGGCGGAACGGTATCTACCGTCAGTTCAAACGGCGTTGAGATGGTGGTATTGCCCGCGGCATCCGTGGCATGCACCGTCAGCGTATGCGGGCCGTCGGTGAGCGGGATAACGGGGGTAAAGCTCCAGCCGCCGCTGCCGTCGAGGGTCGCGGTGCCGAGCAGGGTGGTACCGTCATAGACGGTGATTACCGTATCTGCCGGCGCGGTGCCCTGCAGCAGCGGCTGGGTGTCGTCGGTGGTGTCGCCGCTGGTAAGCGGCCCGTTAACGCCGCCGACGTCATCGGTTACGGTGGCGATAGTGGCCGCCGCTGGCGGCGTGGTATCGACGGTCAGGGTAAAGCCGCCTGACGGCTGGCTGGTATTACCCGCTCCATCGGTGGTGACGGCGGTAAAGGTATAGGTGCCGTTAACAAGCGGTGTGGTTGGGGTATAGGTCCACGTGCCGCTGCTGTCGATCACAATTGTAGTGAGATCGACGCCGTCCTGGCGGATGGTGACGGTTGAGCCCGGCTCCGCGGTGCCGTTGAGCGTCGGCGTGGTGTCATTGGTGCTGTCGCCAGAGTTGAGCGCGCCGAGGCGCTCTGGCACGTCATCCACCACCTGGGTAATGACCGGCGCATCCGGGGCAACGCTGTCAATGATGATGCCCCAGCTGTTGGAAACGTCGCTAATGTTGCCCGCTGCGTCAGTTGCGACGGCGGTCAGGGTATGTTGACCCTCAGCGATCGGGGTGTCCGGAGTAAAGCTCCACGCGCCGAGGCCATCGGCGACGGTGGTTCCAATATCAACCCCATCCACGCGGATGGTGACCGTGGCGTTGGCCTCGGCGGTACCGCTGAGCGTCGGGGTTGAATCATTGGTGGTCTCATTGAGGTCGAGCGAGCCGGTTCGTTCAGGCACATCGTCAACGACCTGCGTAATCACCGGGGCGGCCGGTGCCGTCCCGTCGACAATAATGGTCCACGCGTTCGATTGTCCGCTCGGGTTACCGGCGGCATCCGTTGCCGTTGCCGTCAGCACATACGTGCCATCGGCCAGCGGAGAGGGCGGCGTAAAGCTCCACAGGCCGGATGAGGGGACGGCCACCGTGCCGATGATATCGCTGCCGTTGAAAATCGTGATGGTCGAACCGGGTTCGCCCGTGCCGTTCAGGGTCGGCGCCCGGTCGTTGGTCAGCCCATTCTGGTCCACGGGACCGGTTGTGTTCAGCACGTCGTCAATCACCGACACGATAACCGGGGCCTGCGGTGGGCTGATATCCGGCGCTGCTGCGGAGGTTGCTGGCCCCGTGTTGCCCGCAGCGTCGGTGGCGTCTGCGGTCAGGATTTCGCCGTTGAGCTTAGGCGGGGTCAGCGTCAGGCTAAAGTTGCCTTCGCTGTCGGCCACCGGGGTGCCAAGGATAGCGTCGCCTTCACGGATGGTTACCGTGCTGCCAGGCTCCGCGGTGCCGGTGATGGTGCCGCCATCATTCGATACGACGAGGTCGCCGGGGGCCAGCGGCGGCGTGGTGTCCACGGTGAAGATGATTGGCTCTGAGGCCGCACTCTGGTTTCCGGCTGCATCGGTTTCAACGACGGTTATCGTGTGCGTCCCGTCCGGGAGCGGGCCGTCTGGCGTGACGCTCCAGGTGCCGTTCGGCAGCACCGTTGTGGTTCCAACCGCGACGCCGTTATCGTAGATAGTGATTGTGCCACCGGGCTCGCCCGTTCCCGCCAGGATCGGCTTTGACGCATCGGTAGGCGTGCCTGCGGTTATGGTCCCTCTGATCGCACCCGTGTCGTCGGTCAGCACAATCGCGGTTGGCGCGGTCGGCGGGGTAAGATCCACGGTGAGGGTAAATACCGGTGAGGCCGGTCCGAGGTTGCCGGCGGCGTCGGTTGCCCGCACGGTAATCTGGTGGGTGCTTTCAGTCAGATCGGTTGACGGGGTAAATGTCCAGGTGCCGTTGCTGGCGACGAGCGCCGTGCCAATGGCGACTCCGCCATCATAGATGGTTACGGTGGAGCCCGCCTCCGCGGTGCCGCTGAGCTGCGGGCGTGGATCGTTGGTGCTGCCGCCGTTTGTGACCGACCCCGTTTGAGGATCAATATCGTCCGTCACGCTGCCGATCGTTGGGGCATCGGGTGCGGTGAGATCCGGCGCCGTAATCGTTGTGCCCTGGCTGGTATTCCCGGCCGCATCCGTCGCGGTGGCGGTCACCTGTTCGCCGTTGGTCAGCGGAGTGCCGAGAGACACGGTAAAGTTGCCGTCACTGCCGGTTTTTCCGGTGCCAAGGACGTTGCCGTTCGCGTCTTTCAGCGTGATGGTACTGCCGGGCTCGGCGGTACCGGTGACGCTTTTACCGTCCGACGAGAACTGAAGGCTGGAGGGTGCATTCGGCGGTGTTGTATCCGGGTTGGTGGGATCGACTGGCGTACTGGGGTTAGGGTTAGGATTGTTGTTATTCCCATCATCGTCATCCCCGCCGCCGCCGCCGCTGGAGCTTGCCACCGCCGCGATGGCGCCAGCTGCGACAATGCCGCCCAGCGCCCACGGCCAGATGGCGGCACCACCTGCATCACTCCCGGATGCGGCCAGCAAGGCGTCCGTGGACGCGATGGATTCGTACGTGGCGGCCCCGGTGGGATCTTCAATCCACCATAACGCACCGTCACTCTCCTGGAGCACCAGCTGGCTCACGCCCTGTGCGTCGGTGACATAGAAATTTTTAAGGGTGATCACTTCCCCGGAGTGCAGTGTCACCACCAGATCGTTACCACTTCGCGCGAAGTGGGAGACATCGGCTCGCTCTACATGAAGCTCAACGATAGAGGAATGGCTCAGCGTAACCTGTGTGCCTTCCGTAGTCGTTTCCACGCCAGTGAGTTTTGATATAACAGAGATTTGGCTCATTTAGGTATTACTCCAGCAGAGTTATCGTGAACGACGAGCAAGACGAGCCATCTCTGGAGAAGGTAAAGGGCGCCCCCGGCGGAGTTACTGTTTTTTAAACAGCACTCACCGTCTTTTTTAGAGCGAACGATGCCCGCCAGGATTCAGAGTGGCAACATCAGAGCGAATGTAATTACTTACGAGACAGAATGTTTGTTATGCGTATTTTGTGCCTTATAAAACCCTGTAATTAATAGAGGATTTGGTTTTGAGAATATAAAAATGATATAGCCAGAAAACGGTGAATGTGCAAATTAAGCTTTCGTAAATAAAGAGGTAGGTCGTAAAGAGGCCATTAATTTATTGATGAGGTTTATGTATTTGTTTTATTAATAGATTGTTTTTGTTGGATATTTTCTGATTTCAGTATACTTTTTTATTTATGTTTTAGATGTGGTTTAATAATTGGTAGTGTCGTTTTTGAATGCAATTAAAAATGTTATTATTTAAAGCTGCTTAATCATGGTTTAAGTTAGGATAACATTCTTGATGTAGGATATATTATATTAATAGGGATTTAAAATATATTCTTATGTGGTGTTGGAATTATGCTACTGCGAGCAGGAAATATAATAACCTGCTGTATTTTCAATACGGTCATTCATTAACCTGATACTGAGGGCGAAAAAATGACCACAGGGATGGGCATCCGGACATTTGCATCAATCCTATCTGTCGTCATAAGGCGGCGAACAAAAAGGGGCAGATATACACGACGTATCGCTTTTATTCGAAGCAATAAAAAAGGCCGCTAACGCGGCCCTGAGGTGAGTATGTCGGTTATTCAGTGACTTTCTTTTCCAGCTCGCTGGCACCTTCTTTGGTTTTGTTCCAGCCTTTCTCTGCGCCTTCTTTAGTGGCATCCCACCCCTTCTCGGTGCCTTCTTTGGTTTTATGCCAGGCTTTCTGGGAATCTTCGCTGACTTTGCTGCCAAAGCTTTCGCTCTTACCTTCCGCAGCATGCTGCTGTTTCAGCTTCAGCTCTTCGCCTTTGTTCTGCTCTTCGTGCAGTTTTTGCTTCGCTTCGTTGGCATTTGCGTTCGCCGCAGCGACGGTATCGTCAGTTGCATGTGTGGTCGCAGCAAATACTGGGGAAGCCAGCAGAACGGCAGATAATGCGATAATTGTTTTTTTCATAATATCCTCATTTAACGTTATCGGTTATGAGCGTGATTCAGCATGGCACAGACGAAGCGGGGTGGCTTTAGGAAAAAACTGTAATGAGATCAAAGTACCCAGGCAAGCGCCCCCTTGCTTGAGGATCACCCGAAGGATAAAAAACCTATTTCTATGAGGGCTGCAAGGGTCAGCAGAATAAAGAAAATAACGACCATGGGTCTGTACATTTTAAGGCTCCATCCTTGTGTGATGTCTTGTCCAGCGTACGGGATACATCGTTAAGCCATCCCCGGCACGACATATCCCCTGAGTGAATTGTGTCCGTTTTTACTTTTCCATGGTAGGAGGGCGGTGTCGTTGATGTTTATCAAAGGGCAGCAGCAGGGTAAGGAAAATCTGCATGAAAGTTACTGGCCTTGTTAGCGTTGTACGCTTTACGTTGCCGCTGGCTGTCGCCACTGGCGGACGTGCTCGATCAGGGTTCTCAGCTTGGGCGCCATATTGTGACGCTGGGGGAAATAGAGATAAAAGCCTGGAAAAGACGGAAGAAACGTATCCAGCAGGGCAACAAGCTGCCCCGTTTCAATATACGGAGTGAATGTATCCTCCGTGGCTAAGGTTATGCCGCCGCCGGCCAGTGCCAGGCTGAGCATAAGGCGCAGATCGTTTGTGGTGATCTGCGGTTCAATCGCCACATCGAAAGGAACGCCCGCCTCCTCAAATTCCCAGCGATAGGGGGCAACGTCCGGGGCTGGGCGCCAGCCGATACACCGGTGAGCCATCAGCTCGCGGGGGTGCTCAGGTACGCCGTGAGTCGCCAGATAGGACGGTGAAGCCACCACCCTCTCACGCTGCTGACCCGTAAGGGGAACGGCGATCATGTCTTTTTCAATAACTTCACCCAGCCTTACCCCGGCGTCATAGCC
The DNA here is from genome assembly GCF_014895885.1 of Enterobacter cloacae complex sp. P17RS. NCBI lineage: Bacteria > Pseudomonadati > Pseudomonadota > Gammaproteobacteria > Enterobacterales > Enterobacteriaceae > Enterobacter > Enterobacter cloacae complex sp. P17RS. Next base: position 288,191 of record NZ_JADBQK010000009.1, read on the forward strand.
CGCCGCCACGATATCGAACTCCTCGTCCGACACGAAGATATCAAGCGATACCGCAGGATGCGCAGCCGCAAACGAAGCGAGCAGCGGGCCAGAGAGAAACGCTTCCGCGATTGAGGTGACCGCGATTCTGAGCTGGCCGCGCGGTGTGCTGTCCGACGCTACGTCTTCAAATGCCGCTTCAATATTGGCGATGGGGGCCTGCAACGATTTACGCAGCCGTTCACCTGCTTCAGTGAGGCTTACCGAGCGCGTGGTGCGCATCACCAGCAGGGTTTGAAAACCATCTTCAAGACGCCTAATCCCCTGGCTGACAGCGGAGCGGGTTATGCCCAGCCGCGCGGCGGCAGCGCTAAAGCTGCGCTCCTCGGCGACCGCCAGAAAAACAGGTAACAGATTGAGATCGATTTTCATTGTTTAACATTGCTAACCAGTGAGTCCAGTAAATGCAGGATACAAGAAACAATGGTGAGTATCTATTATCACGTTGAACTCAACGTAAGGAGCAAAACATGAACAAAGTTATCTTAATTACCGGTGCATCAAGCGGTATCGGAGAAGGTATTGCCAGAGAGTTAGGCAAGGCAGGCGCGAACGTTTTCCTGGGCGCTCGCAGGCTGGATCGCATCAACGCCCTGGCTGCTGAAATCCGCAGTGCAGGGGGGGAAGCAGAGGCCGCAGTCTTAGACGTTACCAGCCGCCAGTCGATGGCTGACTTCGTACAGGCAGCGCGTGAAAAGTGGGGCCGCATTGACGTGCTGATTAACAACGCGGGCATCATGCCTCTTTCTCCGCTTTCGGCAGGCAAGCAGGATGAGTGGGAGCGCACCATTGACGTGAATATCAAGGGCGTGCTGTGGGGGATAGGCGCCGTGCTGCCGATTATGGAAGCCCAGGGCTCGGGACAAATCATTAATATCGGCTCGATTGGTGCCTTGTCCGTGGTGCCCACGGCTGCTGTCTACTGTGCCACCAAATTCGCCGTACGGGCGATTTCGGATGGTTTACGTCAGGAAAGTTCGAACATCCGCGTGACCTGCGTTAACCCTGGGGTAGTGGAAAGCGAACTGGCCTCGACCATTACGCACCCGGAAACCATGGCGGCGATGGACGCGTACCGTGCTATTGCCCTCAAACCTGCTGATATCGCCCGCGCTGTGCGCCACATCATCGAGGCGCCTGAGAGTGTCGATACAACAGAAATTACGATCAGACCGACGGCATCTGCGAACTAACGTTGCGGATGAAAAAATGCAGGTTAGCGCAGCTGGTTTATAACAGATCTGACTGGTCTGCGAATCCAGACTACGCTTGCTAAAAAATGGTCGTCTGAATTTCGGTTGTGACGTTCATACTGAATGCTTAGATTCATTTTCAATCTATTGAGAGGAAATGAATATGAATTTTGCAGAACTCCACAACCAGGATCAGCCCCTGCTTATCGCTAACGTTTGGGACGCCGCCAGTGCTGTCGCAGCGCAAGAAGCAGGCTATCAGGCACTGGGAACGTCCAGTGCAGCAATAGCGTCCATGCTGGGATATGAAGACGGGCAGGGAATGCCGTTTGATGCGTTATTTTATGTGGTCACCCGTATCCGGGCTGTCAGCAGCCTGCCATTGAGCGTTGACATGGAAGCAGGATATGGTGATTCAGCCGAAGAGATAGTCGCTAATCTCAGGCGCCTTGCTCAGACAGGCGTAGCAGGCGTTAACCTTGAAGACTGCAGAGTCATTAATGGTAAGCGTCAGCTTGACGATATCTCTGATTTTTCACGTAATCTGAGAACAGTATGCAATGCGCTGAGAAGCGAAAACTGTAGCCTGTTTCTGAACATTCGGACTGACACTTACCTGCTCGGGCATGAAGACGCATTGCAGGAGACGATATTACGGGGTCAGAGCTATAAAGCTGCAGGTGCTGATGGCCTTTTTGTTCCCTGTCTTACGTCAGAGAAAGACATCAGCCTCATTGCAGAGGCAACGGGTCTGCCTCTGAACGTCATGTGTATGCCCGATCTTCCGTCGTTCGACAGGCTGAAGCTGGCCGGGGTAAACCGCATTTCAATGGGCAATTTTGTTCATTCAGCCATGCAGTCAACGCTGAGTGATGTAATGCATGCGATTCGAACTCGTCAGTCATTTGCAGGACTTTTTAGCGATGAAAATAACCGATAAGAATTTGTGTGATATCTGGTATCAGGCATTACTCGAACGAGATTCAGAATATACCGGCGTATTTTTTGTTGGCGTCAAAACTACTGGCGTATTCTGCATTTCGGTATGCCGGGCGCGAAAGCCCAGGCGCGAAAATGTTGAATTTTATAAAGATGCCAAATCTGCCCTGGCGGACGGCTTCCGTCCCTGTAAGGTCTGCAGACCCGCTGAAAATGCGCACAGCGCGCCATTATTTGTTGAACAGGCGCTTGCGCTTGTCAGGCGCGATATTAAATCCCGTGTGGCTGACGCGCAGCTTCGCCAGCACGGAATCAGTCCGGAGCGGGTAAGACGTTGGTTCCTGCAACATCACGGCATCACTTTCCAGGCTTTCCAGCGAATGCAGCGGGTGAACGTTGCCTTGCAGGAGCTTAAAAGCGGAAGAGCGGCTACTGACGTTGCGCTGGACAATGGCTATGAATCCCTGAGCGGGTTTGGTTACATCTACAAGCGGCTTACTGGCGCAGCGCCGACTCAGGCAACCGAGGTGATTGTCATTCATCGGTTTACCACTACGCTTGGGCCTATGTTTGTCTGCGCGACTGAGCGGGGAGTGTGTCTGCTGGAGTTTACCGATCGCCGGATGTTAGAAACGGAATTCCGCGATATCCAGCGTTTATTTAACGCCAGAATTGTCACCGGAGAAAACAGCCATACCCGGCAGACAGTAAAAGAAATCAGCGAGTATTTTGCCGGAACTCGTCGACAGTTTGAGCTCTCTGTGGATGCCCCGGGCAGCGATTTTCAGCAATCCGTCTGGCATGAGTTGCGTGCAGTTCCCTATGGACAGACTTCGCATTATCAGGCCATTTCGCTAGGGATGAATAAGCCCAATGCTGTGCGCGCCGTCGCTGCAGCTAATGGTGCAAACCGGATTGCGATTGTGATCCCTTGTCACAGGATAATTGGCAAAGATGGAAAGATGACGGGTTACGGCGGTGGTATTTCGCGCAAAGAATGGCTCATTGAGCATGAGCGAAACAATGTTTGATGGCGTAATGTTCCATTTTTGCCGGAATATTTTACGAACTTCGCGGGATAAAATGCAGACACAAAAAAGCCCGCAGGGCTTGCGCCGTGCGGGCTCTTAGGACTTCATCGGATGACTCTGGTAATCACCGATGGAGAATTTTGGTGGAGCTGGCGGGAGTTGAACCCGCGTCCGAAATTTCTACATCCTCGGTACTACATGCTTAGTTTGTCTTTACATTCGCACGCCAGCTGCGGACAGACACGCCACTAACGAACTAGCCTGATTAGTTTTAACGCTTCAACCCCAGGCAGGGCTTCCACGCGATCTCTTTTGGGTTTGACCTCTCTTTGATCCCCGTCTTAAGAGCGGAAGCTAGGGAGAGAGGGCTCAGAGCAGGTTATTAAGCTGCTAAAGCGTAGTTTTCGTCGTTTGCGACTATTTTTTTGCGGCTTTTAACGAGGCAAACCGCCCCTCGGCATGCACCTTGGGTTTCGCAAATCCCGTCGAATCCAGAATCAGCCCCAATAGTGTTGAACTAAGTATACCAGATTTCACTTCCTGGATACCAGCCCGGAACGCTAACTTATTGAATAGTACAATAAGTGTGCAGAATCAACGCCCTGCGTTTTTCATAATGCGCGCTTTATCCAACTGCCACTCGCGTTCTTTCAGGTCAGTACGTTTGTCGTGCTGTTTTTTACCTTTCGCGACACCAACTTTCACTTTGCACCAGGCATTTTTCCAGTACAGTGACAGGGCGACCACGGTGAAACCTTCACGGTTGATGCGTCCGTAGAGGGATTCCAGCTCACGCTTGTTCAGCAGCAGCTTACGGGTGCGCGTTGGGTCACATACGTAGTGCGACGAGGCGACGGTCAGCGGCGTAAAGTTCGCGCCGAACAGGAAGGCTTCGCCATCTTTAAGGATCACGTAGCTGTCGCCGATGTTGGCTTTCCCGGCGCGCAGCGATTTTACTTCCCAGCCCTGCAACGCAAGGCCAGCTTCGAATTCTTCTTCAATGAAATACTCGTGGCGAGCACGCTTGTTGAGCGCAATGGTCGCCGAGCCTGGTTTATGTGCTTTTTTCTTCGTCATAAGTGTCGTAAAGCCGTCGGTAATCTGATTTCAAAAAGTCACCTCATTGCGTCCTGTGAGGTCTAACGCGCTATCTTAGCACGAGATGAGGCTTAGCGTTTTTTTAACAGGTGATAAATGTTATTATTTGTCCGTTGTGTGACCATGGAAAATGCTATGCCTCAGATTAGCCGTACTGCGCTCGTTCCTTACAGCGCGGAACAAATGTATCAGTTAGTGAACGATGTTCAGTCTTATCCAGAGTTTATCCCGGGATGTACCGGGAGCCGCGTTCTGGAGTCTGGCCCGACGCAGATGACTGCGGCGGTGGATGTCTCCAAAGCGGGGATCAGCAAGACGTTCACCACCCGCAATACGCTGACTAACAATCAGAGTATTTTGATGCATCTGGTGGATGGTCCATTTAAAACCTTGATGGGTGGCTGGAAGTTTACGCCACTGAGCGCTGACGCCTGCCGCATTGAGTTCCATCTGGACTTTGAGTTCACCAATAAGCTAATTGAGCTGGCGTTTGGCCGCATCTTTAAAGAGCTGGCGTCAAATATGGTTCAGGCGTTTACCACCCGCGCCAAAGAGGTTTACAGTGTCGCATAAGATTGCTGTAGAGGTGGTCTACGCGCTGCCGGAGAAGCAGTACCTACAGCGTGTAATGCTGGAAGAGGGGGCAACCGTAGAGGCGGCTATCCGCGCGTCCGGCATCCTTGAGCTTCGCAGAGATATCGACCTGGCGAAGAACAAGGTCGGGATTTACAGCCGTCCGGTGAAGCTGGGCGACGTGTTGCAAGAGGGCGATCGGGTGGAGATTTATCGTCCTCTGATTGCCGACCCGAAAGAGCTGCGTCGCCAGCGCGCGGAGAAGTCGGCTAAGTAGCGTGTTTCCCCCTCACCCTGTCCCTCTTCCCAAAGGGGGGAAGGGATAAAGAAAAACAAAAAAGGTGCTCGTTGAGCACCTTTTTGCATTTCTGGCTTCTGATTATTTTGTCAGGGCAGGTTTGTTGTCGATGTTGGTCAACACACCGGCGCTGCTGAAGGTCAACGTCAGGGTCTGCTGGGTCACGCTTTCGTGGCCAGGCTGCTGACGGAATACATAGAACCAGGTGTTAGTGCCGAACGGATCGGTCATCATCGGGGTTCCCAGTGCATAAGCGACCTGCTGTTGTGTCATCCCCACGCGGATTTTGGACACATCGTTAGGGGTAAGGTAGTTCCCCTGGTTGATGTCAGGACGGTAAACCACTTTCTCCAGAGTGGAACAGCCTGCGGTCAACATCAGAAGAACCGCTGCGGCAGCGGTCAGCATTTTACAACGCATAGTGATTTGATTCCTTTTCGGGCCCGAGCAGAACGCGGCTCATATGTAATATGCCGATGATAATAGACCTTGCCCCACTTTGAAACCGGTCTGGCGGCGTTTTTGTTGTTCTGTATGACCCTGAGATCCCGAAAAAGTTTATGCCGCCAGCAGTTCTTTCGCGTTCGCGAGCGTGTTACGCGTGACTTCACTGCCGCCGAGCAGTCGTGCCAGCTCCTGCAGACGCGCGCGTTTATCCAGCGGCTTCATGTGCGTTTCGGTCATTTCGCCGTCGGTTTCTTTACTGACAATAAAGTGATGATGACCACAGCCCGCGACCTGCGGCAGGTGGGTGACACACATCACCTGCGTTGATTCACCTAGCTGGCGCAGCAGTTTACCCACCACTGCCGCCGTTGGGCCGCTGATGCCGACATCCACTTCATCGAAAATCAGCGCCGGGGTTTCCATTTTACGCGCGGTAATCACCTGAATCGCCAGCGCAATACGCGACAGTTCACCACCGGATGCCACTTTGGAGATTGCCTGCAGCGGCTGCCCCGGGTTGGTGGTGACGCGGAACTCGATGCGATCCGCCCCTTCTGCTGTCAGGTGGTTCTCTTCAAAACGGACATCAATGGTGAATACACCGTGCGGCATCGCCAGCGTGTGCATGCTGTCGGTGATGTGCTGGCTTAGCTCCTGAGCGTAATGTTGACGGATCTCATGCAGTTTTTTCGCCGTGGTCAGCGCCTGCTGATGATGCAGGTTCACGGCCAGAGAGAGGGTTTCCTGCGAATCCGCCTGATCGTCAAGCTGCTGCTGTTCTTCGAGCAGAGACTGATAATAGCCTGGTAGTTCTTCCGGCGTGATATGGTGCTTGCGCGCCAGTGAAATCTGACGAGAAAGGCGCTGCTCCAGCTCAAACAGGCGGTTCGGGTCGAGGTCCAGCCGTTCACAATAATGACGCAGTTCGTCACTGGCTTCTGAGATTTGAATCGCGGCCTCTTCCAGCATATCCAGTACGCCAGAAAGTTTACTGTCCATGCCGGCCAGTTCGGTGACCAGTTGACGGACATTGTACAGCTGGCTCTGCAGGTTAACGTCTTCGCCATCTGCCAGCATGTCGAGGGCATTCTGGCTGGTTGAGAGCAGGTGGCCGCTGTTGGCGAGGCGCTTGTACTCTTCTTCAATTTGTTCAAACTCACCCGCCTGCGGGTTGAATTCGTTCAGCTCTTTAAGCTGGTACGCCAGCAGCTCCGCACGCGCCGCGCGCTCCTGGCTTTGCTGCTGGTGCTGGGCGAGCTCGCGGCAGCTCTGATGCCACTGGCGGTAGTGCTCCGCCATAAGCTGAGTAAGCGCGTACTCACCCGCATAGCCATCAAGCAGGGCTTTCTGCTGTTCTGGTTTGACGAGTTGCTGATGCGCGTGCTGACCGTGAATCTGGATAAGCAGCTGGCCGAGTTCGCGGAGCTGGGAGAGCGGGACCGCCGTGCCGTTGATAAAGCCACGGGAGCGCCCGTCGCTGCTGATCACGCGGCGAAGTAAACACTCACGTCCATCTTCGAGCTGATTTTGTTCCAGCCAGCGCAGGGCTGCAGGGGTATCTTTCAGGGAGAAACGTGCGCAAAGATCGGCACGGTTTGCGCCCATGCGCACCATGTCGCCTTCTGCACGGCCGCCAAGGCACAAGCCGAGGGCATCAATGGCAATGGATTTACCCGCACCGGTTTCGCCGGTGATCGCCGTCATGCCGCTGTGGAAATCGATCTCAAGCTCACGAACAATGGCAAAGTTGCTGATGGTCAGTTGTGCCAGCATAATTGTTTTCCTGTATGAAAAACCATAACTGTGTTTTCATACAGTATAAACTGGTTTTTTATACAGTAAAGTACTGGATGCAAAATCAGAACAATTTTTTTGACCAGCCAAGCTTCGAGCTTAATGTGTTGAAATAGCTGTAATCTTTCGGGTGAATCAAGTTCAGGTGGTAATCACACCGGCGAATAAGAACATCTTCACCTTCCTGGATTGGCAGCGCGATCTGGCTGTCGCAGCTGATCTCCAGGTCGTTACGGCGGTGCGAGAAGCGCAGACGTATCGTACTGTCGCCGTTAATCACCAGCGGGCGCGCGGAGAGCGTGTGCGGGAACATCGGCACTAGCGTAATAGCATCCAGAGAGGGCGTCAGGATCGGGCCGCCCGCAGAAAGCGAGTAGGCGGTTGAGCCGGTCGGGGTGGAGATAATCAACCCGTCAGAACGCTGGGAGAAGGCAAAGATTTCGTCGATATAAACTTCGAACTCAATCATGTGTGCCACTTTGCCGGGATGAAGCACCACCTCGTTAATCGCGGTGCTGATGCGCTTCTGACAGTCCTGCTGGCACACCTGCGCTTCCAGTAAAAAGCGTTTTTCGCTGATATAATGACCTTCCAGCACGTCGGCCAGCTGTTGCTGCGCGTTGTCCGGGTCGAGGTCGGTTAAAAAGCCGAGATTGCCGCGGTTGATACCGATGACCTTGATGTCATAACGCGCCAGCGTGCGTGCCGCGCCGAGCATGTTGCCATCGCCGCCCACCACCACGGCGAGATCGGCCTGTTGGCCAATTTCCGCCAGCGTGCCGGTTTTGACGCTCTTCAGCTGCAGTTCCTGCGCAATTTGCTGCTCGACCATCACTTCATAGCCTTTGCTACACAACCAGCGATACAACATTTCATGTGTCGTCAATGCGGTAGGGTGACGCGGATGCCCGACGATCCCAATACACCTGAAATGATTATTCATTTTCTGGAGGTCCTTGTGCCTGATGAATGATGACAATCTCTCTTGTTCCCTTGAATCCAGGAAACTGATCCCCATAATAAGCGAAGTTAGCGAGATGAATGCAGAAAAACGCGGAGAAATTCATGAGTAGTAAAGAACAGAAAACGCCTGAGGGGCAAGCCCCTGAAGAAATTATCACGGAACAGCACGATGAAGTTGAGGCTGTAGAGCCAGACGCATCTGCTGAGCAGGTGGACCCGCGCGATGAAAAAATTGCGAATCTGGAAGCCCAACTGGTAGAAGCACAGAATCGCGAACGCGACACCGTTCTGCGCATCAAGGCGGAAATGGAAAACCTGCGTCGTCGCACCGAGCAGGACGTTGAGAAGGCGCATAAATTTGCGCTGGAGAAATTCGTCAACGAACTGCTGCCGGTGATCGATAGCCTCGACCGCGCGCTGGAAGTGGCTGACAAAGCGAATCCGGACAACGCGGCGATGATCGAAGGTATCGAACTGACGCTGAAATCCATGCTCGACGTCGTGCGTAAGTTTGGCGTGGAAGTGATTGCGGATACCGATGTGCCGCTGGATCCAAACGTTCACCAGGCCATTGCGATGGTGGAATCTGAAGAGATTGAAGCCGGTAAAGTGCTGGGCGTGATGCAGAAAGGTTACACCCTGAATGGCCGTACCATTCGCGCTGCGATGGTGACCGTGGCGAAAGCGAAAGCCTAATTTGCTACCTGTAGTGCCGGGTGGCGGCATTCGCCTTACCCGGCCTACGCTTTACTCGGCAATACTTTCCCGAAGTGGCGTAACGGGCAGCACCTTCACCTGCTTAATCATATTGTCCTGCACGTCCAGGATATCAATATCGTACTGCTCAATGCGCACCCGCGTGCCCGCCGCTGGGATCTCTTCCAGCGCTTCCAGAATCATCCCGTTCATGGTACGAGCTTCATCTTCCGGCAAATGCCAGTTAAAGGCTTTGTTGAGTTCACGGATGTTCGCGCTACCGTCAATCAGTACCGAACCGTCGTTCTGCGGAGTCACTTCCTCCGCGAGGGAAGGGGACATCGATGTGGTAAAGTCTCCGACAATCTCTTCCAGAATATCTTCGACCGTCACCAGGCCCTGAATATCGCCGTACTCGTTGACCACCAGGCCGACTTTTTTCTTGTTGCGCTGGAATTTCACCAGCTGCGTGCTGAGCGGCGTACCTTCCGGCACGTAGTAAATCTCGTCGGCGGCGCGCAGCATCACCTCTTTGGTGAACTCTTTTTTCTCGGTCATCAGACGGTAGGCTTCGCGCACGCGCAGCATGCTGATGGCGTCATCCAGCGAGTCGCGATAGAGCACGATGCGCCCATGCGGAGAGTGTGTCAGCTGGCGGACAATGGCTTTCCAGTCGTCGTTGATGTCGATACCGACGATTTCGTTACGCGGCACCATGATGTCGTTCACGCTCACTTTTTCCAAATCCAGCACCGACAGGAGCATATCCTGATTGCGCCGGGAGATCTGCGAGCGGGATTCGTTCACGATGGTGCGCAGCTCTTCTTTGCTAAGCGCGCTGCTGATAGTGACGTCGGCTTTGATCCCCACCATCCGCATCAAAACGCGCGTGACCATGTTCAGCAGCCAGACCAGCGGCATCATCAGGATCTGCAGCGGCGCCAGCAGGAAGCTGCTCGGGTAGGCCACCTTTTCCGGGTAAAGCGCGGCGATGGTTTTTGGCAGTACTTCGGCAAACACCAGCACCACAAACGTCAGCACGCCGGTGGCAATCGCGACCCCGGCGTTGCCGTACAGGCGCATCCCAACGATGGTACCGAGGGCTGAGGCCAGAATATTGACAAGGTTGTTGCCGATAAGCACCAGGCTAATCAGGCGATCCGGCTTGCGGAGCAGTTTTTCAACGCGACGGGCGGCGCGGTTACCCTGTTTGGCACGATGACGTAACCGGTAGCGGTTCAGGGTCATCATGCCGGTTTCCGAGCCGGAGAAATAGGCGGAGATGACCACCATGACGATCAGCGTAACGATCAGCGTGGTGGTAGAGATGTGTTCCAGGGGGAACTCCTTTGTTTCTTAGCCAGCAAATTGCTGTATGAAGCGGCTGCCAAAATAGGCAAGGGTGAGAATGCCCGCACCCGCGACGTTGAACCAGACGACGCGACGACCGCGCCAGCCTTCATGATAATGGCCCCACAACAGGACAATATAGACAAACCACGCGATGATGGAGAGCACTGCTTTATCGATATTCTCCACGCTGAACAGGTTCTTCATGTAAAACAGGCCGGTGCAGAGCGTGAGCGTCAGCAGCACCACGCCTATCTGGGTGATGTGGAACATCTTACGCTCAATGACCATCAGCGGCGGCATTTCATGGTTGAACGCCAGCTTTTTGTTTTTCAACTGGTAATCAATCCAGGCGAGCTGCATGGCGTAAAGCGCGGCGATGATCAGCGTCGCATAGGCGAACAGTGACAGGCCGATGTGCACCAGCATCCCCGGTGTCGCCTCCAGATGCGTAATGAATTCATTAGGCATAAAGGTGGCTAAAGCCAGATTGATCAGCGCGAAGGTATAGACAATCGGCAGCAGCAGCCAGCCGCGATTTTTAGACGCGACGATGGTCATTACCGTACAGATCATCAGGCTGACCAGCGAGCCGACGTTGAGGACGCTCAGGTTTTGCACGCTGCCGTCGCCGGGAATAATGCGTGATTCCAGCGCAAACGCGTGGCTTATCAGTGCGATGACCGCCGAAAGAATAGCCATGCGCCGCCAGCCGCTGTTTTTTTGCAGCAGTCCGGGAATAATCAGCGCGAGGCTGACAGAGTAGGCAACAAGGGCGATCAGTGCGAAAACAGGCATATAGGCATCGACAGTTGTCTTAATAAGAAAGAGAAGCAGTATAACGTTACGTGACGCCTGCTCCAACCGTTGCATAACAACAAAGGCGCCTTCATGTTATACTCCGGCAAAATTCTGTGTATGTGTCGCTCAATGCGGCCCAACGTTTCTACTCAGGCGAGAGACAATGTTTGATAATTTAACCGATCGTTTGTCGCGCACGCTGCGCAACATCAGCGGCCGCGGACGCCTTACTGAAGAGAACATCAAGGAAACGCTGCGCGAAGTGCGCATGGCGCTGCTGGAAGCAGACGTGGCGTTGCCGGTTGTTCGTGATTTTATCAACCGCGTAAAAGAGAAGGCGGTTGGTCATGAAGTTAACAAGAGCCTGACCCCGGGTCAGGAGTTCGTCAAAATCGTTCGTAACGAACTGGTTTCGGCGATGGGCGAAGAGAACCAGGTGCTTAACCTGGCGGCTCAGCCGCCGGCCGTGGTGCTGATGGCGGGCCTGCAGGGTGCGGGTAAAACCACAAGCGTCGGTAAGCTGGGTAAATTCCTGCGCGAAAAGCACAAGAAGAAAGTGCTGGTGGTCTCTGCGGACGTCTATCGCCCGGCGGCGATCAAGCAGCTGGAAACGCTGGCCGAGCAGGTCGGCGTGGACTTCTTCCCGTCCGACGTTGCCCAGAAGCCTGTCGACATCGTTAACGCCGCGCTGAAAGAAGCAAAGCTGAAATTCTACGACGTGCTGCTGGTGGATACCGCCGGTCGTCTGCACGTTGACGAAGCGATGATGGACGAAATCAAGCAGGTGCACGCTTCTATCAACCCGGTAGAGACCCTGTTTGTCGTTGACGCCATGACCGGTCAGGATGCGGCAAATACCGCGAAAGCGTTTAACGAAGCGCTGCCGTTAACCGGCGTGGTGCTGACCAAAGTGGACGGTGATGCCCGCGGCGGTGCGGCACTTTCTATTCGTCATATCACCGGTAAGCCAATCAAGTTCCTCGGCGTGGGCGAGAAAACCGAAGCGCTGGAGCCGTTCCACCCGGACCGTATCGCCTCCCGTATCCTCGGCATGGGCGACGTGCTGTCGCTGATCGAAGATATCGAGAGCAAGGTTGACCGCGCGCAGGCTGAAAAGCTCGCCAGCAAGCTGAAAAAAGGTGACGGTTTCGATCTGACCGACTTCCTTGAGCAGCTGCGTCAGATGAAAAACATGGGCGGCATGGCAAGCCTGATGGGCAAACTGCCGGGCATGGGCCAGATCCCTGACAACGTTAAATCCCAGATGGATGACAAAGTGCTGGTGCGTATGGAGGCGATCATTAATTCCATGACGCTGAAAGAACGAGCCAAGCCAGAAATCATCAAAGGTTCCCGTAAGCGCCGTATCGCTGCCGGTTGCGGCATGCAGGTGCAGGACGTTAACCGCCTTCTGAAACAGTTCGACGACATGCAGCGCATGATGAAGAAAATGAAGAAAGGCGGCATGGCGAAGATGATGCGCGGCATGAAAGGCATGATGCCTCCCGGTTTTCCAGGGCGTTAATCGCTTTTGAGATTGCTTTTTGCCCGAAAATGAGTAAAATTTTCGGGCTTTTAATATGACACCCGGGCTCCGTTCCTCGATGGGGCCCGGTTGTTTTATTCACACAAGAGGATGTTATGGTAACTATTCGTTTAGCACGTCACGGCGCTAAAAAGCGTCCGTTCTACCAGGTTGTTGTGACTGACAGCCGTAATGCACGCAACGGTCGCTTCATTGAGCGCGTTGGTTTCTTCAACCCACTGGCCTCTGGCGCAGAAGAAGAAACCCGTCTGGATCTGGATCGTATCGCTCACTGGGTTGGCCAGGGCGCTACTGTTTCCGATCGCGTTGCTACGCTGATCAAAGCAGCAAACAAAGCAGCTTAATCTGTCACGGTGGTCATGATGAGCAATAAAGCACCTGTTGAACCGATCGTATTGGGAAAAATGGGTTCTTGCTACGGTATCCGTGGTTGGCTCAGAGTGTTTTCCTCCACTGAAGACGCTGATAGCATTTTTGATTACCAGCCCTGGTTCATCCAGAAAGCCGGTAAGTGGGAAGAGGTCGAGCTGGAAAGCTGGCGTCACCACAATCAGGACATCATCATCAAGCTGAAAGGCATTGACGATCGTGATGCCGCGAATGCGCTGACTAATTGTGAAATTGTCGTGGATTCGTCGCAGTTGCCACAGCTGGAAGAGGGCGACTACTACTGGAAAGACCTTATGGGCTGCCAGGTAGTCACCACTGAAGGTTACAGCCTGGGGAAAGTCATCGATATGATGGAAACCGGGTCAAATGACGTTCTCGTCATTAAGGCAAACCTGAAAGATGCATTTGGCATCAAGGAGCGGCTGGTCCCGTTCCTCGATGGACAGGTTATCAAGAAAGTCGATCTCACTACTCAAACCATTGAAGTAGATTGGGATCCTGGTTTTTAAATTCTCCGGATAAACGGTAAAAGACGGCGCTATGTGGATTGGCATAATTAGCCTGTTTCCTGAAATGTTCCGCGCGATTACCGATTACGGGGTAACTGGCCGGGCAGTAAAGAATGGCCTGCTGAGCATCCAGAGCTGGAGTCCTCGTGACTTTACTCATGACCGGCACCGTACCGTGGACGATCGTCCTTACGGCGGCGGACCGGGGATGTTAATGATGGTGCAACCCTTACGGGACGCCATTCACACAGCAAAAGCCGCGGCAGGTGAAGGCGCAAAGGTGATTTATCTGTCACCTCAGGGACGCAAGCTTGATCAAGCGGGCGTGAGCGAACTGGCGACGAATCAAAAGCTGATTCTGGTCTGTGGGCGCTACGAAGGGATAGATGAGCGCGTAATTCAAACCGAGATTGACGAAGAATGGTCTATCGGCGATTACGTTCTCAGCGGTGGTGAGTTACCGGCAATGACGCTGATTGACTCCGTCGCCCGGTTTATTCCGGGGGTTCTGGGCCATGAAGCTTCGGCAACGGAAGATTCCTTTGCCGATGGATTGCTGGACTGTCCACACTATACTCGTCCTGAAGTGTTAGAAGGGGTGGAAGTACCGGCAGTGTTACTGTCTGGAAACCATGCCGAGATACGTCGCTGGCGTTTGAAGCAGTCGCTGGGCCGAACCTGGCTTAGAAGACCTGAACTTCTGGAAAACCTGGCTCTGACTGAAGAGCAAGCAAAGTTGCTGGCCGAGTTCAAAACTGAACACGCGCAACAGCAGCATGAACATGATGGGAAGGCGTAATACGCTCCCGAATATCAGTTTACCCAGGATAAGAGATTAAATTATGAGCAACATTATTAAGCAACTTGAACAAGAGCAGATGAAGCAGGACGTACCTTCCTTCCGTCCAGGTGACACCGTGGAAGTGAAAGTATGGGTTGTTGAAGGTTCCAAAAAACGTCTGCAGGCATTCGAGGGCGTGGTTATCGCTATTCGTAACCGCGGTCTGCACTCTGCATTCACTGTTCGTAAAATTTCCAACGGCGAAGGCGTTGAGCGTGTCTTCCAGACTCACTCTCCGGTAGTTGACAGCATTGCTGTTAAACGTCGTGGTGCTGTACGTAAAGCTAAACTGTACTACCTGCGTGAGCGTACTGGTAAGTCTGCTCGTATTAAAGAGCGTCTGAACTAAGATTCGCTTAAGCGACATCCTGTTAGAAAGGGCTGGCCGAAAGGCTGGCCCTTTTTTTATCCCTTAATTCATTGGCAAATTTACAAATAATATAGTTTATCGTTCTGACACATTTCACAATCAGGGATAGTATGCGCACATAAATTGCACTAAGTAACTTAAAAAATAACCACAGCATTTTAATTGTAGGTATATAATTGATTTGATAACAATCAACTAATGTTACGTGTGAGTTGTATCAAGTAAGCGAAGATAACTAGATGAGTCATTATTCAGATAAAGAAACATTAGTCTAAGTCTTCGCTGAAGAGTTAGTGTCGGAGATTCTCTCTATGAAAGTAGCTGTTTTCGCTAAAAAATTCCTTCCCCGGGAGGGCTGTCGTTATTTTAGTTAAAGTTAAGTAACCTAATGGACATAAACGTACCATTAAATCCTAGAGAAAAAATATAATGTATGGTATTGTCAAAAGTTAATGTTCTGGGGGATTGATAATGAAAAAAGTCGGTTTGTTTTTCTTGTTTGGCATTTTGCAATTTGCTTTTGACTCGGTCATCTATACTATATTATCAACAGTAGGCATAGATATTATTCTGGCTAATATTTTATCAAGAGGAAGCGCCGCGTTACTAGGCTATTTTGTTAATGGTAAATATACCTTCAATAAAAAACCATCCTCAGAGTCTTTTATTAAATTTTGTATTTACTGGCTCTTCATGACAGCATTGAGTAGCTTTTTACTTTGGATTTCGAAAGAAATATACTGTGGAGAGAAAAATGTTGGTGTCACATTTATAAGTAAGGTACTGGTAGAATTTATTTTGTTTTTTATCAGTTATATTCTGGCAAAAAAAATGGTTTTTACTAATGAAAACAATGCGTAAAGATATGAAAGTTGCTGTTGTTATCCCTTGCTACAAGGTGAAGAAACATATTCTAGATGTGATAAATAACATCGGAAATGAGGTGGCTATTATTTATGTTGTTGATGATAAATGTCCAGAGCTGTCAGGGGAATATGTTCAGCAGAATTGCATAGATCCACGAGTTAAAGTGATATTTAATAATGAGAATAAAGGGGTAGGTGGGGCTGTCATAAGCGGTTACTTAGCTAGCCTTGAAGATAATGTGGATATTGTTGTCAAGTTAGATGGTGACGGGCAAATGGATCCCTCCTTGATTGGTGATTTTATAAATCCTATCTCGAAAGAGTTTGCAGATTATACGAAGGGTAATCGATTTTATGACGTAGAAAGTTTAAAGCCTATGCCGAAAATCAGACTCTTTGGCAACACTGTACTTTCTTTTATGACAAAATTTTCATCTGGCTATTATAACATATTCGATCCAACAAATGGTTATACAGCTATTTCATCATTTGCCTTAAAGAAAATAAATCTTGATAAATTAAGCAAGCGATATTTTTTTGAGTCCGATATACTGTTTAGATTGAATTTAATTAATGCGAAAGTTGTGGATGTTCCAATGGATGCTATCTATGAAGATGAAGAATCTAATCTTCACATCAAGAAAATAGTATTTCCATTCTTGAAAGGTCATTTAAAAAATGCAATCAAAAGAATTATTTATAATTATTATTTGAGAGACTTTTCAGTTGCTTCAATTGAGCTATTTAGTGGGCTTTTATTATCAATGTTTGGTGTTTTATATGGATTGTTTGGTTGGTATAGATCTATATTTTTAAATGAGTTGGCTAGTGGGGGAACCGTGATGTTGTCTGCGTTACCTATTATTTTAGGTATGCAGCTTTTATTAGGGTTTATTCAGGCAGATATCGAACGTCAGCCTAAAAACTCAATAACTGAATTGTTTAATAAATAATTGCGCAAGTTGATATGATAAAAAGGAGTGGTAATGAATATTAATCTAAAACTGTCCACTGATAACTATGCAAAATTAAATTCTTTACTTTCGTACATGGTCGCCGTTGTTATAGCCTATTCTGTGTATTATATTTTATGTCCTGGGTTTATTTCGTATGATACTCTTGAACAATATAAACAAGCAGCAGGCATAATACCGGTTTACACTGCACATCCAGTTATAATGTCATATTTCTGGATGTTACTGATTAAGTTGACAAACAGGCCAGAGTTGTTGTTCCTCGTGTTTCAGTTGTTATACTGGAGCTCAGTAGCAATGCTTGCAAATGTATTGACAGAAAAGATATCTAAAAGACTACTTATCATGTTTTTTGTCGGGTTTTGGCCTCCCTTGTTTTTAATCTCATTAAATGTCTGGAAAGATGTGGTAATGATGTGTGCATTATCAATATCCGGAATATCTATATATGCTTATTCTCAGACACCTAAGCGATTCTGGATAATGCTGTGCTTATTTTCTTTATTGATAGCTACAGCAGTTAGGGTTAATGGATTTATACCATCGGTATTTATTTCGATGGGCCTTTTCTTAATGTATTTTTTAAATAAGAGAAGTGGCTTTCTTGAAGGTTTTATAAAATCTATAGTGTCCACAATTATATTTTTATTGACGTCGTTACTATTTGTTTTTGCAATTAACAGCAATGCAATAAAAACTCCTAGCTTAGGTTCTTTGGTTGGTTGGGATTTTGCTTGCATTTCTATTGATGAGAATAAAATCGTTATCCCTGATTATATGATAAAAGGAAAAGACAAAGGAAAGCTTCTTAAAGAAATGAAAGATGCGAACAGCAGAGAGGCTAATTTTCCTGTTTTTTCTGTTATTCCCATAAATATTGATGCTAAAGACCAGAGTAAACTTAAATATGATTGGGTGCGAATCATTTTTGAGCATCCTGGTGCGTATTTTAAGCACAGATGGTATGTTTTTTCAGTACTATCTGGTAAGACTGTGAATGGTCACACATATTATCCATTCCATCCCGGGATACAAAGCAATGATCAGGGTTTTTACTTTAAACATATCAATGAAGATACTGCCAATAAGTTGATTGGATTTTTTACTTTAGTTGCGGATACGATACCGTTTAAGGTATATATTTATTATATCATTTCAATTTTAATAATGATTAGATGTGTTTCTTACTTTGTGAAAGCAAAAGGAAATGCTTACACAAATATAGCTATTTTTGCAATATGCATGAGCGGGTTAATGAGTAATCTTTCATTGTTATTCTTGGCTACAGCAGCTGATTTCAGATATTCAATATGGCAAATATTATCTGTGGTTATTGCTACATTGATGATAATATCTTCATCCGTACATCAAAAAACTGTCGATTAAAAGTTAGTATAGTACGTTAATCTTAAGAGGGTGATAAATT